>JASFPP010000013.1:0-35994 GCA_050115915.1 Candidatus Aminicenantota bacterium
GGGTTCGCGGACAGTTGGAGCGGGATCGGTCACAGAGATCATCGATTAGCGGAGAGGATGCAGGGTCTGTTCCCGGAAGGGACGGGGCGATACAAAGGATAAAGAAAGAAAGGACAAAGGAAAGCGAATAAGGATTAAGGATATCAGGTCCGCCTCAAGAACGGACCGATAAAAGAGAAAACGAAATAAGTGAGGCTGAAGGAAATAACAGGAGTAAAGAAAGCTAAAGAAATAGCTGACATGCAAGATAGCAATCAAGAGAGTCGAGCGAGGAACACAAAATGGAAAAAATAAGAATCAGATTACAGTCTTTTGACCACCGGTTGTTGGACCAGTCTGTGAAAGATATCGTTATAAAAGCCAAAAGAACAGGAGCCAAGGTCGCCGGTCCTATTCCTCTACCCACACGTATACACAGATTCTGTGTTCTTCGTTCTCCTCATGTGGATAAAAAATCCCGAGAGCATTTTGAGATGCGCATCCACAAGAGACTCATCGATATCGGAGAGTACAACAATGAGACGATCGAGGAACTGCAGAAGCTCGACCTTCCCGCGGGGATTGATGTGGAGATCCAAGCCTTTGGTGGTGCAGGAGAATAACGATGGTCAAAGGATTGATCGGAAAAAAGATAGGCATGACCCAACAGTTTGACGAAAACGGGAATGCTGTTCCTGTCACGGTCATTCAGGTTGGGCCATGCACTGTGATCCAGAAGAAAACCGATGAGAGGGATGGATATTCCGCGATTCAGATAGGTTTTGTCGAGAAGAATCCCAAAAGGAGGCCGAATAAAGCTGAGGAGGGACATTTCCAGAAGGCTGGTTTGCCCCCAACCAAAGTCCTCCGTGAATTTTCGTGCGATGCCAAAGATGAGGTGAAGGAGGGAGATCAATTCTCTGTGGAGATCTTCCAAGTCGGTGAAAAAGTCGATGTGGTGGGAACGAGCAAGGGAAAGGGATTCGCGGGAGTTGTCAAACGATGGGGTTTTCACGGAGGAAAAGGATCGCACGGGTCCATGTTCCACAGAGCTCCCGGATCGATCGGATGTTCCGCCGACCCATCCCGTGTGCTCAAAGGGAAGAAACTCCCCGGTCAAATGGGAGACGAGCGCATAACAGTGAAAAATTTGTTGGTCATAGGAACCGATAAGGAACACAACCTCCTTGTGGTCAAGGGCGCAGTCCCCGGAGCAAAGGGAGGCTATTTATTGATAAAAAAAACAAGTTTCGAAGCCGTATCTACGGGCGAGGAAAAGAAAGAGTAAAAAATGGCTAAAGTCGAAGTTCTGGACAGTGCTGGAAACAAAGTCAAAGAGATCAGTGTGCCTGGAGGAATCCTCGATACTCCTCTGAAGGAGCACCTCCTCTACGAATCTGTCGTAAGTTACAGAGCTAACCAGAGGAGCGGATCAGCCGCAACTAAAACCCGCGCGCAGGTGAGAGGCGGAGGACGAAAACCCTGGAGGCAAAAAGGCACGGGCCGGGCGCGCGCCGGCAGCAATCGTTCACCTCTATGGAGGAAAGGAGGCGTAACCTTTGGTCCCTCACCCAGGAGTTATAGTATCAGTTTACCGAAAAAAGCCAAAAGGAATGCGCTGAAGTCGGCCCTGTCACTGAAGCTCAACGAAAAACAGTTGTTCATTCTTGATGCGATTGACTTCAAGGAGCCCAAAACAAAGGAGGGAGTGAAGTTCTTGAAGGGGCTGAAGCTGGATTCCGCTCTGGTCGTGGATAATCACACGAATAAAAATATGTTTCTTTCTTTGAGAAATATTCCCAAGGTAAAAGCCATCGATTTTAACAATCTCAACGTGTATGATGTGCTGAATTTTCAATCCCTTGTTTTTTCGGCAAAGGCGTTTGAATCTTTGATGGAGAGGTTAAAGTGAAAGATCCTTACACAATCATTTTGCGGCCGGTCATCACAGAAAAGAGCACCTGGTTGAAAGAGGTGAACCATGAGATCTGCTTCGAGGTCGCGCCCCATGCGAACAAGATCGAGATCAGGGAAGCCATTGAACAGCTCTTCAAGGTCAAGGTCGAGAAAGTCCACATTATCAAAAAGAAGGGAAAAAAAAGACGTGTAGGACGGAACGAGGGGTATACCAAAGATTGGAAAAAAGCCTACGTGAAACTCAAAGAAGGCGAAAAGATGATCGAATATTTTGAGGCTGTCTAAAATGGGCGTAAAAACATACAGACCGACAACATCGAGCTTGAGGCACAGAACAGGCTTGACTTACGAGGAACTGACCACAAGCGAACCCTATAAACCATTGGTCCGGCCTCTCAAGAAATCGGGAGGAAGAGATTCCCGGGGCCGGATTTCTATACGTTTTCGTGGCGGCGGTCACAAACGGAGTTACCGTCTTATCGATTTTAAGCGGGACAAGATAGACATCCCCGGTGAGGTCGAGACGATCGAGTACGATCCCAACCGCTCCGCATTCATCTCGCTCGTAAAGTCCAGAGATGGGGAACGCCGTTACATCCTGACTCCATACAAATTGGAAGTCGGTCAGGTCATCGTTTCCGCAGACAAACAGGTGGATATTCTCCCCGGAAATGCGATGCCCCTGCGTTTTATTCCCCTGGGGACTGTGGTTCACAACATAGAACTGAAGAAGGGCAAGGGAGGACAGATCGCTAAGGCTGCAGGAACGCGCGCACAGGTCCTTGCGAAAGAAGGCAACTATGCGCAGATCCGGATGCCCTCCTCGGAGATCCGGAAGATCCATCTTGACTGCCGGGCGACCGTCGGAGAAGTGAGCAATCCCGACCATCAAAACGTCTCCATCGGTAAGGCAGGACGTACGAGGTGGAAAGGACGCAGGCCCCATGTGCGTGGGACTGCCATGAATCCTATCGATCATCCGCATGGCGGTGGAGAGGGCAAAGCCAAGGGTGGACGAAATCCTGTTTCTCCCACAGGTCAGCCCACCAAGGGATTTAAAACGAGAAAAAACAAACGGACGCAAAAATTCATCGTCCGGAGAAGGAGTAAGTGATTATGGGCAGGTCTCTAAAAAAAGGGCCGTTTGTTGAGGATAAGCTTCTGATGAGGGTTGAGGCGTCTGCGTCTCAAAGGGAAAAGAGACAGGTCATCAAAACATGGTCTCGAAGCTCCACGATCATTCCAGAAATGGTGGGGTTGACGATCGCTGTCCATAACGGAAGGAAGTTTATTCCCGTGTTTATTACAGAGAACATGGTTGGCCATAAACTGGGAGAATTCTCTCCCACACGAACCTTTAAGGGGCACACGTCAAAAACAGCACGCACGATCAGGATGAAGAAGTAAAAATGGACAAAGAAAATATTATCAGTCATGCCGTCGCTAAACATGTGAGGATCTCTCCGCAAAAATGCCGTCTCGTCACAGACCTTGTGAGGGACAGGTATGTGGGCGAAGCCTTGACGATCCTGCATTTTTCCAGGAAAAAGAAGGCCAGTGCTATTGTCGAGAAAGTCCTCCGCTCAGCCATCGCAAACGCTCAGCAAACGGGCGCAGATGTGGATGTAGATAATCTTTACATATCAGAGATATTTGTCAATCAAGGGCCTCAGTGGAAGAGATGGCAGGCCGTTCCCATGGGGCGAGCCGCAAGAATTCTGAAGAGAACGAGCCATGTCCATGTCTATTTAGAGGAAAGAAAAGGGAGATAACAGTGGGTCAGAAAACACATCCATACGGTTTTAGATTGGGATTCAACAAGCAGTGGAGCTCTCGTTGGTTTGCCAAAGGCAAGGACTACAGCCGGTTGATCCATGAGGATCTCCGCATGAAAAAGATCGTGAAGGAACGCTACAAGCACGCCGGAATATCTGAAGTGGAAGTGGAGAGAGTGGGGCCCAAAATCAGGATTATCATCCACACAGCCCGGCCGGGAATCGTGATAGGCCGCGGAGGCAAGGAAATCGAGAGCCTCAAGAATATTCTTCAGAATATCGCATCCAAGGAAGTCTATATCGATATCCGGGAAGTCGACAAGCCGGAAACCAATGCGTTGTTGGTTGCGATGGGAATAGCCGTGCAGTTGGAGAAGAGGATTGCTTACAGGCGTGCGATGCGTCGCGCTGTTGAGATGGCCATGAAAATGGGAGCCAAGGGGATCAAGGTGATGTGCTCTGGCCGCTTAGGGGGTGTGGAAATCGCGAGGTCGGAATGGTATCTTCGCGGGCAACTGCCTCTTCAGACCTTGAGGGCAGACATTGACTATGGATTCACCGAAGCGTTCACGACGTATGGCCAGATCGGAATCAAGGTATGGGTGTACACCTCAGATAAAGAGAAAGAAAAAATGACGGTCCAGACTGCGGAGGTTGAGGAGATTTAACCATGCTTATGCCAAAAAAGGTAAAACACCGGAAACAGCAGAGAGGCCGCATGAAGGGAAAACCCATCCGTGGGGCAACCCTGGCATTCGGTGAGTTCGGCCTCCAGGCTATGGAGCCGTGCTGGATCACTGCACGTCAGATCGAGGCAGGCCGAATCGCGATAACCCGACACGTCAAGAGAAAAGGGAAGTTGTGGATCCGTGTTTTTCCTTGGAAACCCATCACCAAGAAGCCGACAGAAGTCCGTATGGGGAAGGGCAAGGGAGACCCGGAGTTTTGGGTCGATGTAGTCAAACCCGGTAAGATCTTGTATGAATTAGAAGGTGTTCCGGAACCCCTAGCAAAGGAAGCCATGCGGTTAGCATCGAACAAGCTGTCTATTAAGACTAGATTTATAACCCGAAAAATCAGGGAACTGCAATGAAAGCCACAGAATTAAGAGAATTAACAGAAGATGAGTTAATCAACAAACAGGAAGAGCTGAAAGACCAGCTGTTCAAGCTGAAGTTCCAGCATGCGTTGGGGCAGCTCGAGAATGCAATGAAGCTCAAAAATGTAAAAAAAGATCTTGCACGCATTAAAACCATACTCAGAGAAAAAAATAAAGGGATGGAATAGAGAATGAACACAAGTCAAGGGAGAAAGACAACTAAGGTTGGCGTTGTTATTGGGACCAAGATGAAGAAGACCGTGACAGTTCTTGTCGAACGCCAGGTGAGACATCCGCTCTACAAAAAAATCATCAAAAGGCGGAAGAAATTTCTTGTCCATGATGAATACGAGAAATGTAAAATCGGTGATGTCGTCAAGATCGTTGAAACACGACCCCTCAGCAAGAGGAAAAGATGGCGTGTGAAAGAGATCATTGGCCTGTCTCCCTCTGAGGTCGAGAAGGAAAACGAGGAAAAAAAATAATGATAAGACAAGAGACTATGCTCAAAGTCGCTGACAATTCGGGAGCGCGGAAGATTTTGTGCATAACTCCTCTCGGCGGAGGCGTAGGAAAAACGGCAAGTGTGGGAGATGTCATATCTGCCTCAGTCAAGGAAGCGGAACCGGAGAGCAAGATTCCTAAAGGAAAAGTCATCCGTGCCGTTGTCGTTCGAACGCGAAAAGAAATCCGACGCAAAGACGGCTCCTACATACGGTTCGATGACAATGCCGCTGTGATCATCGACCGTCAAGGAGAGCCCATCGGAACGCGAGTCTTCGGGCCAGTCGGACGAGAGTTGCGCGAGAGGAAATTTATGAAAATCGTCTCCCTCGCTCCGGAGGTACTTTGATGAATAAGATGAAGGTCCGAAAGAATGATGAGGTTATTGTTCTTCGCGGGAAGGACAAGGGAAAAACTGGTAAAGTCCTTAAGGTCAATCCAGATAAGCGCACGATCGTTGTCGAGAAAATAAAGTTCGCCAAAGAATTCATCCGTCGTGATCAGAGCAAAAATATCCAGGGAGGGATCATGGAAAAGGAAGCTCCTATCCATGTATCCAACGTCATGCTCTACTGCACCGAGTGTGCCCAAGGAGTACGTGCAAGGAGTAAGATACTCGAGGATGGAAGCAAAATCAGGGTTTGTGCCAAATGCGACATCAGCATAGAAAAGAATTGAAGAGAGATAACAAATGAGCCGCCTCCAGGAAAAGTACAGAAAAGAGATCATCCCGGAACTCCAAAAGGAGTTGTCTATTACCAATAAAATGGCTGTACCCAGACTCGAAAAGATCGTTATCAACATCGGTGTCGGAGAAGCTATCCAGAACATCAAAGCTCTGGATACAGCCAAAAAGGAGCTGAGCCTGATCACCGGACAGTGGCCTGCCATCGGGAGAGCGAAAAAATCCATCTCTTCGTTCAAACTGCGTCAGGGACATGCCATTGCCTGTTATGTGACCCTCCGAGGGAAAATGATGTATGAATTCTATGACCGGCTTGTCAACATCATCCTGCCTCGTGTGCGTGATTTTAGAGGAGTTCCCTCTCGAGCTTTTGATAAAAGAGGTAATTATACTCTTGGGTTGAAGGACCAGCTCGTTTTTCCCGAGATCGATTACACGAAGGTCGAAAAGTCACGCGGTATGAATATCACCATCGTCACCTCGGCAAAAAACGACCAAGAAGCTCATGCTTTGCTTCAGAAACTAGGGATGCCCTTTAGCGGGGCATTGTAAGGAAGGCAAAAGTGTCTAGAAAGTCAAGTATGGCCAAATATTTGAGAGAGCCAAAGTATGCTGTAAGGAAAAAATCTCGGTGTCGGATCTGCGGACGTTCCAAAGGGTATTTTCGCAAGTTTGACATGTGTCGTCTCTGTTTTCGAGAATTGGCTCTTAAAGGAGAAATCCCAGGAATCATAAAGGCGTCCTGGTAAAAGACAAAGAGAGGTTCGATTATGACTATGACTGATCCTATTGCGGATATGCTGACAAGAATCAGGAACGCAGCTTTGGCAAAGAAAAAAGACGTTCGCATCCCTTCGTCTCGAATGAAGATCGAGATCGCGAAGATCCTCAAAGACGAGGGATATATCAAAAGCTTTAGAGTTATGGAAGGAAATATCCAAGGCGTTTTGAGCGTGGTCCTCAAATACACGGAAGATGGCGAAAGCGTGATTTCCGGGCTGAGCCGTGTGAGCAAACCCGGATGTCGGATCTACTGCAAGTCGGACTCGGTGCCCAAGGTGCTTGATGGGCTGGGGATCGTGATCATATCGACCTCGAAGGGTATGATGACAGGGAAAAAATGTGAAGACCTTCAACTCGGAGGGGAGGTTTTGTGTCAGGTCTGGTAAATTTATTTTGAGAGGAAATTGAGCCATGTCCAGAGTCGGAAAAGAACCCATTGTTGTTCCTGAGGGAGTTAAGGTAACCATCCACACAGATGAAATTGTTTTCGAAGGCCCCAAAGGGAAGCTGGTCTCACCGCTTCTCCCGGGGATCAAAGCGGAACTCAAAGAGAAGGAGCTGGTCATAACGAGAGAAAATGACTCCGGTAAACTTCCTGCATACCATGGTTTATGCCGGACTTTGGCCTCCAATTCAGCCACGGGCGTCTCTGCAGGATTCTCTAAGCAACTGGAGATTGTAGGCGTGGGATACCGTGCGCGTTTGGATAAAAACAAGCTGGAGCTCAACCTGGGTTATTCCAAACCGATATTGTACCCAATTCCCGATGATATCGAGATCGTCTTGGAAAAGCCCACCTTGATTATCGTCAAAGGGATCGACAAGCAGCGGGTCGGACAGGAAGCGCACAAAATACGAAGCTTTCGTAAACCTGATCCCTATAAATTAAAGGGTGTTCGTTATGTAGGGGAGAGACTGATCAAAAAAGAACGCAAAGCAGGAGTGAGCGGTGTATAAAGACAATGTGACGTTGAAGGCAAAGGCTAGATCACGGATCAGGAAGCGAATCCGCAAAAAAATATCTGGAACACCCGCACGGCCGAGAGCGTATGTGTTCAAGAGTAACAGACATATTTATGTTCAATTGATTGATGATGAAAACGGAAAGGTGCTCTTTTCCGCTTCCACTAGGGAAAAAGAGTTCGGAACAAAATCGAAGAACACCAAGAACTCGGATGCAGCAAAGACAGTGGGGGAGATGGTCGCAAAAAGAGCGAAGAGCAATAAGATCAAAACGATCATTTTTGATAGAGGCATATATCCCTATCATGGCCGGGTAAAAACCTTGGCCGAAGCCATGAGAAAAGGAGGGCTGAGTTTCTAGCCCAGAGTGTACACAACAGGAGGCAAAGAGTGGCCAAAGAAGAAATCAAAGAGGAACTCGAAGAAGAAATAGAGCTTAAAGACCAGGTCATTTCCATCCGGCGAACAACTAAGGTCGTTAAAGGCGGGAAAAACCTGAGTTTTTCTGCTCTTGTTGCCGTAGGGAATGAAAATGGCATGGTGGGGATCGGTATGGGCAAAGCGCGGGAGGTCCCTCCAGCTATAGCCAAAGCCGTCCAAGATGCAAAAAAGAACATGATCGAAGTCCCCTTCAAAGACACTACGATTCCCCATTTTGTCAAAGGTGTCCATGGCGGTGGGACAGTGGTTCTTCGGCCGGCTTCCCAAGGAACCGGCGTTATCGCTGGCGGAGCTGTGCGTGTGATCATGCAGTTGGCTGGGATCAAGGACATCCTCACCAAATCCCTGCGCAGCAATAATCCCATAAGCGTAGCCAACGCCACAATGAACGCTCTAGAAAGCCTAAAAAATCCAAAGAAAATTTCTGCCATCAGACATAAAGAAGAGGAGATAATATGGCAGTAAAAAAAGATGCTGAAGCTCCAGCGAAAGCGAAAACAAAAAAGGCCAAACCCAAACCGATAAAACCCGCTGCAAGGCAGGTCAAGATCCGGCTCGTCAGGAGCCTCATCGGTCGACCGCAGAAGCAGCGCGAGGTCATCAAGGGATTGGGTTTGCGGAGGATCGACTCGGAAGTCATTCGCAAGGACTGCCCGGAGATAAGGGGCATGATCCGAAAGGTTCCTCATTTAGTGAAGGTGGAGGAGTTGGATACAAAATGAATCTGAACAATCTGCATCCTGCAAAGAACTCTAGAAAGACACGGAAAAGAGTGGGGCGAGGTCCTGGTTCGGGTAAGGGAAAAACGGCCGGGCGCGGGACCAAAGGACAAAAATCCGGCTCCGGATATTCTCGAAAACGGGGATTCGAGGGAGGTCAAATGCCCCTCAGCCGGAGAATCCCTAAGAGAGGATTTACGAATATCTTTCGAACAGAGTACAGCGAGGTGAATCTCGCACGGCTGGAAAAGGTTAAAAAGAATGAGATCAAGCCCAAGGATTTAGTCGAGGCCGGTATCTTGAAGAAGGAATCAGAGAAGGTCAAGATCTTGGGGCAGGGAGATATCTCCGCATCCAAGACCATCCATGCACATAAATTTTCTGCTTCCGCCTTGAAAAAAATCGAGGATGCGGGCGGCAAAGCAATCCTGATTGGAAGTTAACGATGCTCGACAGTATAAAAAACATTTTCAGTATTCCTGATCTGAGAAAGAGAGTCCTCTTCACTCTTTTAATTCTGGCGATTTACAGGATCGGTGCACAGATCCCGAATCCGGGGATCAGCGCGAGCGCCCTGGCAGAGTTTTGGGAAGCCCAGAAGGGCACCATCTTCGGATTCATCGACCTTTTCTCTGGCAGAAACATGTCGCGAATGACAATTTTCGCGCTGGGCATCATGCCCTACATCAGCTCATCCATCATCCTCCAGCTGCTCCAGGTTGTCTGGCCTTATTTGGAGAGGTTGTCCAAAGAAGGAGAACTCGGACGAAAAAAGATCACTCAATACACCCGTTATGGAACCCTTGTGATTTGTATCATTCAGTCCTCAGCCATCGCCATGCTTCTGGAATCCCTGCGCAGCCCTGGAGGCGCAGCCATCGTCCCCAATCCTGGCATTGGGTTTAAGCTTCTCACTGTTCTCACCTTGACCACAGGAACCGTTTTTATCATGTGGCTGGGAGAACAGATCTCGGAACGGGGTATCGGAAATGGGATCTCGCTGATCATATTTGCTGGCATTGTGGTCGATTTTCCTCGGGCCATGCAGAGCGTTGTCACGCAGATCCGGAGCGGAGATATGGGGCCGTTGAAGCTGATATTCATCCTCGCCATAATGATCGCTGTCTGTGGCATTATCGTTTTTGTGGAAAGGGGCCAAAGACGGATTCCCGTTTCCTATGCCAAAAGAGTTGTCGGCAGAAAGATCTACGGGGGCCAGAGCACACATCTTCCTCTTCGCGTGAATACAGGCGGTGTTATCCCCATAATATTTGCGGCCTCCGTCATCACGATCCCCTCAACAATGGCACAAATGATCAGGATCCCTGTCATCCAGAATATCGCCCAGCAGTTCGGGATGGGAATGCCCCTGTATGTGCTTCTCTACATCACGGCCATCATATTTTTTACCTATTTTTATGTTTCCATCATTTTTAACCCGACGGATGTGGCGGACAACTTGAGAAAGTATGGCGGATTTATTCCAGGAATAAGACCCGGGAGAAACACCTCTGATTATATCGATGGTGTCCTCTCGCGTCTCACTCTGGTTGGGGCGCTCTACCTTGCGGCCGTAGCCACGATGCCGGAGTTTATGATGACCGGGATCCGTGTGCAGAACCTTCCTCTGATCGGGAATTTTCTGGACCAAAACCTGCCCCAGTGGTTCACACAGGGTGCAAACGTCGATTTTTATTTTGGCGGCACATCCATCCTCATTGTTGTGGGTGTGGCCATGGATACGCTCCAACAAATCGAAGCCCAGCTTGTCATGCGTCATTATGATGGCTTTATGCGTCGAGGAAGAATAAGGGGTCGAAGGGGATGAGAATCATTCTGCTCGGTGCCCCCGGCAGCGGGAAGGGAACCCAGGGAGAGCGCATGAGCAAGGCCTACGGATTCCCGCGGATCTCTACGGGAGACCTCTTGCGTGATGCTGTATCACGGAAAACGCCGTTGGGTCTTCAGGTCAGTGCGATCATGGAACGGGGCGACCTCGTAGCGGATGACCTGGTCGTAAAAATGGTCGAAGAAAGGATCGCCGAATCCGACTGCGCGGATGGATATATTCTGGATGGCTTTCCGCGGACGATCAACCAGGCCCGGATGATGGGAGATATCGGTCACGATCGTCGAGAAATAACGATCGAGATATATTTGCCCGACGAGGCTGTTATCGAAAGGTTAAGTGCGCGAAGGATTTGTTCGCGCTGTGGCAGGATATATAACTTGTTGGGACATAAACCGCAATCTGAAAATATCTGCGATGTTTGTTCGGGGGATCTCATCCAGAGGGATGATGACAAGCCTGAGGTGATCCGCGACCGGTTAAGGATCTATCACGAGCAAACAAAACCTCTCGTTGATCACTATAAGATAAAATCGAATTATTTCGTTATCAACGGAGATGGGCCTGTCGAAGATATTTTTGCCAGGGTGCGTCGAATCATCGATGATTTTATAGACAAGGCAGAGAATTAGAGTAGACGAATGATTATCTATAAAAGTGAGGAAGAGATTCAAGCCATGAAACGGAGTAACCAGATCGTGGCGAAAATCCTTTCGGAATTAGCCCTGCTCATTAAGCCAGGAATCCGGACAAAGGACCTGGATGAATATGCGGCAAAGAGAACTCGGGAAATGGATGCGGTCCCGGCCTTCAAGGGTTATCGGGGCTACCCTGCATCTCTATGCACATCCATCAATGAGGAGATCGTTCATGGGATTCCGTCTGCGAGAACTCTCCGCGCCGGGGATATCATCAGCCTTGATTTTGGTGTTGTTTATGAGGGTTTTTATGGAGATGCCGCTGTGACCTATCCAGTTGGAGATATCTCCCCCCGTGCAGAGAAACTTATTGCCACAGCGAGAGAGTCCTTCGCCAAGGGTTTGGCGAAGATCAAGGAGGGAAACAGGCTTTCGGATATTTCCTACGCTATCCAAAGTCACGTGGAATCTCAAGGATTTGCGGTGATCCGCTCTTTTGTCGGACACGGGATCGGATTTGCGCTGCATGAGGAGCCACAGGTGCCGAATTTCGGGTCGCCGGGGCGTGGACCGAAACTGAAACCGGGAATGGTGCTCGCCATTGAACCCATGATCGCCGTCGGCAACTGGGAAGTGGAGATCCTGACGGACAACTGGACGGCCGTTACCAAAGATAGGAGCCTTTCCGCACATTACGAACACACTGTTGCTCTTACGCAAAATGGTGCTGAAATCTTGAGCCTTCTCGAGGACAAAGAGTATCACAAATATGAAAAGGAGTCTCGGCATGTCTAAAAATGATGTGATAGAAGCCGAGGGCACAGTGCTCGAAACGCTTCCGAATGCCATGTTTCGTGTGGAGTTATCGAACAAGCATAAAATATTGGCCCACATTTCGGGGAGGATGCGCAAACACTTTATCCGGATTCTTCCCGGGGATAAGGTTCTGGTGGAGCTCTCACCGTATGACTTGACCAAAGGAAGAATCACCTATCGATTCAAATAAAGGACAGGACAATGAAAGTAAGGGCCTCAGTCAAAAAGATGTGCCGCAATTGTCGGATCATAAAGAGGAAAGGTACGCTCCGGGTCATTTGCACGAACCCGAAGCATAAACAAAAACAAGGATAGATGAGGTAAAAATGGCTAGAATTGCTGGAATCACCCTTCCCCCGGATAAAAGAGTCGAAGTTGGCTTGACCTATATCTATGGTATAGGCCGCTCGAAAGCGATCAAGATCCTTGAAGCGGTCAAGATCGATAGGGACAAAAAGGTCAAAGATTTGTCAGAAGCAGAGATCAACAAAATCCGCCAGATCATCGAAAAACAAGAAAAGATCGAAGGAGACCTCCGCAAAGAGGTCACGATGGATATAAAGCGGCTGATGGATATCAGCTCTTACAGGGGCATGCGTCACAAGAGAAGGCTACCCGTGCGCGGGCAGAGGACAAAGACGAATGCACGAACGAGGAAAGGCCCTTCCGGGCGTACGATCAAGAAAAAATAGCGGGAGCGTCTAATGGCTAGACCGAAGAGAAAAGTCAAGAAGAAAAAAGTCAAAAAGGACATCGGATTCGGTGTTGCATACGTCCAATCAACGTTCAACAATACGATCATCACCATAACGGACCAGCAGGGTAACACGCTTTGCTGGAAAAGTTCGGGAACAGCGGGTTTCAAGGGCGCTCGAAAAGGAACACCGTTTGCCGCTCAATTGGCGGCCAAAGAGGTCGCGAACGATGCCAAAGAATTTGGCGTGAGATATGTCGATGTCAAGGTTAAAGGTCCTGGAGCCGGGAGGGAATCTGCGATCAGAGCCCTCCAGGCAGGAGGATTGGAGATAAAGTCCATCAGAGACGTAACACCCATACCTCACAACGGTTGTCGAGTGAGGAAACGGCGGAGAGTGTGAGGGATACCTTTAAGGAGTGAATGATGTCAAAGGAGAGAAATTCGATATGTCGTTATTGCCGGGTAGAGAGGACAAAACTGTTCCTCAAAGGAAGCAAATGTTTGACCGACAAGTGCCCTGTTGAGCGTCGACCTTATCCGCCGGGCGAACATGGGAGGATGAGACGCAGGATCCTCGGTTATGGCATTCAGCTGAGGGAGAAGCAGAAATTAAAAAGATACTATGCCATGTCTGAAAAACAGTTCAAGCTGTTCTTCCAGAGAGCGGAGCGCAAAAGAGGGATCACAGGAGAGATCCTCTTGTCCATGCTGGAGAGGAGATTGGATAATGTGATTTATCTCGTCGGATTTTCCCACTCCCGTCTCCATGCTCGGCAGATGATCACCCATGGTCATTTCAGTATCAACGGAATAAAGGTCACCGCTCCATCGATGCTGGTGAACAAGGGCGATGTGGTGGCATTCAGGGGAAGATCGGCGGGTAAAGAAGAATACAAAGCGATCGTCGAATTCAATAAAAACAAAACAGTTCCGGGTTGGCTCGAAGTGGACAGTGGAAAAATGGCGACGAAAGTTCTTGCGTTCCCCGAACGTGAGGACGTGTCGATTCCCGTTGAGGAACATCTTGTCGTGGAGCTTTACTCCAGATAGTAATCCTATAGACTCCCGAGGGCTGAAAGCTGGATTTTTAGTCCTTGAGGGCTGAGTCAGGGTAAATGGAACCCGAAGAGGAGGAGAAATGATAGAAACAGGTTTTCAGAGACCGAGATATTTAGAGTGTGATTACGAGACCTTAACAGAGAAGTATGGAAAATTCACAGCTCAGCCTTTTGAAAGAGGTTTTGGTATCACGATCGGGAATTCGTTGCGGAGAATTCTTTTGTCTTCCATCTCGGGGGCAGCCATCACGAACGTCCGCATCCAGAATGTTCTCCATGAGTTTTCAACGCTTCCAGGTGTCGTTGAAGATGTCACAGATATCAATCTGAATCTTAAAAGCATACCCTTGAAGCTGGTGGGCCATGAACCTAAAACAATGACCCTGAAGAAAAAGGGGCCCGCTGAAGTGAGCGCTGCGGATATCGAGCACGACTCTGATATAGAGATCCTCAACAAAGATATCCATATCGCGTCCTTGGACAAAGATGGAATTCTGGACATAGAGATGATAGTGGAGAACAACAGGGGATACAATCCTGCTGATCATAACTACAACGAGGAACTGAGTGTTGATTTTATTCCCTTGGATTCTTCTCACTCCCCGATCGTCAAAGTGAATTACCGGGTCGATCCCGCTCGTGTGGGCAAAAGGATCGATTATGAAAAATTAACCCTGGAGATCTGGACGACTGGAGCTAGATCTCCTCAAGACGCCCTCGCTCAAGCTGCAAAAATCTTGAGAAACCATCTGGTCATTTTCTTGAATATCGTTGATGAGCCGGCTGAGCTCGAAGTGGCGCCAGCAAAGAAAGAGATCCCGTATTTCTCTCAGATAGATATCCTCTCCAAGTCCATCGACCATCTCGAGCTGTCGGTGCGGTCAAACAACTGCCTCCGATCAGCGGGTATAGAGAAGATCTATAAGCTTGTGCAGAAAACAGAGGATGAGCTGTTGAAGACCAAAAACTTCGGGCGCAAATCCCTGTCTGAGATCAAGGAAACCCTTCAAGAGTTGGGTCTGGGTCTGAACTTGGAGCTTCATCCCAAGTTGATCGAGAAGATCGAAGGAGCCCCGAAACCTGAGGAGGAGAGAGGAGAAGGAGTCCCGGAATGAGGCATCAGGTCAGCGGAAAAAAGCTTGGAAGAAACTCCTCGCAGCGAAAAGCTCTGCTCAGGAGCCTTGTGACCTCTTTTGTCGAGAAGGAACGAATCAGAACCACACTCGCTAAGGCAAAAGCAACAAGGCCGATTGCAGAGAAAATGATCACTCTGGCCAAGACAAACTCCCTTCATACACGTCGCCAAGCCTTGCAGTACATCTACAAGAAGGAAGCGGTCAAGAAGCTCTTTGAGGATATCGGCCCCCGTTTTACGGAAAGGCCGGGCGGATACACGCGAATCATCAAACTGGGCCCCCGTGCCGGAGATGGGGCGGAAATGGCCATCCTCGAGCTCGTGGGCACAGAATTCAAGAAAAAAGAGAAGAAAAAAGAGAGTCTGAAAGAGAAGGCCAAGGCCTCCCAAGCCAAAAAATAAGCTGAATTATTCATTCTTTCTAGGCTTTCCCATTCCTAAATTCAGGGTTTGAAAAAAAAGCGGCTTCATTCTATACTGAACAGGAGCGGATGAAGAGAGGTTTAGTCACCGTCCTGATATTGGTTTCCTTTGCGTTTTCTTTTTTCCCGTGCGCGGGTCAAGAAGTGGCCCCCGATGAATCCCCGCCGGAGAAAAAATTCACGTCCCTCCACAAATCACTTCTGTTTCCCGGGTGGGGACAGATGGCTGAGAAAAGATATATCGAGGGTGTCCTGTTCCTGTCGGCAGAGATCTTCGCGCTTTACAAAGTGTTTTCTTACAACCATAAGGGGAACCGTGCTTACTCTCATTATAAGGATGCAACCACTGTGGATGATGCAGTCCATTACAGACAGAATACGGAGAATTATGACACGAAGAGGAATCAATATTTGCTGGTGGCAGCGGGTGTCTGGGTGATTAACCTGATCGACATTTATTTTATCATGAAGAACAAAGACAAAAAGGCGAGTAACCTGAGGCTAAAGCTTGAAAGTGGAAAAAATAAAAGTCTGGCCCTTACTGTCAGCTATCGTTTTTAGCGTCCTGGCGTTCCCTTCATGTCAGGACCGTATCTTTGACAATCCCTTTGACCCTGAGGCCGGAGAAGCTGTGTTCGAGGTGATCAACACGATCCCCACACCTGCGCTTATCCCTCTCGGACTTGCCTGGGATGGCAGCACTATCTGGAATGTGGATGGCTATAACGAGACCCTCTACAGCCTCAACAGGCTGAATGGATCTCAGGTGAGAGCTCTCACATCTGTCCTTCAGGTAACATCGGGAATAGCCTACGATGGAAATGACCTCTGGGTGTGCAGTGAGGCCGTGGTCGATGTCTATAAGATCAACCTCTTAACAGGTGACATCCAAAAGAGGCTTAATCTTCAGAGGGGATCTTTTACGGCCATTGAATACGGCAACGGAGCCCTTTGGCTTGCCGATGTCCTTTCGAACAAGATTATGCGCGTCGATCCTGATACAGCCGAGATCTTATCTTCTTTCGATAATCCAGGGACTCGTGTGGATGGAATGGCCTTTGATGGCGTGTCTCTATGGGTGTCAGATATGGCCACTCTTACAATATTCCAGATCAGTGTAGAGGGTGATATTCGAAGAGCGTATCTATCACCCGGCCAATCTCCCCGCGGATTGACTTTTGACGGCGCTTATTTGTGGAATGCAGACGGAAGCCAAAGAATTTATCAACTCAAGCTTCAAAATTGAGATTATTGAGAAAAATACTCTGTATTATCACGGTCGTGCTCAGCGGGACCTCTTTTCTTGTCTCCGAGGAGAAGATTCTCGTCGAATTCAAGGGCTCTTATCTTGCCTACAGTTATGATCACAACCAGATGTATGGAGAGGCTGTGTCCTTTCGATTCCTTGGTTATGATGTGACCTGCGCTCATCTGAAAGCCGATGTGGGAGCCAGAGTTTTTTATGCTTACGGTTCAGTTGTTTTGTCTCAGAATGGGGAAAAGATGTTTGAAGGGGATGAATTTTTTTTCAGCCCCGAGGAGAAAAAAGCGACGCTCGTCAGTTACACGGGAAAGATTGGAGTGATCCAAATTAAGCCGGAAGAGGGAGAAACACCTGCAAAGGAAGAAGAAGAAGAAGAAGAAGAAGAAGAAGAAGAAAAGCTCTCTCTCCCGCAAAATGAACTCGGGGACCTCACTTTATCCAGGATACAGTCTTCCTTATTCTATTTCACCTGCGAGATCGCTCAAATAACGGAGGATTATGAAGTTTTAGGGGAAAGTGTGGTCCTTCACCTTGAGGGGCTAGAATCGCTCGGGTTTAAAAAGTTCAAGCTTTCTTCGGGATTGAATCAGAGGGGGAGTGGCTTCTCATTGGATAAGATCTGGTTCACCAAGGCGCAGGGGATCATCGCTCGTGGGAGTTATCTTTTCAGAACGCCTGATAGAGTGAACAGTTTGACACAGCTGAATTATGAGGAGCGTTCTGTTCTTAAAAACTACACAGGACCGGACAGACAGATAGATATCTTGAATTCCACTTCTGTCGTTTTCGGGGAAAACACAAACGCCAGTTTTACCGGAAACTATAATTCTAGCAATCTCTGGAATGCCAGCTTTGTGTTGAACAGGAGATGGGGCAACACGGTCACCACAAATTTCGATGTCTCCTATAACAAACCGATCAATTACAAAGGAGAACTTTGGTTCGGATTCAACTCCTCGATAAGTGGAGGGCAGTGGGGAGAGCTGTCTCTTGCAGGAAGGTATGAGGTCCAGGATCAGCTTTTGGGGAGCTTGGCCTATGGAAACACGTTCCTCGAGCATTTTACGCTTCTCCTTAATTCCACATATTCCAAGATCAAGATCGTGGGGAGCGAGGATTTTTCCGAGATCCTTACAGGAGCGGTGAGCCTCTCCTATGATTCCCGGGTCTTCAACCTGTCCACCGATTATTACCTCAACCATGACCTCTTCGGGAGCCAGCTTCTCTCACAGCCGCAGCTGCGAGTGGGGATCAATCCGTTTTCTTTTTACGGAGGGATCCTTGTAGCGAGCTTTACGAATATTTTTATCTATAGCGATGTCAAAGCGGGCGCAGAACACCAGGACACCTACAGCAATAACATGATTTTCAGCCTGTCGACCCAACCCGTGTATGTGACGCCGCAATTTTCTCTGAATATGAGTGTGGCCATCGAACAGTTCTTGGAGAAGGAAGACCGGAACTTCACTTCCGGCGGATTCATCGGGAATGCGATCTTTGAAGTCGCCAGCGGCTTCTTCTTGGAAGGATTGTACAATTTCCGGTCGAGGCGGCGATCGAGAGATTGGCTCATCGAAGGCACAACAAGCCAGGATTTAAGCGCTGTCTTTCGAGCCAATCCTTCAACGAAGCTCAACAGTTGGGTCTCTGTCTCCTATGATCCCAAAAATAGAAAGTGGACTCAATCCTTTGCCGATATCTCTTTCGAGGTCATCAGAAAGTGGAAATTTCACACGCTCATCAACTATGATTTTATTTTGAATAAGCTGAACAATATCGATCTCTTCCTTGTGAGAGAGGCCGGCCGTGTAAAGTTGCGGTTTGTGTGGCGGAGTCTATCCAAGCAGTTTTCTGTTGAATTGATACCGAGATGAAAAAAAAGGCGGTTGGGATTTTTTACGCAGCGATCATTCTATTTGCGGGAGGATGTGTCTCTTTTAAGATCGAACCGCTTCCAGAGCCCGAGCAGCTCGTAGAGACGTTTGCACTCTGTAAGAGAGTTCTTCCAGACGGAGAACTCCTGGCTCCCGTCGATATTACGACGGATTTTGTGCTGGAAGATCCCGGTGTGTTCTGCTTTGTGGAGCTAAAAAATGTCGGAGAATCGATGACACTCCAGTGGAAATGGTATAGTCCGGATGGGAAATTATTCAAAGAGACAGACGCTGTTCCCGTGAACACAAGCCAGGTCTATTTGGAGACTGTGACCGCTTATGACAGGCTAGACATTCCGCGAGAGGAGAGTTTAAAGGGTGGCTGGGTGGTTGTTATTGTGGTCAGTGGCCGATTGGCGGGACGCCGGACGTTTAATATCCGCTAAGGCGAGTTGTTATTCGGAGTCACCCAAAGCTTTTGCCCTGGATAGATCTTGGACCTTGAGTTGAGCCCGTTGAGAGTGAGCAGGACACTCAGGTTCATCCCGAATCTTTTTGCGATCTCGTAGGGGGTGTCTCCGGATCTGACCGTGTATTGAGTGGCTCCCGAAAGATTCCCGGTCTGTATAGTCAGCTTCTGTCCTACTTGGAGTGTGTTGCTCTTGAGGTTGTTTCTCCGCTTTATTTCTGCGACAGATGTGTTGAAAGAGCTTGCGATCTGATAGAGGGAATCTCCTCTTTTGACGACGTATACGAGCTTCTCTCCCTCACGAACGAGCTCTCGAGATTTGGCAGAGGATGAACGGCTGGCGTATCGGCCGGGAACCTTGAGTCTCTGTCCGGGATAGATAGTGTAGCGCCTGTTGAGCCTGTTCAGCCGTGCGATGGCGGAGATGGATGTCCTGTACCTTCGGGCAATTCCCCCGACCGTCTCCCCACGCCTCACATAATGGATGGAATACGTGGCTTCCGGAGGGATCCATCGGGCTGTCGACTCCATGGCGGCCAGGGTTTTTTCTCCATATCCCACGGGGACTTTTAGAGTGTAATCTCCCTCGGGGGTGGATTTATGCCGGAGTTCCGGATTGAGTTTCTCCAACGCATCCGCGCTCAAACCCATGTTTTTGGAGAGGGTTGAGAGTTTGACCGGGCGGAATATTTCAACAGTTTCGTATGTGACTGGAGGATCTGGCAGGGGAAGGGTCATACCGTATTTTTCAGGATCGTTGACGATGAGGAGCGTAGCGATGAACCGGGGGACAAACCGTGCCGTTTCCCTCGGCAAGAGTTTGTACAGATCCCAGAAGTTATCGAGATAGTTGATCCTCTGATTCCTGATGAGTCTCTGCACCCTGAACTCGCCGCAGTTATATGCAGCCAGTGCCGTTGTCCAATCGCCGAAGAAGGCGTGGAGCTCCTTTAAATACTTGAGAGCGGCCCGCGTGGACTTTTCCGGGTCCATCCGCTCGTCCACCCACCGCGTCCGTTTCAGCCCGAACCGGTATCCCGTGGATGAGATAAACTGCCAGAGACCCAGAGCCCGGGCTCTGGAATAGGCATTGACCTTGAATCCGCTTTCGAAGATGGGAACCCAGGACAGTTCTTCCGGCATGGCTTCTTTTCGGAGCTCTTCGAGGATCATCTCTCTGTAGAGACCGCTGCGCTTGTAGGCCCCCTCAAAATATTTTCTTTCGACGGTCTGGAACCTTTTGATCTCAGCCATGACGTCCTGATTCTCGACAAGTGGGATGGAGCGATGATTTTCTCCGACGGCGATGAGGTGTGAAGCATAAATCTCTTGGATCCTCTGTGCGATCAATAGCCTCAAGTCGTTCTTTTCCTGGTTCAAGGCGGATTCCTGGGGAAGTTCCAGTTGGAGCAATTGGCTGTACGCATCGTCCAGAGCTGCCAGGGCTGTGTCAATATCCGTTTTGCTCCAGGCGATTTGGGCATCTTGGTAAGCGGCAAGAGCATCCTCCAGGATTTCGGCTTCTGTTCGTTTCCTCTCAGGCTCTATCTGTTCTTCCTGTTTCTCCAGAGCGGGTTCCTGGTCCTCTTCAACCGCATTTTCGATCACTGGTGGCGACAGCTGTTCATCCTGGGCTTCATCTTGAACCGGTTTCTCGATGACAGTCTCTCGAGGTTCGATCCTAGGGACCTGCTCGACCGGTTGTAATTTGGATGAGCAGCCCCAGACTAACACGAATAGAGCGAGGGCACTTATTAAGGACAGGCAAACTTTTGTTTTTTTCAATTTTTTCCTGAAAAGGGGTATTTATAGCATTTCTACCCTGTTGAGTCAATAATGGTGTCTAAAATCCTAAGTGATAGCGATTGTGTTTAAAGCCACAGTGACCGAGTGTATTAACCTGCTCACTCACTTATTTAGTCGTATGAGCAGCCTGAATTTTAACTGCTGTTTTCAGATACAGACACACAGACCATTCTTGATGATCAGAGTTGATTCATAGTATACAACGCCACTACAACCTATTCCGTTTCATTCCTTGATTAATGAAGATCCCGCACGAGGGCCGATTTGGATCTAAGACCTTTAGTTTTCGATTTCGTTTAGAAGTTCCTTGACGATTTTAAGGCCTTCCTCTTTGGTCTCGAAGTCGTTATCCAACTGTTTCTGGTAGATTTTGTCGAGAATACTCCCCATCCCTGGCCCTGGGGAGACTCCCATTGCTATCAGATCGCGCCCCATTATGAGCGGTTTAATGGACTCCTTATTGACATTGAGCTCTTCGAATTTGTTGAGCAGCCATAGGGCTTCTTCATCGAGACCCTCCACAGGGATTTCACTCCTTCCGGCTCTATCGGCGGCGTCGAGCAACACCACCATCTCGATCTCACCATAGACATCTGCAGCCAGTCTGTTGAAGGCTTTTTTAGTAAGGACAGCTCTGTTCTGCCAGAGCTCGGAAGCCCGGTGATGGCATCTGATAAGGGATAGCACGGCTTTTCTGAGGTCATAACCATTCCAGGAAAATATCTTGAAGCGATCGAATAACTGTTCGGTTATTTTTTCGCTGGCGAGGTCGTGCCCGTAGTTGATGATCACCATCCGGCCCCGCTTGAATTCCCATCGTGCGGTGGAGGCCTTACCCACATCATGGTAGAGAGCGGCCAGACAAAGGGCGAGTTTTCTCTGGGGCGATAAATCGCTATTCTCCGCGAGGCGCTTAGCCTGGTCCACAGTGATCTTGGTGTGTTGCCAGACTGTATGATGGCCGTACCGGTCTTTTTCCGGATGGAAGACAGAATCCTGGATGGATAGTGTCAGTTTGTAGAGCTCGGGATAGAGCTGAGACAGGGCGTCCAGCATAAACATTTCCTCAAGACCCGCGGATGGCTGTGGCGATTCGAGGAGTATCCGAAAGAATTCTTCATTCACCCGTTCCACGCTTAAGCCTGAAAGATCGATCCCTTTGGCAATGTCATAGATCTCGGAATCGATGGAGAAACCCAGAACCGATGCGAAGCGTGCGGCCCGAAGGACCCGCAAGGGATCCTCAGGGAAGGCCTTGGGATTTGTCAATCGAATGATTTTTTGTTCGATATCTTCGAGGCCTCCAAGAGGGTCAATGACCTCTCCGTCGCTCAGGCGGGCGGCAATGCTGTTGCATCTGAAGTCTCGGCGCTTGAGGTCCTCCTCGATGGGGAGGTCGGGATCGGAGGCAATGATAAAATCCTTGTGTCCGCGGACTTCAGCCTCACGCGGAAGATCTTTACGGGGGAGCGCGATGTCATAGGTTATTCCCTCAGTGTTGAACTTGATCACCCCGAAGCTTTTCCCCACTAGGTCGACTTTTCCGTATTCCCTGAGACGATCGATGATATCCTCGACAGTAAAATGAGTGATCAGGATGTCTATCCCCTCATCCTTGGCACAATCCAGGATCCTGTCGCGCACATACCCTCCAACAACGTACACCTCTTCGCCGAATTGCTCGATAAAGAGAGGCTTATCTCGAAAATCCATCGGGAGTTTCATCGGCCTCTATTATATATCGACCCACGGCAAGATTACCAGACACATCTATCACACATCAGTCCTTCTCGCGATTGACTCTCTCCCATCATTGAATCCCTCAATAAAGCGAGTGGGGATCACATTGTCACAGATTTGAAGGCACTTATGGTGTCGGAGGGTTGTCGTTTAGGGGAGATTAGTGTATCCTTAGTAGCTCATAATTCAGCTTGACAAGTTAGGAGATTTGAGAGATGAGACGTCTGTACATCCTGCTTTTACTCGTCGGCTTCCTTCCCGTTGGTGCCTTTTCCCTGTCCTTGAAAGATGATATCACGATCCTGTTGAGAGAACGACAGGTCCAGAACTTGGATAGCACAGGATTAACACTTGCGTTCTATGTCCAGATAAACAATTCATCCTCAAAACCTTACTATCTATCCGGCTACTCTTACCGTTTTGTGGTCGATCAGGCAGAGTATCTCAGGTTGCAAACATCTCTGGATTCGAAGCTCAGGCTCAATCCATCCGAGGAGACACTCATAGCCCTTCCCGTCAAGATCACCTATGAACACCTGTTTCGCACGGTCGGGGGAGTCCAGGCCAAAGACAAAGCCCTGTGTTATATCATGGGAGAGCTGGCGTTTGCCGATGAAAAAAGGGAGCGCGGACGTCTTCCGTTTTCGTTTTCTGGGGAGTTCCCGATCTATAAAGATCCCGAGGTCGACCTCGTTGCCCTCAACATCAATATGCTCACGATCGGTGGCTCCGATCTCAATCTTGAGGTCAAATTGACAAGCCCAAACGGGTTCGAACTCCTGGTCCAGAGAGTCAGCTACACGATCAGTGTCGGCAATCATCCTATCGGGGAAGGGAATATCGGCGGGGATAAAAGCATACCACCCAAGGGTGAAAAAGTCTTCCAGCTCCCAGTTTTGGTGAATTTTTTTGAGGTGGGAAAGGAGGTGCATGCTTTTTTGCAGCAGGATACGGCCTCTTGCCGGTTTTCAGGGGTAATCGAGATCCAGACGGTTTGGGGAACTCTGGAGGTCCCTTTTGATGTATCCAAGGATATCCCTGTCAATAAATCCTCTTCATGATTAGTGTCATCATTCCGACATATAACAGGGCCGAGTTTCTGAAGGAGGCTGTCCAGTCTGTTCTTAACCAGCACTATTTCCGCGATCAGGATAAAGAACGGCGTTTCGAGATCATCGTTGTTGATGACGGATCGACGGACACAACAGCTGAAGTTGTGCGTTCTTTTGCAGGTGACATCAGCTATGTCTATCAAGAAAACAGAGGTGTGAGCGCGGCAAGAAATTTGGGCCTTCAACACGCCAGGGGAGAGTTTATCGCGTTTCTGGATTCAGATGACCTCTGGAAAAGAGGGAAGATCGGGATTCAAATGAGCTTGATGAATACTGTTTCCCATGCCATGATGTGTTACACGGAAGAGATATGGATCAGGAACGGGGTCTTTGTGAATCCCAGGAAGAGACACAGGAAATATTCCGGTTGGATCTTCGACAAAGTATTGCCTCTCTGTTTGATCAGTCTCTCTTCCGCTCTTTTCCGGAGAGAGGTCTTCGAGATGATCGGATCATTCGATGAGGATTTTCCCGTTTGCGAGGATTATGATTTTGGGATTCGGCTGGCGCACAGGTACGCTGTTCATTTTTTGACGAGGCCGCTAATCGTAAAGAGAGGGGGCCATGCGGATCAGCTATCCCAAAAATACTGGGGTATGGACAGATTCCGGATCAAAGCGCTGGAAAAAGCTCTGTCCCTGGATCTATCTCCTGGCGAACGAGATCTTGTCCGGAGGGAGATCGTCAAGAAAAGCCGCGTGTTGATGAATGGCTTGTCCAAAAGGGGGAAAATAGCCGAGGCAGACAAATACAGAAAACTCATTAATGCCTACTCGTTCCGTAGAGAAAAGAACGAAACACAAGGATAGAAATTATGTAAATTATATTTACGTTATGGTCTATGAATCAAAACATTTATAATGATTGATGCTATCACACAACCGAATGGATAAGGAGGTCGAATGAGCGTATTGGATACGATCCGAGAGAGACGGAGTGTCAGGGTTTACAAAAGCGATCCCATTCCCACGGAGAGTCTTCTTCGAGTCCTCGAGGCGGCTCGCCTCGCCCCTTCGGGAAAAAATCTCCAGCCGTGGAAATTTATCGTCGTTCGGGATAAAGAGTTGAAGAAAAAATTGGCCAAAGCCAGCAACGCACAGGACTTCATCGCTGAGGCGCCTCTTGTCCTTGTCGCCTGCGGTTTTCCCGAGGAGTGTTATCGCTCCATGGGGAGGTACATGAAGTCATGGCCTGTGGATGTCACGATTGCTCTGGAACATTTGATCCTGCAGGCCCAGGAGGAAGGACTGGGAACATGCTGGATCGGTTCCTTCGAGGAGGTGGAAGTTAAATCGCTTCTCTCCGTTCCCGAGAATGTCAGGGTGTTGGCTCTCACCCCTCTGGGATATCCGGGCGAGATTCCCGAGTCTCGGGGACGAAAATCTATCGAAGAAATTGTATCCTACGATTCCTTCTGAACCAATAACATCAAGCTGAAGAATAGGGGAAGGATCTTCGTATCAGACTCTGCTACCAGCGAAATATGGAGAAATTTGCTCTGTTCGCCCTAGAACCAGTAGTTGATTCCGACCGTCACCTGGTAACCGCTCAGGTCAAAATTCTCGAACCCTTGAAAGTCTGGATCCAGGTTTCCACTGGCATAGTTGAACTTGAACTCGCCCTCGATACTGATACGATTGGCCACGGGAACCATAACACCTACAAATCCATGAAAGCCAAAGGAAAATTTGCTCTCAACCCTGATATCCGTGGGATAGACGGGATAGCCGATCACAACTTCGTCTAAGTCTTGATCATAAAACTCTACCGGATCTGAAAAGTCGATGGTATCTCCCTGCATCCTGACCGTCCATATATAGGCGCCTACGCCCCCCCCAAGATAAGGGATGACACTCGCCCGCCTGCCCAAGGGAGTCAACTTTATCGAGGCTTGGAGGGGAGTCATGCTGACTGTGAAAACGTGCGCGATGGATGACCCCTGTCCGTAATCGAAAGCATAGAGCTGTCCTTCATCTTGATCGAAATAGCCCACATATTCCAAATAATTACCGACCTTCTTCTCGCTGTATCCATCCAGACTCAATGATAGACTGATCTGGTTGGAGAGAAAGTACTCATAGGTGAAGCAGAACACAGAGTCTTGAAAATCGCCTTTTTGGAATGTCATCTGTTCGAATTCGAGTTCCCAGAGATCGCTGTCCGCTCTGGGGAAAAAATACCCCACTTTAAAGGTCACAAGGTCAGAAAAGGCGAATCCGGGGACCAAAAGAAAAAGCGCGACAAAAACAAGCAAATATTTCTTCATTTTTAACTCCTCTCTCTCAATCTTCTGCAAATTCTATGCCAAAAAACCAAGCTCCCGGCTCCAGGGAAAACAGGAGCTTATTTTGTTGCCTAATTAGGTCAACTGTCCACTTCTTAAGCTGAATCATCCATCTTCCAGCTGAATTATTCATAAAACCTGCTGCCAAATGCATATCCAAAAATCATTTCCTTTCTTATTGGCAGCATCTTTTACCTTACAGGCGAGCTGATCTCACTCCAAAGCCTTCGTTGTGACTCCCTCGTGGTAGTTCACTACAGCTTCGGGAGCCACTGCCTCGCCTTTGCAGCAACCTCAACTCGTGAATCATCCATCTTCCAGCTGAATTATTCATAAAACCTGCCCTAAAAGGCTGAATACACTTTATAGAATAGTTGACGAGTTGAGTCAACACTTTAATATTTTGCTACATACACTCTCTGACATGCGATATACTGTTTGAGAGAAAGCTGATGGATACACAAGTCATCAAAGTTGTGACCGAGTCCTACCCTTCTAAAAAGCTGGCACAAATCGTCTCCATTTTGAAAAGTGACGGCTTGATCGTGTATCCGACGGAGACTTTTTACGGATTGGGCGCCAACTGTTTCTCGTCTGAAGCCGTAAAAAAGATATTCGCTCTCAAAGGAAGGGATAGGGCAAAGCCTCTTCCTGTTGTCGTCTCTGACCTGGAGATGCTGGATTCTTTGATAGTTAGGATTCCCTCTGCGGCAAAGCCGCTCCTTGACAAATATTGGCCGGGTCCTTTGACCGTTGTTTTCCCTGCAAATCCTCATCTTCCTCGAGAACTTGTCGGTGTGGGGAAGACTGTTGGAGTCCGCCTCCCCGCTCATAGGGGATTGAGGGATCTTGTGAAGAGCGCTGGATTCCCTATAACGGCGACAAGCGCCAATATTTCCGGGGAAGAGGAACTCTCGGATCCCAAAAAGGTTTACGCTGCGTTTGCAGGCAGAGTCGATTGTATCGTCGACGGAGGAAAAACAAAAGGAGGGCGTCCCTCGACTGTCGTGGACCTCGTCTCTCGAAGGCCCCGGATCCTCAGGGAGGGGGCCATTCCCTCATCTCAAATCAGAAAATGGCTAGAGAGATAATTCCATCCCTTCCTGAGCCAGCCCGAATCCCTCATTGACGATGCGCTTTAAAGCATCGCCTTCCGGATCCAGGGCCAGGTTGGAATGGTTCAGATGTGTGAAGTATATTTGTGTTTTTCCTTTTTTCGCAGTCTGTCTGAGGGTGTCGATACTTGTTGTTATGAAGGGATGTCCAATGCGGGAGAGGTCGCGCCCCGGAAGCTCATCCGCGCTGAAGAATGTTCCATCGAGGAGGGCAAAATCCACGCTTTCGACCTCCTCTCTGATATCCCGGCTCCATTCCTTCCAACTCTCGATGTCGGGAATATAGAGGAGCTTTTTTCCGCGGTCCTGCAATCTGAAAACCCAATGTATCCGAGTATTCATCCCGGTGGGGGACGAGGAGGGGAGTCACAGCAATTGCGGTTGTCAATGAGATTTATGTGTCGGGCTCGAGCACGTGAATGGAAATGTTCCGGAGCTTGACCAGTTGGCTCCAGGGGCCGTTTTCCGTTAAAAAAACGCCCATCCGATGGGAGCAGTAGACCTGGAGTTTATCGGCGGCGAGGGCTTCATATCCGTAGAACATCAAACCCGTGTAGTGGCCGATGTGGGCATGTGTGAGGAGAATACCATCAGGAAAATTTTTTTTTGCCTGTTCGAGCTCCATGTAAACGTCCGTGGATCAAATCGTATTGGAGTTCGATATCAGGAGAGGCATCGACGATAAATGATCTCTTCTCTTTAAGGTCAAGGATGCCGACCGAGGTACGGAGGCGCAAGTACGTCGGATCTTGCCTCGCCCTCAGACAGTTTTTGCAATAGCAACCGATCTGCGGGATCCCGCCATCTTGGGCCGTTCCCAAGACCTTTACGCAAACATTATTTTTCTGGGCGCTTTTGTCTCGAAAAAATCGCAAGGCGCCTTTGGGCTTAGGGGAGGCTGAAAGGCTTCCTATCCCGGCAACCGTACCGATGACCGTTTTTAAAAATCGTCTTCTCTTTATGGTTTTCAGAGGACCTTTGCTCCTGCGGGTATGTCCTCGACAAAAAACGGGATATAGGCCTTTCCATCTATTTCGGCAGCGAGGAGCATGGCTTGAGATTCCACTCCCCGGATGACGGCGGGTTGAAGGTTCACGATCACGATGAGTTTTTTCCCGATAAGGTCTTCAGGTGCGTATGTCTCGGCGATCCCTGCGACCATCTGTCTCTGTTCACTCCCGATATCGACGTTGATCTTGAGGAGTTTATCCGTTCCTTCGACACGTGTGGCATCGAGGATCACGCCGACCCGCAGGTCCATTCTCTTGAATTCTTGGAAACTGATAATGTCCATTTGTTCCTCCTTGAGAGCTTTCTCAGGTTCGGTCTCCCGTTCATCTAAAAAATCTTTCAAACCCACTCTGGGGAAAAGAGGTTCGGGCTGCCGAATCGTCCGGCCCAGTTTAAAATTGTTGAAAGCCATATCTGTATAGTTTTCTGAGGGGATAGGAGTAGGTTCTCCGAGATATTCCCAGATCCTGTTTGCGGATCCAGGGATCACCGGGTAGATCAAATAGGCGACAGCCCTAATGGCGGCTGCGGCCTGATAGAGAACCCTCGCCAGTCGGCTTTTCTGTGTTTCATCTTTGGCAAGCTTCCAGGGTTCGTTTACAGCAAGATATTTATTGACAGTGTTGATGTAAGCCCATACCTCCTCGAGCGCTCTGTTTATGGCGTAATTCTCATAGTGGTTGAACACGCTCGCCTTGAGGGCCTCCATATCGGTCCGGAGTGCAACATCCTGGGGGTTTTCCTCTCCCATCACTTCGATCGTTCCGCCGAAGTAATTAATGATCATAGTCAGCGTGCGCTGCAAAAGATTTCCCAGGTCGTTTGCCAGGTCGGAATTCACCCTGTGTACAAACCCCTCATGGGAAAAGTTCCCATCCAGGCCAATCGGGATCTCCCTGAGAAGGAAATAACGGAGAGGATCCGTCCCGAATGTTTGGAGGATAATATGGGGATCGAGGACATTTCCCTTGGATTTAGACATCTTTGTCTCGTCTTTGAGCCACCATCCATGGCCAAAAACCGTTTTCGGGAGAGGGAAGTCCGCGGCCATCAGGAAGGAAGGCCAGAAAACGGCATGGAATCTCAGGATATCCTTTCCCATGAGATGGACTGTCGGTGGCCAGAATTTTCGATAGAGTTTCTCGTCCCAATCGTACCCGATACCGGTCAAGTAATTGTGCAGAGCATCGAACCAGACATAGATGGTGTGTTCGGGATCATCGGCAACCGGAATGGCCCATTTGACTGTGGTCCTCGTAATACTGAGGTCCTTGAGGCCCTGCCGCACAAAGCTCGTGATCTCGTTCATCCGGCTCTGAGGACGCACGAATTCCGGATTTTTCTCATAGAACTCGAGGAGCCGGTCCTGGTAGGCCGACAGCCTGAAAAAATAGCACCCTTCAGAGACTTTTCCCGCCTTTTTCCCGCAATCAGGACAGATTTTATATCCATCATCCTCCAGGGTGATATCTTCGGAGAGAAAATTCTCGTCACTCACACAGTAGTAACCCTCGTATATCCCTTTATAGATATCCCCTTTATCTTTCAGTTTTTGAAAGATCTTTTGCACGCCTTTTTCGTGACGGGATTGAGTGGTGCGGATGAAATCATCATATTCGATATCGAGCTCTTTCCACAGGTCCTTGAACCGTCCCACCACCCGATCCGCCAGTTCGATGGGCTTTAGCCCTTTTTCCGCCGCAGATTTTTCGATCTTCTGACCATGTTCATCCGTGCCCGTAAGGAAAAACACCTCATTCCCCGAAAGTTTCTTGAACCGGCTCAGGGCATCTGCGATGATGGTGGTATACGCATGCCCGATATGGGGGACGTCGTTCACGTAGTATATGGGGGTGGTGATGAAAAAGGTCTCTTTAGAGCTCTTTTCCACTGGAGATTCCTCCTTTGATCAAGGTCATGGCTTCTGTTCGCGTGGCATGGCTGGTGCGGAAGGAGCCTCTCACGGCTGAAGTCACGGTCAATGATTTGGGCTTTTTGGCGCCTCTCATAGACATACACATATGCTCGGCTTCGATCACAACCATCACGCCGAGCGGCTTCAGCCGCTCGTCTATAAGGTCGGCAATCTGTTTGGTCAGCCTCTCCTGCACTTGGAGCCTGCGGGCATACGCCTCCACAACCCGGGCGATCTTGCTGAGGCCCACGATGCGTCCCTCCTTAGGAATGTAGGCGACATGGGCAACTCCCGCAAAAGGGAGAAGATGGTGTTCACACATGGAATAGAGAGGGATGTTCTTGATTAAGACCATCTCGTCATGTTTTTCGTCCTGGATCACTCGCATATGTTTGGCCGGATCTTCACTCAGCCCACCGAGGATCTCCTTGAACATCCGGGCGACTCTTTTTGGAGTTCTCTGAATGCCCGGTCTCGTGGGGTCTTCCCCGATCCCTTCGAGGATGAGTTTTACGCCTTTTTCTATGGCTTCTGCATTGACTTTGTTTTCTTTTTTCATGAACTCGCTAATTGTCCTTCCAAGATTATAGTGTATTTACTCGCTATCGTTGTATTGTTTACTATGGGACATGTACTCCTGTTTGACAAGTTCCAGGACCTTTTTCACTGGCAGGCCTTTTTTCTTTGCCAGAGCCAAACAGTCCGTAAATTCAGGTTGGACATTTATCTCTTTGGATCCGCTGTATGCGACCTTTACGGGGATTTCTTCATCGAATAATCGGACCGTAACGATCTTGCGATCGAGGACTCGTCTTGAGACAGGATAATATCTGACACCCAATGAGCTGGTCTCTTCAAAGAGCACACGAACAAGATTGTCAATCTTCTCATGCTCTGCCAAAAGGGATAATTGAGTGGCCAGTCTGTTTTTCTTCATGAAGACGGGGGTCATGTAGACATCCAGGGCTCCGAGTGAAAAGGCTTTGTCATAAAAGCTGGCAAGAATCTCGGGTGTGGAATCGTCGATATTCGTTTCGATGACATAGATATCTCTATCTGTTTTAGTCGAACCGATCTCTCCATAGAACACCCGCAGGATGTTTGGAAAGCCAGGGAAGTCTTTTCCACCGGCTCCACACCCGACCTTTTCGTAGCAGAGTTCGGGGAAAGGCAGAAATTTTTCGACAACGCTGGAAACGATCGCCGCTCCCGTAGGGGTCACGAGCTCCTGTTTCACATAATCCGAATAGATGGGAACCCCCTTCAGCAACTCAGCCACAGCCGGAGGGGGCACAGGAAGTGTGCCGTGGGATGTTTTGACCGTTCCTTGACCAACATTCAGCGGCGATGCCAGGAACCTGCTGATTTTTAATTGCTCGAAGAGAAACGAGCTGCCCACGATGTCGATGATGGCGTCATCGGCGCCTAACTCATGAAGGTGGGCATTTTGGAACGTCTGTCCATGAACTTGGGCCTCTGCCTCGAAGAGCCTCTGGAATATCTGGAGGGCACTATTCTTCACAGATTCTGTGAAGGTCGAGTTTTTTATGAGTGCCTCCACATCGATCCACTTCCGCGTCTTTTCTGTTTTGATCCGGACATTGACATCGACCTTGAGCGCCCGGAGGGATGATCGTTTCGTCTCCTCTATTGCGATATCCACAGGGAGTTCGAGCTCTGCCATCTTCTTGGTGAATGTGTCGGGTGAAACGCCAAGGTCCAGCAGGGCACCGAGGATCATATCTCCACTCAGCCCGGATACGGCATCGAAGTAAATAAATTTCATGTCAGCTCATCCCTCATCTCTTGGATTGGCCAGAGATAGCTCTCCATCGATTTGGGGGAGGATCTCACCCGCTTTCCCTCTGAATGAAAAATCCACATAGGGAGTTATCGGTGTGGGGTCTGGGTTGATCTCAACAACAGTTGCACCGGCTTCTCGTGCTGAAAGCGGGAGGGAGGCTGCGGGTTGAACCACTGCAGAAGTCCCGACCACAAACATAACTTCACAGCTCGAGCTCAGTGCGAATGCGCTCTGGAGGATCGAGGCATCCAGGGATTCGCCGAACCAGACCACATGGGGTCTGAGGAGGGCACCACAATCCGGACAGTGGGGAGGGATTTCGCCGAGGGGGGCGCTGAAATTTTCCGTGATCGTTCCCTCCTGGGTACATCGCATTTTCCATATGTTTCCGTGGAGTTCCAGTATATTCTGCGACCCGGCTTTTTTGTGAAGGCCATCTATGTTTTGTGTGATCACATGGAAAGACGGGAAGAGTTTTTCCCAACTGGCCAGAACTTCGTGTCCTGGATTAAAATCCTTGGAGCCAATGATGCCCCGCCTCCAATCGTACCACTCCCATACTAGATGGGGATCTCTTATAAACGCCGAAAGTGTAGCCAGCTCTTCGGCCCTGTGTGTCTTCCATAGCCCCTCCTCCCCGCGAAAAGTGGGAATTCCGGACTCTGCAGAGATCCCTGCGCCTGTAAGCACAGCAACTCGCTTTGTCTTATTCAGGATATCGATCAAAGGGGTAAATTCTGTCTTCGTATCCATTGCAATTTCCTTTCCGTTAAGGATAACGAAATTTCTCTCAAAACTCAACAAACAACTCTGCAGGGTCCATTCCTCAAAAGCAGCGTTCCCGGATAGGGTGAAGGGCCAACTCACCTATCTGGCAAGTCCTATGTGTTGTGTCGAATTCGTTCCATGAACTGGCCGGTATCGCGGGCAATTTGGGATACGGTTCCTGTATTCAGAATGGAGCAAATGAAGCGTATGCGAAACGCCCTCCCCCATCGCAATGAAGAATGCTTGACTTGGTGTAGCGTAAGTTATATACCATTAATCGCGAATGTTTAGGAGTATCTTTGACCAAAGAGAAGAGGAGAAGACGAAATGACTTCCAATCTTGAGGCTCTCCCCCAAGTTGAGATCGGACTTCTGGGTGGGACAGGACTTTATGAAATCGAGGGGATCGAAGTTATCGAGAAAGTCGACCTCGACACGCCGTTTGGCCGGCCATCTGATTCCTACATCATCGGTGAACTCGAAGGAAAAAAAGTCGCCTTTCTTACCCGCCATGGCCAGGGGCACACGCTGACACCATCAGATATCAATTACAGAGCCAACATCTATGGATTCAAAAAACTGGGAGTTACAAGAGTCATCTCCACCAATTGCGTTGGTTCCCTAAAGGAAGATATAAGGCCCCGGGACATCGTTTTTGCGGATCAGTTTTTTGATCGAACCCGGAGAAAAAACTCCTTTTTTGGGGAAGGGATCGCTGCCCATGTTGGTTTTGCCCATCCCGTCTGCCCTGAAGTTTCCCAGCTTCTGTTCGACGCAGGGCAAGATTTGGGCATAAGGTGCCATCCCGGGGGAATTTACGTCTGTATTGAAGGACCGCAATTTTCCACAAAAGCCGAATCCGAGATCTACAGGTCCTGGGGCTGTGACGTTATCGGCATGACCAGCGTAACAGAGGCCAAACTGTGCAGGGAAGCCGAGATCTGTTACTCCACGATGAACCTTGTCACGGATTACGATGTCTGGCACGAGACCGAGGAGGCGGTCTCTGTCGAAATGATCCTTGAAAATTTGAGAAAAAACATCCAGAATGCCAAAAACATCATCAAAAAGGCCATCGTTTCCCTTCCGGATGAGAGGGGGGCCGGGTGCGAGTGTGACCACGCTCTCGAGAACTGTATCGTCACCCATCCGGATCGCATTTATCCGGAAGTGAGAGTAAAGCTGGATCTTATCATCCGAAAGTATATCCAGTAAGAAGAGAACGCCATGAGCTTAGTCATAGTCGGTACTTTCAACCTGGATACGATAGAAACCCCTCAGGAAAGACGGGAAAGGATCGTTGGGGGATCTGGAACGTATTGTTGTTTGGCGGCGAGCTTTTTTACTTCCCCCAAGATCGTTGGAGCGGTGGGGGAGGACTTCCCTAAGGATACGCTCGAGCTTTTCGAAAAAAAGGGGATCGACACAGAGGGGCTTCTTGTACGACCCGGAAAGACGTTTTTTTGGGAGGGCCGTTATGAAGACGATCCGAACAAAAGAACCACAGTCGCTACAGAGGTCAATGTGCTTAAAGGTTTTAGTCCCCGAATTCCTGAACGTTACCGGGACGCTGACATCCTCTTCCTTGCGAATATCGATCCGGACCTCCAGGAAGATATCCTCGCCCAGGTGAATAATCCTCGCCTCATTGCGATGGATACCATGAACTACTGGATCCAGACGCGCCATGAATCCCTGCTCGATGTCCTTGAAAAAGTGGATGTGTTTTTCGCCAATGATGAAGAAGTCAGGATGCTGACCGACGAATTGAACCTAGTCACAGCGGGGAAACGTCTCCTGGAGAAAGGCCCGAGACTTGTGGTCATCAAAAAAGGAGAACATGGAGCGCTTCTCATCAGTCAAGATTTCATTTTTATCGTGCCTGCTTATCCCAGTGAAACCGTTATCGACCCCACGGGAGCGGGCGACAGCTTCGGCGGCGGCTTCCTGGGTCATCTCGACAGGACGGATTCGTATGCCGAGGCGGATGTTCGAAGGGCATCCGTATATGGCAGTGTCCTCGCCTCTTTCACTATCGAAAAATTCGGTATCGACCGCCTTCCTTCCCTAACCTCAGATGAGATTGCCGCGCGCTTTGCAAAATTTCAAGACCTCGTTGCGTTTTGATAAAGAGGGGCTCGATTGGAGAGTTGGAACTTCAAACGGAGACAAGAGATGTCTACTCGGCTTAACTCTCTACTCAATGGCGTGAAATAATTATTTTAGCTCCAATATGCACCTAAACACCGGCGATCTGTTTTTGTGAGGGATCGCTTCTGAACAGCCGTAACCAGAAAAGCCTGGAACCGTGAGACCTCAACTTTACAGTGTAATACCAGACCCAAAAACAAACACGTAAAGAAAGATAGCGACGACGCCCCCGATTATGAGGGGAAAGTTTCTATCAAAAGATGTTGAGCGTTCGGCATACTCCACATGGCTGGGGATCAAGGATAGAATCACCATGAATATTAGAAAGTTGAATGAGTTCCCAAAGCCCCCCATAATCATTAGCCAACGGTTATCCGAGGGGACATAAACGGCAGCCGCTGTGGCTATCACTGATGCCGTCAGCCAGGGTACACTGAGAATTTTAATTTTCTGAATTTTTATGGATTGGTCAGGATTAAGGAAAACATAGTGGGTTTTACGCCCGAAATAAAATCCCCAGGAAATGATACCAGAGCCGACGACGAGCAGCATTATCCTCCACAATAATTGAGGCTTGAGGCCAATCAATATCTTGTGCCAATCCATAGTTTTGTAGATAAACTGAGAAAACGCAATGTAACAACCACCTTGGAAAGCCGCGTACAATACAAACACCCACAATCCGAAGCCAAGCCAGGTCTTCTGATTCTTCAATTTGAAGAACCAGAAGCAGGCTGCAACCATCATTAAAATATTGAGTAATGATCCTGCAGCGGTGTTGAATTTTGATTGCCAGAATGAGAATCCACCTTCAGGTTCCACAAACCTGGCAAACATGGAATCAAAATAGGCTAATCTACCTCCATTGATATAAGCCGCGCCACCATGTCCAACAACCTCATGGGAAATGATCAAGATGACCCAAGCGATGGCTGAAATCGCGATGATCGTGTAGATATCTAGCTTTTTACTCACCGGCATTTTTGCTCATTTCCAGTTTGAAGTCCATATCAGGTTTTTTCAATCAAATCTTCAAAGAAATTTTCATTATTTATATTAGAGTCGGCCTTGACAGATTTGCCTCATCTCTTTCTAGTGAAAGATAAAAAAAGGCAAGCACCAATGTCAATCTCTCAGTTAAACAGGCTTTGCCAAATGGCGCATAATGTATATATTTATTGACATTCCAAGTTATTTTGTA
>JASFPP010000014.1:0-35039 GCA_050115915.1 Candidatus Aminicenantota bacterium
CCGAATCAAAGGCTGTGGACAGACGTTTGGCCTCATAACTGGCAGAAAGAAGTTTAAACCGCCTGTTCGTTCGGGCAGGATCCCCCTCTCCGGCAAACATCCGCGTTGGGTCCTCCCAAACTCTCTTTAGAGGAAAGACCCCCGCTGTAAAAGGAAAAAACCCAGGGATATTTTCTCTTCTCAGATACCGATAGATCTCTCCGGGATCTTTGAATGTGGGAAGGGATATTTTTGGAATCTTCTGGTGCGCCAACGATTCTGTGTACAGGGGCTGTCTGATCTCACGGCCCCTCACTTTATAGACAAGCTCATCGCTCGAGTATTTTTTTCGGAGATCTTCCCATTCGGAAAGAAGGCCTTCCGTGTCCTCCCTTATATCTTTTTCAGCCTGAGCGACCTCCGCTCTGAGTTGAGAAAGGAGTTCCTTTTTACCACTGGCCATAGAATTCCCGTCTATGGCCTTTGCGCTTTCTCGGAGATGCCAAACACGGCGCACGACGTCAGCCTGTTCTTCGGTCTGCTTATGGTAGCTCCGGATAGTTTCTGCGATATCTGCGAGATAGCGGGTTCGCTCGGGGGGAATGACGACAGTTTTGGATGTCGATGTCTTCATATCGGTGTCTGGATAATGGGATTCAAAGATCACGCCCGTTTTTTCGCGGATAGAATCCAGGATCGTGAGATAGAGAGCCGTCACGCCGTCATCGTTGAATTTGGAGGCGATCGTTCCAAACACAGGCATATCCTTCAATTCTTTATCAAAGGTATCCTTATTCTGCTGGACCTGTTTTTGGACATCCCGGACCGCATCTTCGCCCCCCCGTTTTTCATACTTGTTGACGACCACAAGGTCTGCATAGTCCAGCATGTCGATCTTTTCGAGCTGAGTGGCTGCGCCGAATTCACTCGTCATCACATAAAGAGAAACATCGACCAGATCGACGATCTGTGAATCTCCCTGTCCGATCCCGGCTGTCTCGACAAAAATAAGATCGAATCCCGAGGCTTTGAGAACCCAAAGAACCTCAGGGAGGGCTTCCGGGACTTCCATCTGTGACTTGCGCGTGGCCAAGGAGCGCATATAGACTCTGGGCGATCCGATGGCATTCATCCGGATCCTGTCTCCGAGGAGGGCTCCTCCGCTTTTTCTTCGGGAAGGATCGCAACTCACGATGGCGACACGGATATCCTTTAAATCCCTAAGCAGGCGGAGCACGATCTCGTCGGTCAACGACGATTTCCCCGCCCCTCCGGTTCCTGTAATCCCGACGACAGGGATCTTTTTTTCGCCCACTTTTTTTGACAGCTTATTCCGGATACTGGCGGTTCTTTTTTCATCCCGGGCCTTTGTCAACTCTACAGCCGTGATCAGCCTTGCGATCGAGAGCTTGTTATCGGATGAGAGCTCCTTCAGATCCAAAGAACCCGTGTCCACCGTCGGGAAATCCAAACTCTCAACCATGTGGTTGATGATCCCCTGGAGTCCCCTCCTCGCTCCGTCCTCGGGGGAATAGATCTTTGCCACACCGTACTCTTCGAGCTCTTTTATCTCCTCTGGAATGATCACTCCGCCCCCTCCGCCAAAAACCTTTATGTGCGAGGCCCCCCTTTCCTTCAACAGGTCAACCATGTACTTAAAGAACTCGATATGCCCGCCCTGGTAGCTGGAAACAGCGATTCCCTGTGCATCTTCATCGACAGCCGCGTCAACGATCTCATGGACAGACCTGTTGTGACCCAGATGGATCACCTCAACGCCAGTGCTCTGAAGAAGCCGGCGGACAATGTTGATCGAAGCATCGTGACCATCAAAAAGAGAAGTGGCCGTCACAACACGAATATTGCTCTCCGGGGTGTATGGTTTTGTATCGAAGCTCATGGTCTCTCCTTTTTTTCACTCAAGGATTTTCCCAGTATAAAATCTGTCTGGATCTTTATGTATTCCTCGATCGTATAACGGGAGGATAAGTACCATCGCCGGAAAGTCCACATATGCCCGAGCACGACGATGTTGTGCGCGACGAGTTCGATAGAGGCTTTCTCCATCTGCGGTAAATCGGCATTGGAAACCAGGCTTGTCAGCGCACCGACGAAGATATTTGTCAGTCGGACCTCGTTTTCGAGGACTTTTTTCTGCCAATGAGGGGGGAGGGTTTTTGTCTCCTGATAGATGAGCAGGATGTGGTCTCTCATCCGGTCACAAACGAGGAAGTATTCACGGATCATGGCCGCCAGAACATCCCGGCCTCCCGATGCCTTATGGAGGGCCTCTGCAACCCCTTGTTCGACCTCCGCATGGATGGCATCACAGACCAGATAAAGGACATCCTCTTTGGACCGCACGTACTCATACAATAATCCGTTGGAAATACCTGTTGCCCTGGCGATCTCCCGGGTCGTCGTCCGGTGAAAACCTTTTGCGATAAAAAGCTCGACAGAGGCATCCACGATCTGGCGCCTTCTCTGGTGGACAAGTTCAGGATCTTTGATATAGGTAGGGATCTCTTTCGTTTCAGCAAGTTTTGTTTCAGTGAGTGTCTTAGCCATGTTTATTGAGCGAGCGCTCAATCAATATACCACGACAAATTCCCTCCTGTCAAGCACTTTTTAGGAATATTTCCGCATTAAGGAGGGACCGAAGATCCCGTAGTTCCGGTCAAAATCTTTCCAGAGGTGTTCGAAGTTTTTTCCGGTTCACTCAGAGCCCAATCTTTTCCCCTCACGCACAGAACAGAAGACACTCCAGTACAGCGTGCAACGAATAAACACACAATCTTTTTCATTGCTTTTCGTCTTTACATCCGGTTATCCACTTTTAATCCCTTTTCCGATGGAATAGGCATCCCCGAGAAATTCGCCAATCCCGTAGTATTTCCGACTCTCGGGAGTAAAAAGCACAGCCTTGACCTTCTCTATCTCCGGAGTTCCCCTCTCATCGAGAACAGAGTTATCGGCTTTAACATCGAGGATCTCTCCGACGAATTGTGTGTGGAGTCCGATCTCGAATGTATGGATAAGTTTGCATTCCAGGACCAAAAGAAACTCGTCGATGTAGGGGGCATCCACCAATGTGCTTTTTACCGCCTGGAGCCCGGCTGTGGCCAGTTTGTCCTCGGTTTTCCCGGATGCCATCCCAAAATAATCCGCCATGCGGAGATGGGCTTCTGAGGGGATGTTGATCGTGAACGCCTCCCGCTCGACAATATTCCAATACGTGTAGGTCGCTTTCCTGAGGGACACCGCCACACAGGGAGGTCGCGAGCAGCAGATTCCTCCCCAGGCAACTGTCATGGCATTCGGTTTCCCCTCTTTATCGTAGGTCCCGACAACAAATACAGGGGTGGGAAACACGATCGTTTTAGGGCCCAGTGATTCTTTCATCAGATCTCTCCTCATATAAACAAAAAAAATTCGTGCCTATTGTAACCTGTTTATGCTCTTTAAACTAGCTTGAATCGCGGAACAATTATTCCGAGTCACGATTGGCTTTGGTGTGAGGCATTAACAAATGCCTGCGCCAGCTCCTCTGGAGAGATACTGTTCAAGGAAATCCCCGAGTTTAACAAAATCCCTGCGGTTGATCTCCAACATTATCGACTCCTTTTTTAGCCTTCATACCCAGAGTAGACGGCTTCGCTCATAGGGCAACAATCCATATCCACTCCCTCGATGAATTCTATTCAAACAGGATCCGTCATTTTTTCATGTACTTTTCGAACCAGGCCATGAGATAAAGCTGCTGGAGCAAACGGTGGGAAGGACGCCGCCAGCCGTGGAATTCGTCCGGCATGCGCACGAGGAGTGTTTCCTTCTTCAACATCTTCAAGGCCCGATAGTATTCTTCGCTCTGAGACATCGGCGTCCGCAGGTCTGCTTCTCCAGTCATGACCATCGTGGGGGTTGTGACATTGGCCACATAATGGAGAGGTGAACGTATGGCGAAGAGCATCGGATCTTCCCACGGATACTTCTCGAACTGACGGTACCATCCCGATCCATCCGTTGTCCCGACAAATGAGTGCCAGTTGATGACAGGCCTCATGGAAACAGCTGCCGTGAAACGGTCTGTATGACCGACCAGCCATGCGGTGAGCACACCTCCCCCGCTGCCGCCACACACAAACAGGTTGTCCTCATCAATGAAGCCCCTTCCGATCGCTGCATCCACACCCGCCAACAGGTCATCTCGGTCTTTTCCGGGATAAGAGAACTGGATGCCGTTCACAAAATCCTGGCCATACCCCGTGCTTCCTCTTGGATTCATGTACAGAACGGCGTATCCTTCAGCAGCAAAGTTCTGCCACGCCCAATTGAAGCGCACAGAATACATGGACCAGGGTCCTCCATGAATCCACAATAGCAGGGGATACTTTTTACCCGGCTCGAATTCCGCGGGTTTAATAAGCCATCCCTGTAGATCCAAGCCATCTGGGGACTTGAACCACATCTCTTCTACCTCCCCCAGCTTCATACCTGCCAATACATCTGCGTTGACATCCACGAGTCTGAAATACTTTCCGGGATTCCTCATGTTGAATGTCACCAAATACCCGGGCTTATAGAACGTGGAAACAGTCGTTGCAACCTGGCCGTTTTGAGCCAACGAAAGGTCAGACATGTAGTGAACGCCCTTCGTTATTTTTTTTATCGCTCCCGATTTTGACACAAAGTAAATGTTAGACTCCCCCTTCTCCCGCATCAAGTAGTACACACCTGAACCATCCACGGCCCATGTGATACTCGATGGGGAGTTGGGCAGATCTCCAGCCAAAAGAAGCTTTTGGCTCCCTTTTCTGTCCATGAGATAAATGCTTGACAGATGACTTGTGTAGTTTTTGTCATCATAGCCCGTGTAAGCGATCCACTGTCCATCGGGGGATAGCCTTGCTCCCCTGTCAGGACCCTTCCTGTCTGTCAGTGTTTGCACTTTTAGGGTATCGAGGTTGACCGAATAGATCTCGCTGTCGCCCCGCAGATACTCCGCATCGGGCTTCCGGATCGCGCTGAAATAGAGTGCCTTCCCATCCTGTGACCACTGAGGATCGTTGTGGGAATAATCTCCGGATGTAACCTGCCGCGGTGTCCCACCCAACTGAGCATCGAGGACAAACACATGACTGTATCCTTTGGGGACAGGGCCTCTCCCGTCTCTGGCCCAGCTTAGCCTGTCCACAAGAACAGCGGGTTTTGCCATCTTCGCTCCTTTGGGGAACTTCGGCAACTTGACGTCCAGGATGGGCGTTCTATCGGGAATAAAGGTTGTGAAGGCCAGCATCTTCCCGTCAGGAGACCACACCAGGCTTCCTGGGGCGCGCTCAAGGTGCGTCAGTTGAGCGACTTCCCGCGTGTCTAACCAGAGCACGTGGATCTGTTCCGTCCCGTCTCTATCGGAGAGGAAAGCGATCTTTTTCCCGTCCGGGGACCACACCGGTGAGGAATCTCTCCAGTTCCCATGGGTCAATTCTCTTACCCTGGTACCCGCGACATCGACGATCCAGATATTGCTCCGGGTCCGGTCCCCCATCTTATCCACCCAACCCCGCGTAAAAAGAATCTGGGATCCATCCGGAGAGATGCGGGAGCTTCTGATCGATTCCATCTCGAGGTACGTCTCTTTATTGAGTAATTTGTAATTCTTCTCACCACCGAACACGGTTCCTGTTCCCATGCAACAGAGAACCACACACAAGCTAAAAGTCTTCCAAGCGTATTTTTTCATGTTTACCTCCATCCAACTCTAATGTCGCTTTTTGAGCAACTCACCTATATAAATCAGAAAATGGTCCCTAAATCAAGCTTTTGAATAACTCTGCCCCATCTTCATAAAGAGGGGCATCTTACATTGTTCGATGGTAAGGAATTAAAAAAATCAGGAATATTCGAAAGGAGTGTTATTCTTATCTAGAATCTGAAAGACAATCCAACAACAGTGCTCAGGTTGTTGACGTTATTGGGGTCGGCTAAGATCATCACATACCGGATATCTAGCTTTAGAGCCATGCTGTTGCTTAAAAAATAGCTCAGGCCTGCGCCGAAATTGAAGACAGCATCGAGGGTTTTTTCCGGAGCTTCCAGGGTGATCTCAAAACCATACTCTGATGTGTACTCAGCGTCTTTGGCCTGGAGCTTGTCAAAACCTCCTCCGGCTAAAATGTAGGGCCTGAGTTTTCCGCCCCTCAACTGATACAGAAGGTTCAAGGTCAATGAATAGTGCTTGGATGAATCGATCTCCACAGTATCTTGGTCGGAGGGATCTTCGAGTGTCACCTGCGAAGACAACACATAACGCCAATCCAGTTCCAATCCCAGGTGTCCTGAAAAGTGATAAACCAGAGATGCGCCCAAAACAGGCGGCGTGTGGGAAGGAGTTACAGGAAAGTCGTTCTCGCCGAGAGCATAATCATTCTCTGACCCGTACTCGAAGACGTGGTTCAGTCCTCCAAAGACAGATAGCTCAAACTTTTGTGCGTATGCGTTCCCGGGAAAAAGAGCGAGAGCGAAAGCGGTAAATACCAGAAGGACCCTCAACTTTTTCTTCATGAATATATTGTGTGACATTGTACCCTCTATGGTTTAATTATAGCCTCCGGGGGAGGAAATGGAAAGCGCAAAAAAATTGCGTGTTACAGGGATTTATACTCGATAACGAGACAAAGTCGGAGTGAAATCAGTATTTTTTATCTTTCAGCAGGTAGAGATCTGCCACTCTCTTCTTCCAATTCCCGTTTTGAAAAATCCACCTATGAAATACTTTTTCAGGATCGAGGCGCTCCGCATGACGCATCCTCTCTTCAGGAGTGGGAACTTTTTGTATCTCACCTTTGCTTTCTTCATAGGCCCGAATAAACCTCAATATTTTTTCAGGCTCTATGCGATAAGACACAACATCAACGACAGCCCTATCGCCCGAGACCTGAATATCCAAGACATCAAACAGCACGGGGCGAAAATGGAACTTCCAAAACTTAAGGGTCGGCCCTACCCATAGGACCATCTCGGAATCCGTTACAAAGAACCGATCTTTGAGTTTCTTCATGGTGTTAAACACCTTCCCTAATCTTTCGGTCTTCATGTGTTCAGGGATCCCCTGTTTACTGTACTTCTCGATGAGCATCTTCCGTTCTGCTTGAGTGCTGAATGAACTGACAAAATTGTAATTGTCATAGAATTCAGAAATCTGAGGTGGCAAAACCGGACTTTCAGGCTTGACTTCGCCACTGTTCGCCCGGATCGGCGGAAGAAGCAGGAGAATGGACAAAACTCCCAAAATCAGCTTTTTTTTCATTAGACCACCCATATCCTCTTATACAGTTCAATAACAGCAGAATCTCCATAAAAGTTTCAACCTTTCTGAATATACTGGATTATTTACGAGGAGAGCCAACAAACCCCACGCCAATCCCCACCATCCATTCATATGGGTTGAGGCAGACTCTGGCCCCAGTATGATGAACACGCAAGAATACGACTCAGAAAAGACTTCTGAGCTGGAAAAATCAGCTCTACGCTAAACAGAGCCTAAAGAACAGAAGAAAATTGAACTACTCTTTTTTGGCCTTTGCGGAGGCCTTGCCGATCCATAGGGTTGCAATAACAGCGATGATCGTCACTACAACCGCATAGATAACCATGGGCCCCACACCCTCGGATGTGCCGAAAATTTTCTTAAAAATGGCTTGAATGGCCCCATTCCAAGCGAGAGCCGCGACCAAACCAAACGCGGCCGTGATCAAAGCAGCCAGTTTGTCAATAACTTCTGATCTCATCCAATCCACCTCCTCATTTGATTACATGCCTTACAGCCGAGCCGATCTTACCTTAAAACCTTGGTTGCAGCTCGGGCTAGGCTGGGTGGGTCCGATTTCGTTTACGCCATCTTCTTGAGCCACTGCCTCACCTTTGCCGCAATCCTGACTCGGAAATATTCTTGGTATATGTTTCGACTTAAGAAATTACGATTTTCCGCTTTGAATGAGGTAGGTGGATGTCTCTTGGTCCATGTCGATAAAATTATCCGCCACTTCAACAAGTTTTTGTGAGCTGGATTTCCCGAAGGCCATAACCTCCACGTAGCAGCCCAAAGCGTGTTTTAAGTGGTTGACGAGAGGAACAAAGTCGCCATCACCGCTGACAAGCACGATAGCATCCAGCCTGGATGCGAGCTCTATCAGGTCCATGGCTATGCCGATATCCCAGTCGCCCTTTTTGGCTCCCCCGTAAAAGACCTGAAGGTCTTTGGCCTTGACCTCATATCCAAAGTTTTTGAGGGCATCGAAAAAATTGGCTTCGTCCTTGACATCGGCCTTGATCACATAAGCAATGGCCCGGATCAGGTTCCGTCCCTTGATTGCTTCTTTGAGGAGGGTTTTAAAATTCACCTTGGCTTTGTAGATATTTCTCGCGGAATAATACAAATTCTGGACATCGACAAAGACTCCAACCCTTTGTTCCTTGTAGAGGCCTGCGCTGGATTTTTTAGCCATGGATACGTTCTAGCTCTCTCTCAATAGTGCAATTTTCCCTTGGTCAAAGCTTATCAAAGTCGAGGGGAAGATGTCAAAACATCTTTTCAGAGCGCCTTTTAAAACCTGTACTTGACTCCGAGGTCGACAGCCCAAACAATGTTCTCGCTAGAGAATCCCGGTGAAGAATTCGTGTAAGATTGAAAGCGGCTGTACGTAACATCAACCGCTGTTAGACAGAGAAGATAACCTCTCAGCTCAAATCCCAGAGGCGCTCCACGAGGATAGAGGCCCAATCCTCCGCCTAACTTGAGCCCGAGGTCCATCGTTGATTTCGATTCAAGAGTCATATACTCGCCGGATGCACTGTTTTTCAGGAGAATATTGAAACCCACACCGCCGAATGCGAAAGGAAAAAGCTTCCCTCTATCCTCTTGGAAATTAAAGACTCCATTGATGTAGATCGTGGTCACTTTCCATGGCAGGTTGATAGAATCATAGCGGGGTTGCTCGAAAATGTACTTAGGATTTAATCCCATCAGGAATAAATATTCCACGTTTATGCGGCTGAATTCCGCTTGAAGTCCAAATTTTGGACTGAAATTGTACTTAATGTTGAATCCGAAATGAGAATTTACGTCCGTATCAGTGTCTGCGATGACAACTGAATAACCCTCCGGGAAGGAGGGTAAGGGGTAAATGCGCACATCCCTGGTCACACGACTGGTCCACCGGCCAAGGCCAGCATTTATTCCCAAGACGAACTTACGCGGCTTCTTAAAGGTCTCCTGTGCGAAAGGAAACAGCCCAAGACAGAGAACACAAAACAGAAACAAAATTCCCTTTTGACGCATAAGATTTCCTATTACAGCAAATTCCATGCCAAAAAACAAGGGCAAAAAATTCCTGTTCCGTGGACAGAAAAGAGGACAGATGTCTTTTCCGTTGACATCCTACAGGTCCTGTGCTATCTTCCACATCCTGAATATGTTAGATGGATTCATGTGGCCTAAAATGCTGCAAAAACACTCCATTCAAGCTTTTTTTCTGGTAACGATCGGACTTTGCCTCTTCAATTCCTGTGCCAACCAGCACACGTTTGCCAAAGAGGAAAAGCTGGCCGACTTTTTCAGCAAAAAGGAGGTGACTATCGCTGTCACAGACTCGGGGCTGGGGGGACTCTCCATCCTGGGCGATGCCGTCGAGAGGATGAAAAAAGAAAATGTCTTCGCAAAGGTTCATTTTGTGTTTTTTAACGCTCTTTTTTCGAATGAAGGGGGATATAACAGCCTGAATACACGCGCGCAGAAAATACAGATGTTCGACAGCGCCCTCCAAAGCATCGACGCAAAATACTCCCCGGACTTAATCCTGATCGGATGCAACACCCTCTCTGTCCTCTACAAGGACACATCGTTTGCGCGGAATTCTGTGATACCGGTTGTGGGCATCGTGGATGCGGGCGTCGATCTCATCGCCCAAAATATAAAAACCCATCCCCAATCCAAAGTCATCCTCTTCGGGACACAGACAACCGTAAGCGAAAACACCTATACACAAGAGCTGGAGAAGAAAGGATTTCTCCCGGAAAGAATTATCTCTCAAGCCTGCCCGGAATTGGTCTCTTACATCGAAAAAGGGTACGACAGCGATGAGACCGAAATGCTGATCCTTGCTTATGTGGACGAGGCGCTCCAAAAATTGGGCAAACCAGGACCAGAGCTTTATGTAAGTTTCAACTGCACGCATTATGGATACTCTCTGGACCTCTGGAAGAAGGCTTTTGACAGCTTGGGAGTCACACCTCAGGCTTATCTCAATCCCAATTTCAGGATGAATGATTTTCTCTTCAACAACCCCCGTAAAGGACACTCCAAGAAGACGGATATCTCCGTCCATGTGGTTTCTATGGTCGAGATAGATAAAAACAGGATCCAATCGATCGGCAGATGGTTAGAGGCGCTCTCCCCTCAAACAGCAGACGCATTGAAGGCTTACAAACAGGACTCCGATCTTTTCGACTGGAAAAAGTATATAAATGGTGAGGAATAGCGAAGCTCTCAGTCAAGGAAAAGAACCCCCTCATCTCCATCCGTGACATCACCGATTACCCAAGCTTTAAGTCCCATCTCATCCATCCGGCTAAGAGCATGCTTTACGCTCCGAGGGCTGAGGATCATCACCATTCCCACGCCCATGTTGAATGTCCTGAACATCTCATGATCTGAGATGCGGCCCTTAGCCTGTATTTTCCTGAAAATGGAGGGAATCTTCCAGGTTCCCTTTTGAATGCGGACAGACAGATGCGATGGCAACGCCCTTGGAATATTTGCGAAAAAACCTCCTCCTGTTAAATGGGCCAGGCCCTTTACGTTGATATGCTTGAAGAGCTGGAGGAGAGGTTTCACATAGATCCGGGTGGGCTTGAGAAGCTCTTTGCCTAACGGGCCCTTAAGCTCCCGTTCGCTAAAAACCTTGCGGATGAGAGAAAATCCGTTGCTGTGGACACCGCTCGAGGCAAGACCCAGGACCTTATCTCCCTTTCGACAGGTGCTTCCGTCGATGATCTTTGTCCGGCTGACCATACCCACACAGAATCCGGCCAGGTCGAATTTACCCTTCGTATACATTTCGGGGAGTTCTGCTGTCTCTCCGCCGATAAGGGTACATCCGCTCATCCGGCACCCCCTAGCAATGCCCTTCATCAACTCGTAGAGTGTTTCGATGTTCAATCGCCCGCAAGCGATGTAATCCAGAAAAAGCAGGGGCTCGGCGCCTGACACGACAACATCATTCACACACATGGCCACCAGATCGATACCCACTGTGTTGTATTTATTCTGAATTTCCGCGAGCAAGAGCTTAGTCCCCACTCCGTCTGTGGCGGATACAAGGACAGGATCTTTGTATCTCTGCAGGCGGGGCTGGAAGAAACCGCTGAATCCGCCGATCTTACCCAGAACCTCTGGCCTGGCTGTTTTCCGGATTAGAGGTCTTATTTTTTTCACAAAGGCATCGGCTTCGTCGATATCGACACCGGCTTTTTTATAGGTCAATGAACTCATGGAAGCTCTCTGACTGTTTTATAGCACCCCTTCCCCCCCAAGTCAACGGAGTATGGAACCTTCCTTAGGAGGCGCCATTTCTTGAACGGCCCGTTTGTCGAATATCAATTATATCAGTGAGCCTTGGGATTTAACCCTACAATGGGTCCTGTAGCAGACTATCCGGCAACGGAAAAATTTTCGCTGACATGTTAAAGTTTTATACACATTTTACTGCACTCAGCTCTTTTTTTTGATTCATACACCAGGAAAAACACCTAATTAACGTTTTTTTGTAGAATCCGTTGTGGCATGTATATTGCAGAGGTATAATGATAGGGCGATGGACAGATTTCTCCTTATTATCCCAAAAAAAGCAGTCGTTATAGCTCTGCTATCGGTATCCATTCTGTTCTTATACCTCTATGGATACCAGGAACAGGAACAGCAACCGCTTTTGCCCCAAGAAAGACACGAGGTCAAGGTCCGTCTCATCCTGGTCGATGTGATCGTCACCAAGGACGGCGAATTCGTGAAAGACCTCTCCAAGGAAGATTTTGAACTTTACGAAGATGACAAGAGAGTTCCCATAAACTCCTTCGAGCTCATAAGTTTCGACGAAAGAGAGCTGACCATTCCCGATGAAATAAGTTCACAGGAACAATCGCACACGCCAAAAAAGAGGCTGGCCGTTGTTTTCGACAGCATCAATTCCTGGAAAAGGGAGATGAAACACGGCAGTGAGCAGATCGTTGACGATCTGGTATCTATCGTCCATCTCGGTCATGAGGTCATGATCCTCCAGCTTAAACCATCTAAAGGAATAGAGATAATTCAGCCATTTACGACGAACGAAGACCTCATCAGGAATTCTGTCGAGAGGGCGTCAGGAAGCATCTGGAAACTGGAGAGTCATATCGAACCGACCCGTACGGAAGAAACAGAGACAGAGATCGAAACGGATGCTCAACCACCAACCGGAACCGATCCGAGTGAACGGACAGAGATGGAGAGAGCGTTCGACAGCACATACTTCGAGGATATGCAGAGAATAGATTTTCTCCACAGGGAGAGGATGAGGTTCGAAAAAACCGTGGGTGGGCTCCTTGCGACATTCAACCTGATGAGGGGTTTTCCCGGAAGAAAGTACATCCTCCTCGTGAGTGCAGGAATCCCGGACCTGTCCCCCCCGGACATGTTCCCCAACATCCGGAGCGGTATACCGGGTGCAGAGGTCGAGGACGCCTACATCAGCAAGATCTGGGGGAAGATGGAAGATATCCGGGTTTTCGACCCCTTCAACATCCTCGACAGACAAAAGTTCAAGAATGGTGAAGAAGTTCTCCGGGAGATCATCCGGTTTGCCAATGCACAGAATATCTCCATCTACTCCTTCGACAGCAGTATTTTTGTGAAAAACATCTTTACCGGCGCCTCTGCCGAATACTACCAGCAATCGGAAATGGATCATCTCCGATTCCGGCAGGGAGATAAGATCAGAAAAGTCCAGAATCTGAGGTGGCTATCCGAAGATACGGGGGCGGATTCTCTCCGAGGGGCGAATAAATTGAGCGAATTTCAAAAAGTCATGGATACGGACCTGAATCACTACTACCAGTTGAGCTTTTATCCCCGTCGAGACAGCGCCGATGATGCGTACCACAAGATCAAAGTCAAAGTTAAACGCGGTGGTGTGAATATGCGGTTTAGAAAGGGCTACACAGATTACTCGGACGGCGAGATGGACAAAATGGTCCTGGTGACAGCTTTCTACAATCCTGAACTTTTCAAAGAACTGCCCTTTAAAGGCGAGCTCATCCCTTTTATTTCCAAATCCGGAAAATACAAACCCTGGATGAATATTGCCCTCCCTGTGAAGGATGTCATCGAGAATAGATTTGTCGAGTATGCCCCGAAACAATTTCATCTGCATATCTGGCTTAAAGACAGGACGAGTGGTGAAAAGGGCTTTGGAGGCAAGATCAACATCGGCTTGAATCTGAGCCCCAAGTTCATGGAATTCATCAAAAACATCGACTACCTCAGCTATCATTTCACCGGACCGGAGATCGAATTCAAGAACAAAGAATACCAGAGCGTGTTCGCTCTCTTCGATCCGCAAACGAGTGAGGTGGGGACCTGGGACACAGATGTCCGTTTTCCTTCGCTCGATGAAATAAAAGACGCTACTCTGATCAACTGTGTTCTAGGAGACCTGACGGAAAATCCTGAGAAGGAAAAAAAGACATTCGTTCTTTCTAAAAAAGACGGGGGCTTGATCTGCGACGATTCGAAATTTTATCCCAAAGTGACAAATCAATTCGATAGATGGGGGGAGGCCTCGCTATTCGTACAGACCCACCTTCCCGAGGGGAGAAAGTCCCTCCAGCCTGAGTTCTTCTCCAGAGGAGAAGACATGCGCGTCTATCCCATAGAGGGAGAGTTGGTGATCGATTCATGGAACAAGAGGACCAAGGTCTGGAGCGGGCTTTACAGGCTCGATTTCAGTCCCTGTTTTCTCGGGGACAATTCGTTCTTCGTCGAATTTTCAGAATCCGGAGATGGGGGAGAGCCTTTTTTGCGGGCTGAGCTCAAGATGTCCATCATCCGCTAAGATAGTTTATTTGTAAAATCTGCTGACAAATTTATATTAATAAAACTCTCAATATTATATTGTCAGCATCTTTTACCCTTCGGGCGAGTCGATCTCACTACAAAGTCTACGTTGTAACTCACTCGCGGTAGTTCACTACAGCTTCGTGAGTCACTTCCTTAACTTTGCAGCAATCTCAACTCGCGAATAAACTATCTTCTCTAAATCTGGATTATTCGTAAAATCTATCATACAGTGATTTGATTTTGCCGGGGGCGAGTTTTTGTGAGCGGATTATTCGAACGAGAAAATCCCTGAATGTCTCCCCCTTCTCGTTGAAATGTTCCTCCTTCATCATGCTGTAGAGCGCCACGGCAAACACATGCATGCCCCCATCGGACTCCTTCCAGCGCCTGTGTGCGTCTATCGCAACTCCCATCTTTTCGTTGATGACCTGCTCGAGAGCCTGCACACAGTCCTCTTCGATAAATCCTTCAAAGGTGTTGTATCCATAAGCCGGATCATGATTCCGGATCCTGTCCATCAAGAATTCATCGTCCTTAAAAGAGGCAAGTGTTTTCCTGAGCTCGCGATCATTCACCAGATCAAACGGGGGATGCATCATCTCATGCACGGCATTTCTCAGAACTGTGGCAAAGGGCCAGTCAACGTGAGTCAGGAACCGGGTTCCTGTGACTTTTAATCCATGGGGCTTTGTGAAATAGAGCAAGTAGACCGTAATCGTGTGCGATGGAAGGTCCACGCCAAGATGAGACTCCACTTCGGCGACGACGTTGTACTTCGGCAATTCTTTGCGTATTTTTTTTATTCGCTCCACGGCCTTGGGAACGACATACTTTCTCCAGTAGGATTCGAACTCGATGTCTTTAAGGAAAACAAAAACCGTCTTCAGCTTTTCACGCACCGATGCAAACAGCTCCCACCCTTCATCGCTGTAATAGGGGGTTTCTTTCAGGTTCTTCTTCATGGGTTCGCTGTTTTCCAGGGCCGCCAACAATCCATCCAATGTGTCTTCATCCGATGCCGAAAAATAGAGCGAGAGAAAGGCAGACACGATCAAGTGATGGTTCTCCTTGATGACCTGCTTCAAGTGCGCCAGAGCCTCTCTCACAGGATCCGCAAGTTCTTGCGCAAACTCTTCATACTCCCTCTGATAGTACTTCAGGTAGAAAGGATCCCCTGTCAATGTATTTATCAAACAGATCGCATCATACTTCAAGGATGGCGCGATCCTCCAATCGGTTTGATAGTGCATCCTCACCTCTTGTTGAGACAAACCGATCTGAGGGGCGGCCAGGATGCATAAAATCAATACTCCGGCTAAACAAATCTTTATGAAGGGAAGGATCCTATTCACTATCTTCATCTTTATCTCTAAGGAATCGAGCCGGACATCTTTTATTATAGTTGAATCGATACAAATTTCCTAAACAGGATCTCTCAAGCTTTTGGAAAAGCGATCCCGATATGAAGCATTTCCAAAACCGTGATAGAAGACGTTTCGAGCGATCCAATTGGTGATTATGAAAACACACTCAGTTTCCCCGGCGAGGAAACCTCGCTCGGATCCGGGCTTCCCTCACATCCCCCTTCGGGAGATGTCCCATGCCCGTCCAGCCCTTCTCACGATTTTCTCCACCACACAATCGGATCACTCAATAACGCAAAGCGATTTCATGCCATCACAGTTTTGGAAATGCTGTCATCCCGATAGAAAATTTGTTCGTGATAGTGTAACCTTTTTACAAAAAGCAAGTCTTTATAGATGACACACGAGATGTCAAAACCACGACCGGTGTACGCTATGAAAGATAATTTTTTGATGGAAGAGGTTAAACAGGGAAAGGTCGAAAAGCTGGCCGTGCTTTTCGAAAAATATCACGTCCAGCTTTTTAATTTTTTTCTTCGCTTGACGGGAAACAGAGGCACCAGCGAGGACCTGGTGCAGGACGTTTTCCTTCGCATCCTCAAATACAGGAAAACATACAAAGGACAGAGCAAATTCACCGTCTGGATGTACCAGATCGCAAGAAACGCCCATATCGATTATCTGAGGAAAACGAAAGGCGAACTTTCTCTGGATGACCAATGGGATGAGGTCGTCGAAACCGACCCGACTCCGCTGGACCGGTTAGAGCGAGGACAGGACGTGAAATTGATCCAAGAGGCGCTCTCTCGGCTCCCCCTCAAGAAAAGAGAAGTCCTGGTTCTCAGCAGATACCAGGACATGAAATACAAGGACATCGCCGAATTGTTCGGCTGCCAAATAGGAACGGTCAAGGCGCATGTTCACCGAGCGATCAAAGACTTGGGAAAGATTTACTACGATCTTTCAGGAGGTACGGTCTCATGAGTTGCCAAAACATAAAGGAATTGTTCCCGGATTTTTTAACCGGAGAATTGGATAAGGAAACACAGGAGCGCGTTCAGATCCATCTGGCATCCTGCGAATCCTGTAGGGAAGAGCTGGAAAACCTGAGCGCTATCTGGACAAAGCTGGGAGTCATCCCCGAGGAACAACCCAGCGGGGAAGTGCGGACACGGTTTTACACGATGCTAGAGGCCTACAAACAGGGGATAGCCGAGGAGAGGTCCCCCTCGCGTCTCCAAAGAATGGTCAGTGATGTGTTCGAACACGTGTGGCCCAAACGCCCGGCCTTTCAGTTTTCAATGGCACTTGTCTTTCTCGTCGTGGGCTTAGCTGCCGGCATTTTTTTGAGCTCGCAAGGACAAAACGGGACTCAATTGGCGATGCTTCAGGATGAAGTGCAGGATATGCAACAGGCTTTGGCGATCTCGCTTCTCGACAGGCCATCGGCCAGCGAGCGGCTGCAGGGTGTCAGCATCAGCCGACGGATGGATAATCCCGGTGCGCAAACTTTGGAAGCGCTCCTTTACACGCTGGACAACGATAAAAATGTCAATGTTCGCCTGGCTGCTGTGGATGCGCTCTATCTTTTTTATGACCACCCGGGAGTGAAGGAAGGGCTCCTTCGATCCCTCAAGAACCAGCCATCCCCCCTTGTCCAGGTCGCGCTGATCGACCTCATCGTGAACATGCGGGAGAGGCAGGCAGCAGATGCGCTCAGACTGCTCATCGAGGATGAAAAGATCAATCCCGATGTGAAGGAGTTCGCCGAACGGGGACTCCAGCAGCTCAGTTTTTGAGGAGAGGAAAATGAAAGAACGTCTATGTCTCTTACTTATTCTGATCTTCGCTTTTTCTGTAACTTACGCTGGTGCTAGCACCTGGGATAGAGAAAAATTGAGAGTCGAAGAGAAGGAAAAGATCGAGCGAACACTCCGCTTCGAAGATCTTTCTCAACCCAACGTCGTCTGTGTCGATAACATATTCGGCTCCATCACGGTGGAGGGATTCGATGGACAGGCAGTCAAGCTCGTCGTCCACAAAACGATAAAGGCGCGGAATGAAGAAAAACTCCAGAAAGCCCGAGACGAGGTCATGCTCGATATCAAGGAGGGAGGTAACACCATCGATCTGTACGTCGACGGCCCCTTCAGAGATAGGGATGAAGACGGACGGCAGAGATGCAGATGGGACCCCGGATATCGTGTCCATTACGACTTCCAGATCAGAGTGCCTCACAAGACAATCCTTTCTCTCAAAACAGCTACGGATGGCAAGATCCATGTCGAGCGCGTTGAAGGAGAGTTCGATATCAGACACGCAAACGGGGAGATCGACCTGATCGAAGTGGCAGGATCTGGAGAAGCACACACAGCGAATGGGGATATCACGGTGACTTTCAGCAAAAATCCCGATTCCGACTGTTCTTTCAAGACAGTAAACGGCGATGTCAAGGTGAGTTTCCAGGAAAACCTATCAGCGGACTTCAGGCTCAAAACCTTTCATGGTGATGGGTATTCTGATTTTCCGGTCACATACCTGCCGTCCAGGCCGGCAAAAAAAGGTCAAAAGGACGGAAGATTTGTTTACAAGAGCGACCGTTTTGTGGGTGTCCGGGTCGATAGAGGTGGACCCGAAATTTTGATGGATACCCTGAACGGCGACCTTATAATTCAAAAAAGATAACAAGGAGGCAAACATGAAACAATATCGAAATGCAGCGGTTTTAATCGTATTCCTGTTACTTGCGGGAGTATTGGCTTTCACTCAGGAAGGAAAGACCGACCGGGCCACAGTGCCTTTTAGCGATCCCTCCAAACCGGGCTTTGTCGAAGCATCCACCTATAACGGGAGTGTGACCGTTAGAGGCTACGAGGGTAAAGAGGTCATCATCGAAGCAAAGGTCCGTGAAAAACTCGTCTCAGAGGAAAAAACAGAGAGAGAGGATGAAAAGGCCAAAGGAATGCGCCTGATCACCGGAACTTCGGGCACTGGATTGGAAGTCGAAGAAGAGGACAATGTTATGGAGATCGATGTCTCTTCGATGAAGCAGACTGTGGATTTAACGATCCAGGTTCCCTTCAACACCTCACTGGAGATCGGCTCCTACAACCGCGGTGAAGTATCGATCGAAAACATCACGGGAGAGATCGAAGCGGAAAACTACAATGGTCCGGTGACCCTCAGGGGAATATCCGGTTCAGTAGTGGCACACACGTACAATGGAGCCGTGATCGTCGTCTTTACACAGATCGATCCGGATAAGGCTATGTCATTCAGCACATGGAATGGAGACGTGGATGTGACCTTCCCGGCAGCGGTCAAAGCCAACGTTATGATGAAATCCGAAATGGGCAATGTCTACAGTGACTTCGAAATCCAAATGGAACAGACGCCAAAAAAAGTCGTTGAAGACGAAAGAAAAGAAGGCGGAGGATACAGGATCAGTTTCGAGAAAGGGATCTATGGTTCCATCAATGGAGGCGGCGCAGAGTACCAGTTCAAGACCTACCACGGAGATATCTTCATCCGGAAGGCCAAATAGGAAGGCCTATCCGCTGGTATTTTGAGTCCAGACTGACAAACTGTCTGAAGAATAGGAACAAATGAACAGGGCCTCGAAAGAGGCCCTTTTTTTATGAGTAATTCAGGAAAAGATGAATTATTAACGAGCCGATATCGCTGCAAAGGCAAGGCAGTGGCCTCCGAAGCTGTAGTGAACTACCGCGAGGAGGCTACAACGAAGGCTTTGGAGGGAGATCGGTTCGCCTGAAAGGTAAAAGGAGCTGACGATAAAATATTAATTGTTTTTTGGAATTATGGTTGTCAGCTACTTTTATGAATAATTCAGGCTCGGCCGCGGAGGTATGAGACCATCTTAGGCACAGCCAGCGGAACAACATCGGGGAGCATGTGGGGCATCAGGTTGTCCATCACCTTGGGCATCATTTCCGGCATCTGCTCCGCCATATAATCGGGCATGGGGATCCGCTCGGCCACACGCGACAGCATCGTCGGCATCACTTTGGGCATCATTCCGGGAAGGAGCTTGGGGAAAAGAATCGGGAACACGGGCTTCATGAGGGCGAACATCGCATCGCCGACAAAACCCATCTTTCCGATGGCGCGCATCATCTTGCCCAGTCCCATGGGCATGGCATCCAGCATCTCGGGCCACATGGTATCCATAAGCACAGCAAATCCCTTAGGCGTCATGAGGTCGATCATTCCCTCGAAAACAGCCCACTGTTTGGCCACCTCGGGACTGGGATCATCGAACTCTTTTCCGAGTGCTTTGCAGGCGAATGCGGCCAGGTCGCCGATCTCGACAGGAACGTTCTTTTTATCCTTCGTGACCCTGAGCTGAAATTCGCAACAGGGACACAAACCAAGGACAGTTTCGGCGTCGACATCAACGGCTTCTGACAGACGGGATTCTCCGATATCTGCGGCGATCGGAGGTTCCTTGATCAGAGTCAGGACGCTTCCACAGCAGTGGCCTTCTTCACGATTGTGGGCCATCTCTTCGAATTCGACACCAGGGATGGCCTTGATCATCTCTCGAGGTTCTTCATAAACGCCTGAAACCCGCCCTATGTGGCAGGAATCATGCCAGGTGACCTTTTGATTTATGGGATGTGTGTATTTGAATTCTCCGCTTTTGATCTTTTCGGCGATGACCTCGCTGTAGTGTTTGGCTGTGATGTTGTATTCCATCCCCAGCTTTTTGGCCCAGTCGGGATAGGTGTGCCTCCACATCATATCGCAGGCCGGGCACGAAGAAATCACGGTGTCGGCACCGATGGCCTTTACGGCCTCGATATTTTTCCTCATAATCATCTCAAAGGTATCCCACTTTCCGGCAACAAGCATGGGCGTTCCGCAGCAGTTTTCCACGTTTCCAAGATAGGAAAAATCGATACCTGCGGCATCGAGGAGAGTGGCCGTCGCCTTTCCGATGTCATTTTCGACAAAGGACGCTGTGCACCCGACAAAATAGGCATTTTTGCTCTTGGTGCCCGGGCCGTGTTTTACCTTGAGCTCTTCGGGGAACCAATCGGAGCGGTTTTTCCGGTATCCCGCCCAGATGTTTCCCTCGGCATTGAGGGCCGCATCCATCATCTCAAAAGGAGGAAATGTCATCCTCTTGTCTTCATGGATAAGTTTGCCGCGCAGTTTCATCCAGGAGGGTTCGATGGGAAGGGCGGCTGAGCACCGAATGTTACAGAACTCGCAAGTGGTGCAGACGATCATGGTGTCCACCATGAACTGGTTCCATTCCTCCCGGCCTTCCATGTATTCTCTCAGCCAGTACCATTTTCCTCGGGGGGATTGACTCTCCCAGCCGCGGCCGAAGAACTGGTCGCACTCGTCAAGGCAGTATCCGCACTGGGAGCAACCATAGGCATACCAAGCTACATCCGGAGGAATGCCACGAACAGGTTTTTCGAAACGCTCTCCCACCTTCGTAACCACGCTGTTACCGAAGGGCCGGGCCATGGGCTCGAAGATCCCGAAAAAATTCACGGCTCTGGAGACAAGATTCTTTGCCATCACTTTGCTCGGATTCAGGATCTTCTTGGGATCGACTTTCCTCTTGAATGCTTTCAGCTTCTTTGTTCTCTCCTTGCCCATGATGCTCTCGATCTTGGTGGTGAAATACAAACCAGTGGAGTATGGGCGCCCCCCGTGTTTCTTGGCGATCTTCATGATGGTCAGCACAAGCCCGAACACAAAATTGTAGGAAAACTTTCTCTGGTCGCTGGGAATGAACCCGAGGATGACGACTTCGGGTTTTCCATCTGCGCCCTTCTTGATGATGACACCTTCCTTGACGACCGGCTGATTCACCTTGTCCTCGATCTCTTCCATCACAATCCCCAGCTTATCCAAAGGAATGACGATTTCTGCGGGGACAAGAGAAGGTCCCAGCCTTTTTACGATCATAAGTTTGAACCTGTTCTCCCATTCGTGATCGGCGATCTCCTGCTTGAGGATCTCTCCTTCACAGCGTTTTACGATCTCAGGTAACTTTGGCACGATCTTTTCGCGATCGGCTTCACGGAAGGCGATGGTCGCGATGTAAGCGGCGGGCAGGATAACTTTATGCTCCACAGGATGACCCAGGTGCTCTCTCACAGGAGCCCTGTTTTTCATCTCTGCCATACGGGGATTGATAAAAATGAGTGACCATATCGGAAGGTCCTGCTTGATAAATTCCTCGAAGATCCGGGCGAGTTTGTGGGCATCGGGACAGGCAATGGCCGCAACGCCGATATCGGCGAGCTTCTGGAGGCGGATGGTGATCTGGCTGATAAAGCCCGTGGTGCCTTCGGCATCGGCGATCATATTCAGGTCTTCCCCTGAATATTCTTTGAACGAGCCATCGGGATGAACAACCCTGGCACTCTCTACGTTCTCGGCGAACCAGCCATACTCGTACGAGCCGAGCCCCGCACCCCCTTGCGCCAGCCATCCGCCGGCTGATGAGGACGGATAGCTCGTGGGATAAAGCCTGATGGTCAAGCCTTCGGGCTTGAGCTTTCGATCGAGCTGTTCCCATGTGATACCGGGTTGAACGGTGACCTTCTCCCCATCTTTATCTATAGAAATAACGTCTTTCATACGGTAAAAATCGACAACGATTCCATTCCGGGCGGGAATGATCCCACCGTATCCTGACGAGCCTTTTCCTCTCGGCGTCAGAGGGATTCTGTGTTTGTTCGCCCACTGGATCAACTCGACAAGTTCTTCCTCATTCTGCGGCTGAACGACGGCATCCGGAACTGTGTTTCCTATCAGGGGTTTAAATATGCTTGCGATCGCCGCAATATCATGGGAATAGAGAACCCGCTCCACCCTGTTGAAATTCACCCTGTCGCCAAATTTTTGCCACAGCCATTCCCGATCTTTTTTCGAAAGCTTAGCCATGTCCATCCCTCCTTATGGGTGTTATCTTTGTACCAGAATTGTGCCGGATAAACAAATCATACAAAATATTCGAATATTAGAATATACTATTCTAATCGAATTGATAAAAATTATCAACTCTTAATCTAGATATGTAGCATTCCCAAAATCGTGCTGAGGGGAAGCACAGTGCGTTTTTGGGAGTTCCAATTGCGTGGCGGAGAAAACCGTATGGAGGGCTGGAGGGGCATGGTACATCTCCCATGGGGAGATGTGAGGGAAGTCCGGAATCGAGCGAAGTTTCCTCGCCGGGGAAACTGAGCGTGTTTTTGAGCCATCAAATGGAACTCTCGGGATGTCACCCATCACGATTTTGGGGATGCTTCCTCAAGATTATGGATGCGAATTGCATTATCGCGCATGATTTTTTTTGCGATGAGGATGTATTTCTCTCTGGATAAAGGAACCTCTATTTTAGTTAGAAAAGACCTCGTGCTTTAAGGTGGCCTTGTGAATCCTGTCCTCTTGGGGAAATACTCCGATTCCGGGCGATCGGGGCACTTCGATCGTTCCATGGGGTGTAATATCGATGGCGGGTTCGACGAGGTCCAGCTTGTAATACCTCTTGCTGGCGCTCAAGTCGTGTGGGAGGGCAAAATTGGAGAGAGTGGCGAGATGGATGTTGTGTGCCCGGCCGATCCCGGACTCCAGCATTCCGCCGCACCAAACAGGAACGTCTTTCCTTTGGCAAAAATCATGGATCTTTATCGCCTCGACGATGCCGCCCACACGCCCAACCTTGATGTTGATGATCCGGCAGCTCCCCATTTCTAGTGCCTTCCTGACTGTATCTTGGGAGGTTGCGCTCTCGTCCAGACAGAGAGGAGTCTTCATCTCCATCTGCAGTCGGCTGTGATCCCAGAGATCATAGGCGGGGAAAGGCTGTTCGATCATCAAGAGGCCGAAATTATCCAGCTTTTTCAGAGTTTCTTTATCTTTGATGGAATAAGCGCCGTTGGCATCCACTTGAAGGGGGATGTCCGGAAATTTATCTCTTACTGCCGCGCACACACGCACATCCCATTCCGGTTTGATCTTGATCTTGATCCTCTGGTATCCCTCATCGAGGAAGGCCCCGATTCTTTTGAGGAGTTCTTCCACCGAATCCTGGATCCCCACACTCACACCTGCGGGAATTTCTTGCTGTTCACCCCCATAAATTTTCCAAAGGGGTTGATCTTTGACCTTTGCCACGAGATCCCAAAGCGCCAGCTCCAGCCCGGCTTTGGCCATAGCGTGTCCCTTGAATACCTGTCCCCTCTCATAAAATTCATTGGGATCGGTGATACCGAACTTAAAAACTGCGGGAATTAAAAACTCCTTTAGAACACTCCAGGCTGTAGACGTTGTCTCATAGCTGTAGAGAGGAACTTGATCGGCAACGATCTCTCCGTATCCGCATTCTCCTCCGGAGAACACTTTGACGAGGATGAATGTCCGGCCCTCCTCCCGACCGAGACTTGTCTCGAAATAGTGGACATAGGGCATTTCCAGTAGCGACAGCTCGATCCTCTCAATTTTCATGTTTATGAATAATTCAGTACGGAAAGGGGCCTATCCGCTCGCCTTTCTTCCAGATTTCCTTCAACTTCGCATAGCGGATAAACACGGAATAGCCATGGAGGGTCGCAACGACAAATCCGGCAAAACCATCCAGAAAGCCCGCTCTCCAGAAGTAGGACTTCAAAAAATTCAGAAAAGGAACGACCGCCAGGTGATACCAGCGGCATTTTTTCTTATTGGCGTATAACTTCTGGGCGCCCAAGTCAGAGAACGTGTTGATCCGTTCCAGATGATCCCGTATGTTCCTGTAAGTGAAATGATGGAGTGAACCCTGGAGATCTTGGACCTTGCCCTCGATAACCAAGGATTCATGCACGTATTCGCCTTCCCAATGGGCGCTCGACTTCCTGAAGAGCCTGATTTTTCTATCAGGATACCAGCCCCCATGGCGAATCCAGCGCCCCAGGTAATAGGTCTGGCGGGGCATCGAAAAACCCGAGCAATCCGGCTCTTCCTGTTTCAGCTGGACAATTTCTTCCTTAAGCTCTGGAGAAATTCTCTCATCGGCATCCAGGGAAAGGATCCAGGGAAAGGAAGCCTTACTGTTTGCGAAATTTTTTTGGTCAGCGAAATTGGTCCATTTCCTCTGGAAGACAAGGTTCGTGAATTTTTTGGCAACCTTTATGGTATCGTCATCGCTGAAGCGGTCGACGACGACGATCTCGGAGGCAATATCCCCAACGCTTTTTAGAGCAGCCTCCAGCCTCTTTTCCTCATTGTAGGTGATGATCACAACAGAGATATCCATTTTTTCCACTATATCATAAACAGAACCCCGAACTCTAGAATTCTCACCACCTGCCGTAAGGGATTATTTGATGTGCGGCATCCGGACGTTCCAGCTCTCCAAACTGGTTCCCATCGCTCTATCGAGCCTGGCAAGGGCCAGGATGTAATCCAGCATGGATTTGATCTCTATCGACCTTGCATTGGCCAATTCTTCCTGGTACGTGAGGACAAAATAATTCGTGGTCAGCCCCACCTCCATCTTTCTCTCTTCTGCCTCCAATCTCCGCTCTGCCAGTTCTCGTGCCAGGCGGTAGGCTTCCACTCTTTTGATATGAGTCTCCACCTCGCGCACCGCATCATTGACTTCGAGCATGGCAAATCTCAGGTTGTCTTCCAGCTCAAGCTGGCTTTTCTCAAATTCCATCCTGCTCTTGACATACTCAGCTCTTGTGGTCACATTGCCCAGGGGAAGCGTAAGAGTCAGAGCCAGGTTCCAGTTGTTGTGTCGAAAATCGAACGCATCCCCGATCGCAGCGCCGACACTGCCCTTTTCTTTGCCGACCTCGATGCCGAGGAATGGATTGTCTTCCAGATACAGGATCCTGTCTCCGGAGATCCCAGGGCTCCAGTACGAAAAACTGAGGTCCAGGCCGGGAAGCATCTTGTTCTTAGCCACACTCATCTTGAACTCATTGTTTGCGATCGTTTTCTTCTGCGCCCGGAGATCGGGTCTTCTCGTTTGCGCCACCTGCCAGGCTTCATCAAAGGAGATCGTCTTTTTGACAAATTCCGGCCGATCCATGGGGACAATACTCTGACGTTTGATCTCCTGGATATCGGACATGTTGAGGTGGTATTTGAGCAGGTCTTCCCGCCTCTTGATCAGGACTTCTGCGGCGAGGATATCGGCCTCCCTCTGGGCAACCACCGTCTCTGCATTCAGCACCTCCAAGGGAGCTAGTTTGCCCACTTCCACTTCTTTTTGGTTTTTCGCCAGAAGATCCCGCGCCAGCTGTAAGGATTGCTGTTTGACTTTGAGATCCTCGATCGCATAAAGAAGGTTCCAGTACGACTCCACAATCGTATAGACCGTATCCTGGACAACGGATTCGAACTGTGTCTGGGAGATCTCCAGGTTGTTCTCCGCGATAATAATCTCTTTCCTCCCTATTTTGAGCCCGCCATTCCTCAAGAGAGGCTGGACAAAATCAAACTGGAGAGAGGCTCCATAGCGGGGATTGATGAGCTGAAAAGGCTCGTTGGTATCTGACCTGTAGTTGTTAAAGGTCACGCTGAAGTTGCCTCCGGTGGGGATCTGCTGGGTGAGTGCCAAGGTATAATCGCCGTACTTGCTCACGACGGATTCCTCTCCCTGAAGCCACCAGTAGGAAGGATAATCCGTCCGCCTTCTCCCAAAGGAAAAGTCGAGATTCGGCATAAAGTATTCTTTGGCCTGAGTGATCGTCATATCCGCCATCTCGGGAGTGTAAACCTGTATGGCCAGATTAAGGTTGTCCTTGAGAGCCTTGGCGATGCAATCCTGAAGGCTCATGGGAAGGACGTCATTGTCCTGACTGTAGGAAAAGAATGTAAAAACGAATAAAACAACAACCAACGATACGATCGTTCGCGTTCTCATAGCGATCCTCCTGACATGTCATTCATACTGAACCGTTTATAAACAAATTCGGTCATTTTTTCGCCATTTCTACCAAAAACAAACTATACTTTGCTAACAGTATCACACGTTTAGTCTGACTGAAACAATCGGACACAATTGACCTGCCGATTATACGGTTATATACGCAGAATGGAAATACTTGGTTTTAAAGAGAGGAGGGGGCACAGTATTCACCTTGACAATTGCGTGCGATTTGACTATTAGTCAAAACACATGGCTAAAACGTTCGGACGATTTTTCCCCTTTTTTCTGATCTGGGCTTGCCTGCTCAGCCTGTTCGTTCTCTACTACGATCAAGGAAAAAATTTCACCATCGAGAACCACTCCTTCCGCCATCATGCCCTCCCTTTTCTCTTGTTGAGTGTACTGTTTCTGCTGGTTCTTTGTGGGATAGGGGCTCTAAGCGCAAAAATCCTGAGCTCATCCCTCTCCATCCCCTATCCGCAAGCATTCTCTCTCGATTTTCCGAGCCACTTGCCGCTCTTTTTTCTTCTACTTCTTCCCCTAATCAGGGTTCACTACATGAGCTCTGACGACTTTCTTACGCGCCTCAAGCTCTTCGGGATAGCAGTTCTTTTTTCCATAGTGTTTCTCAAGGGGGCAACGGTTTTTGTTCTAGCCCGAAAAACATCCCAAAGATTCACCCCATATTTTCAAAAAATACGCCGGAGTTTGAAAAAGATCGCAGCTCTTAGCCTCCGAAAAAAGCTCATCCTTCTTTTTGGGATTGCCCTTCTATTTTATGGTGCGGGTTCAGCCATCCTGGTCTCGAAGGGGATATCCCTTTCCGGGGATGAACCCCATTATCTTCTCATCTCCCACAGTGTGCTCGAAGACGGCGATTTCGACCTCGCCAACAATTACGCCAACAAGGACTACACCAGGATCATGCCCTCAAAGGTTCAGATCTCTCCCCACATCGCTCCGGAAACTGGAGGCAAATATTCCTTTCATTCCCCCGGATTGTCCCTGCTCCTTCTCCCTTTTTATTCTTTCGGTTCATTGTTCCCCGGGGCAACGATGCTTTTTATCATCCGGTGCGGGATGGGTTTGTTCGGAGCCCTCCTTGGAATACAGATCTTTTTGTTCGCCCTCCAAGAATGGAAAAAGGAAAGCCTGGCTTTCGGCCTTTGGTTTCTTTTCAGTTTCACCTCTCCGGTGTTTTTCTATTCCCTCCACATCTATCCCGAGATCGTGGTCGCGCTTTTTTCGCTCACAGCTTTTCGTCTTCTCCGCCATCGACGATCGTTCGGTACATTCCCGCTCTTGGGCCTCGGTTTTCTGCTCTCTGCGATCATCTGGCTTCATGCCGTAAAGTATGTGTTCATTATGATCCCTCTTTTCCTCTATGCCTTCTGGGTCCTTCTTTTAAGAGAGAGGATCCGATGGAACATCCTCTATTTTCTATTTTTCCCCATCTGTGTGTTCGGGCTCCACATCGCCTATTCCTCCGCGTTCTACAATTCTGTATCGCCCTTCGCCGTGTCCATCCGCGGGCCATCGACACTCAACGGCACCATCACCTACATCCGCTCTCTCTTCATGGACATTCCTTTCCGCTATCGCTGGGAGACTCTGGCCGGTTACTTCCTGGACCAGAGGGACGGGTTGTTATTCTATGCGCCCGTTTACTTATTTGCGTTCCTCGGAATAATCGAAATGGGAAAACGGAAATCCCGTGATCTCTGGCTCGTCCTTTGCCTCACCGGACTCTACATCCTCAACCTGGCATTCCTGACCCAAAGGCCGGCTTATGCCCCCCAGGCCAGAACCCTGGTCGCCGTTTTTTGGGGCATGGCCGTATTTTTGGGTTACTTCCTGGCATTCAATGCCAAAAAGATCTTCACCTATATATTTGCGCTTTTTGCATCTTACAGCTTTCTAACAACTCTCTTGCTCCTCCGGACCCCACGAGCACTCTACCAGCCCACAACAGCGGGGGAGACAGAGCGGGCCGGATTGCTGTTCCTCGAGCTCAGCAACCTCCATTTTTCTCTACCCAAGCTTTTGCCATCCTTCCTAAAGATCGAAGACTCATTCTGGCCGGCGAAATTCGTGTGGATATTCCTGTTCATCCTGTTTATCCTGGTCTATGTCCTCACAAAAAAACACTCTTTCTCTCCCCGTTATTCCCACTTTTTGTTTGTGACCATGATCGGACTCGGCGTGTTCTATCTCTGGTTTGTCTTTTATCCGCGCACAGTCATCGTCCATCCCCGACACATCACCTATCCCAGCGGCGAAAAGATTGCATATTATCAATACAGCCGGTCGGCCCGGATGACAGCCCCGGGAGTTTTTGACCTCGTCGAAGATAACCGCGTCTACAGTTTTTACTTTTCATCCTGGAGGGAACTCCGCAATCTCCGCCTCGATCTCGGCTCGGAGGGAGGCCTCTACGAGACGGAAATCAGGTATTTCGACAAGATAATCTTTCGGGGAGAAACAAAAGACGAGACGAAGACACTGCGTTTTCCTCCAGCGCCATCTTACAAACTCAAAAACCAGCACCTTTACCACATCAGCATATTCATCCACAATTTATTGGATGTCGAAACCCAGAGTTCTCCTTACCGTTTTTCCATTCTCCCCATCAGATAACTATAGAAGCATTTCCGATCCGCAATCGTATGAATGCATGATACGTTATGGAGTGTCACAATTGCGTGGTGGAGAAAACCGTATGGAGGGCTGGACGGGCATGGGACGTCTTCCGAAGGAAGATGTGAGGGAAGCCCGGAATCGAGCGAAGTTTCATCGCCGGGGAAACTGAGCGTGCTTTCGAACCACCAATGGGGATACTCGGATTATCAGTCATAACGGATCAGAAAATGCTTCCAATGGGAAGGAGCACCTTGACATAAGGCTCGATTTTTAATATCTCTGGGAGAGATGCAGAAACCCGGGACTTCTATCCTCTTCGCGTTCTTGGTTATTTTTTCACTGGGTCTGTCCTATTTTGTGACGCTTCACTCCCAAACATCATCCTTCACAATCCTCGATCACGAATACAGCCTCTCTCCCGCCTTTATCCTGTGGTTTCTGCTGCTGTCAGGCCTTAGCGTAGCCCTATGGCTCTTGTTAACCCATGTGGAAACACAAACCTACGGCAGCGAACGCAAAAATTCGCTGCGGGACAACTTCCTGGCACTCGTGCCTCTCGGTTTTTTCTTGCTCACACCTTTTGTCCTCGATCGCTATTTAGATAGGGGGGACTTAAAAACAAGGCTGAATGCTCTTTGGATTGCGGTCGTCCTCTGTATCGTTTACCTGCTCCTTTTGCACTGGGACAGGTTCCTGGATCTCAAGTCAACCGTGAATAAAACCATCCAGTCCTTCAGCGATCTCCCCCCCAGAAAAAAATTGGTGATCCTCTTTATCGCCGCTTTTCTCATCTACAATCTGTGCACTTTTGTCCTGGTTTCGAAAAAAATCACTTTCTCGGGCGATGAACCCTACTATCTCATGACATCGCACAGCCTCCTCAACGATAAAGACATCAATCTGGCCAACAATTACGCAGAGGAGGATTACTTTTCCTTCTACGCCAAAGAAAAAAATCCGAGATTCAGGCTGGGCATGTACGCGCGTGAGGGGAAGAAAGGGCCCAGCTACATTTATCCGATAAACCTGCCCGGGGTATCGGTGCTGGTGCTACCTTTCTACTGGCTGAGCCAGCAATTCGACGGAGACCTGCTGACCTTTATCCTTAAAGGGAGCCTCATCATCTGGGCTGTTCTATTGGGTCTTCAGCTCTATCTTCTGACAAGAGAGCTGTGGGGGGATGAAAAGATTGCCCTTCAGCTCTGGTTTATCTACTCTATGTCTGCGCCCATTCTTTTCTTCGCCATCCATCTCTATTCAGAGATTCCCATTGCCCTCTTTTCACTTCATATATACAGGAAGGTGCGCTCGAAAAAATTGCTCTCACTTAAACACTATTTCTTCCTGGGATTTCTCCTGTCGCTGTTCTTCTGGTTCGGGCTGAAATATAACTTGCTTTTCGGAACGCTACTTTGCGTTGCGATGTATTTTCTTCTCAAAGAACACAAGGCTGGAGTCAAGGTCCTTTGTTTCCTTCTGTTTCCCCTTTTATCCCTTACGCTGTTCTATTCGTTCATCCATTCCATCTATGGGACATTTTCCCCGGTCTCAGTCTACGAAGGAGTGCTCACTCCGGAGAGGCTGCAGGCTTTTAAAGACGCAGCTTTGAGTGCCCCTCTGGCCATGAGATTCGACACCTTCTTCAACTATTTTCTCGATCAGAGAGATGGTCTTTTGCTTTACTCTCCCTTCTATGTTTTCGCTTTTTTGGGGTTTGTGGAGATTTTCCGGAGATCGAAGAGAGACTTTTTGATCCTTCTCTTTATCCCCGCTCCCTATCTTCTGAACTATGCCTTTTTTACGCACCGCCAGGGTTACAGCCCCCAGGGACGAATCCTCACGCCCGTCTCCTGGATTTTGGGATTGGCTGTCGGCTATTTTCTTGTTCACAACCGAAAGAAGATCTACGCCTTTTTATTCTGGTTCCTGAGCTTTACCGGTTTCGCCATCGCGCTCTTTCTGCTCTGGCATCCCCATTCGCTCTACCAGCCGACGACGAATGAATTCACATCGCGCGCCGGGGAGATGTTCGTTCATCTCAGCAACATGTATATCTTCCTGCCCCATTTTTTGCCCTCCTTCATCAAGGTCGACAACATCGGCTACATCCCGAATTATCTATGGATTCTGGTTATCGTGATATCCGTCTGTGTCTATGTCTTTATCAAAAAAAAGATCCTTCTCAAAAAAGCTTTCTATTTTGGATTTGGACTGTCTCTTTGTGTTTGCGCGTTTCTGCTCTGGGTTCTTTTCCCGAGGCCGAGCCTCTACGACACACGAACGTTTCGCTACTCCCCCCAGGTGGCCCTGGGCTACTACCTCTTTCCTATGGGGGATGGTGTTGTTGTCAAAAAGACAGCGGAGTTCTATCTCCACAGGGAAAATAAATACAGAATACTGTTCAGCTCACGAAAAGCCCGGGAAAATCTTCAGGTGAATTTCGGTTCGGAGAAAGGCGAACATGAGATCCGCATGAGCTTTTTCGACCTTCCGATCTTCGAAGGAAAAACGTCTTATGAAACAAAGACCATCGCGCTCAATCCTTCCGCTTATTATCCCTACAAGAATCTTTACCTGTATGAGATCCAGCTCGACCTGACAAAGATCTCCTCGGAATCCATGCTTGTCGATCCCTTCTTTTTCCAGATCGTTCCGACAAAGTGATCCAGTCGATCCAATCTTTTATAAGTTCGATTTCGTCCAGATTCCAAGGGAATACGTCCTCAACGCCTCTCAACCTCTTTAAGGAACTCGTAGGCCAAATCATAATCCCTCTTCCGTAAGAGATAGCTGTGGATTTCCTCAAAGATCGACTTGTAGGCAGGATTTATGAGCGCGGCGATCTGACACCGGCGAAACGCTTCCGTAACCATTCGTTTTTCCAGATACGCCTCGGCTAGACATTGATGAGCCTTGTAAAGATCTGGTCTTAATTCGAGCGTTTTTTTATACTCTGATATGGCCTTATCCATCGATCCCCGACGCTTATAGGTATGTCCGAGGTTCAAGCGAGCCATGGAGTAACGGGGATCGATTTTCAGGGCCTTGGAAAATTCATCTAGGGCCGACTCATAATTCGCCCGCTTCAAATACACAACACCGAGATTGTTGTGTGCTTCTGCCACTCCTGGTTCAAGGGTTAAGGATCGGCAAAGAAAATGTTCAGCGTCATCCAACTTATTGTCGAGAGCATACGCGCCACCAAGTGTGACCATGGCTTCGGCCAAATGGGCTTCGATCCTTAAAGCTTTTTCACACTCTTTCTGTGCGGGACCGACCAATCCCTTTCTCAAATAGGCCAACCCCAAATTCGCATGTGCCTCAGCAGAGCTTGGATTCTCTTTGACCGCCTTCTGGAATTCGTTTATGGCTTCATCGATCAGTCCCTTCTCGAGATAAAAAATCCCCAGATTAAACCAGATCTCTGGGGATCCTCCGTTTGCACTGAGGATTTTTTTGTACTCTCTCGTTGCCAGATCGATCGTTCCCTGCTTCTGATAGGCGATACCGAGAAGAGAATAGGCTTCGCGTAAACCGGGATAGATCCGGATGGCGTTCTGACACTCCCGTACCGCCAAATCAAAGTTCCCTTTTTCTATGTAGAGCAATGCCAAGATCAGATGGATCTCGTGTTCGCCTCTGTTCAAGCTTTTCCGCCATTCATAGTGAGAAATGGCTTCGTCGATCCGGTCTTCAGGGAGAGGAAAGTCCTGTGGTACAAAGCGCCTGAATTTGTTTATACGTATGATCCGCGAAGTGAATTCATCGAACCCATTTCCGGCTCTGGCATGGTTCATGATCGAATTGTCCTGATGAAGGTCGATGCCACCGAAAAGGTGACACAATTCGTGGACCAGAGTCTTTTTCATTAAATCTTCCGAGCGAACCCATCTTAAAACGATATAATTGCCATAGCAGATCGTCGCCCCTGAAAACGCTCCTTTTTCATAATTCTGTCCTGTCACACCGATGACAACATCACAATCCTTTTGGGGAATATCTCTCTTCAAAGACTTCAAAAGATCAAACAGAGATTCATGAGAGTTGTCCGAATACCAGGGCCTAATCCTGACGAGTTTGAATTCAATGCCAAATCCTTTTTCGAACCGTTTTGAAGAATCCGCGATCACTCGTTTGACGACAGACCTCCACTCCTTTTGAGCCCGGCATTCCTCATCCACAGCGACCCGGCAGCGGATCGTCCTTTTTCTGTCTTTGTCGAAAGAATTGGTTTGACTAAAAAAATGGACAGGGAAATACATTAAAATGAGAACAAATAATAGAAAAACCCGTGATCCTAGGGATCCATGCACATTAGTTTCCCCCAAACTAAGCGCCTCAATTATAAAACAATAAAAATAAAAAAAACAGTTTTTTTATTTATTGCGCATGAAAATGACAGGTGGAAACTTAAGTCCAGAGGTGACATCCTTGAAAGTCTTGATTGGAAGAAAGGCGCGGTAAATTAGCCGATCTTTCGGGGGTAGGCGTTTAAGGACAGGTCTAAAGGCCCGGGTTTCTGTTGTTCGATCTTTGCGAAGGCCAAGGCAGCGACCATAACGGCGTTATCCGTGCAGAATTCAGGAGAAGGAATAAATGCCGGAAGCTGAAAACTCCGAGCTATCTTCTGGAACTCTTTCCGAAGAGCTGCATTTTTGGCCACGCCCCCACAGAGGATCAAAGACCGGGGTTTCAATCTTTGAATGGATTGGGACATATTGGACAGCAATGCCCGGATAATGGCATGCTGAAAACTCGCTAAGAGATCAAAAAATTTAGGATGGTTTTTGGAGATCCCGTTCTTTTTGATGTGTCTCAGCGCCGCTGTTTTGAGACCGCTGAAGCTGAAGTCCAGACTTCCATCGGTCATATGGGGAATGGCGAAGGGAAACGCCTTGGGAGTGCCTTGGGTTGCCAGCTTCTCAATAACAGGCCCCCCCGGATAATCCAAGTCGAGGAACTTGGCGATCTTATCCAGGGCCTCTCCGGCTGCATCGTCCCGGGTTCTTCCGATGTGTTCGAATATCAGTTTTTTCTTTAACAGGATGATGGACGTGTGACCGCCAGACACGAGAAGAGCCAGAACAGGAAAGGGAATATCCCTGTTTTCGATAAAGGCCGATTCGACATGGGCTTCAAGGTGATCCACGGGGATCAGAGGTTTATCAAAACAGTAGGCTAAACCCTTGGCAACGGAGAGGCCTACGAGAAGCGATCCGATAAGCCCCGGCCCCTGGGTGACGGCATAGGCGTCCATATCTCTGAGGGAGAGGCCCGCCCGGGAGAGGCATTCTTCGATGACATAGATGATCGATTCGATGTGCTGACGCGAAGCCAGCTCAGGGACAACTCCTCCGTAGGGGGCATGGATCTCATCCTGCGACAGGACAATGCTGCCAAGGATATCGAAGCCGTCTGCGAGCACAGCCGCAGAAGTCTCATCGCAGGATGTCTCGATCCCTAATATCCTCAATTCCCTGTCCTTGTTATTGGCCTTTAATTTTCTGTCCGTTCCGGGAACGGGCTCGACAAAATAAAATCTTAGGGGCCCTCTCTATAATCGCTCAGTTCGAGGAACCGACTCCACATCCAAACACTTCGGGAGTCTCCTTCCCAAACAGTCAGCTCGGAGAGCCCATCTTAAATATTTCTGAGGCCTTGGAGGCTCTTTTGGTAAGGCGGCCGCGCGATCCCCTTTTCCGTTATAATCCCCGTTATGTAGGAAGCGGGAGTCACATCGAACGCCGGGTTCCGGACCTCTATGCGGGACGGGCTTAAGCACAAATCACCGATCCATTTGACCTCATCGGGATCTCTCTCTTCGATCGGGATCTGACTGCCATCTCTGATCGTAAAATCTATGGTGCTCATCGGAGCTGCCACGTAAAAAGGGATGTTGTGCTCCCGCGCCAAAACGGCCACTGTGTACGTGCCGATCTTGTTGGCCGTATCTCCGTTTTGCGCGATCCTGTCAGCACCGGTCAGGGCCAGCTGAATGTCACCC
>JASFPP010000015.1:0-34017 GCA_050115915.1 Candidatus Aminicenantota bacterium
CAGGATAAAATAAAGAATTTCGAAGATGACCCAGTAACGGCCGATAAGGTTTTGGAAAAAAGAGCGATAGTCATAAGCCCGAGAGATCCGCGCAAATTCAAAGCTGAGTGCAAGCAAACAGGACCAGACCACTGTTGTTACTGTGATCATCCCCAAAAGCCCCCCCAGAGGATCGAAACTCAGAAAGTATTCGACCAGCTCACGGCCCGTGCCATACCCCCCGCCGATGACGACTGATTGAAAAACAAAACCCGGGACGAAGTATTTCTGAAAGGCCTTTAAACTCATCTTCCTCTTGGATTATTCATAAAAGTGTTGAGACCTATCATAGCAAATCCAGTATAAAACCTTAAATCATATCCTTTATAACGAATTGACAGGCTGGAAGAGATATGATATAAGTATTTTTTCAGTAACGGTTTCTTATTCAATACGTTAGCCTCTTCATTCTAAAAAGTAATTAGAAGCTCGATCAATTCCCCTTATAGAATCAGGTTTATGAGGGCAGGTGGCGAAATTGGCATACGCGCTAGGCTTAGGACCTAGTTCCTGTTAAAGGAGTGCGGGTTCGACTCCCGCTCTGCCCACTCTTATTTAAATGGGCTCTGATGGTTAGAAACTCGAGGTGGCGATTTGTATTAATTTAGATTAGGGAAAGTGATGACCGACACAAAGACCAGCATAAAAAAAATCGACGACAGCAAGAGAGAGATCGAAATTGAGATCCCCCCGGATGAGGTAAAAAGAGAGTTCGATCAGGCTGTTAAACATTTTTCGAGCAGGGCAAAGATCAAAGGTTTTCGTCCCGGGAAAGCACCCAGCCATATCGTTAAACAGATGTATCTTCCTGAGATCAGAGAATCCGTTATGAATTCTCTTGCGCCCAAAGCTCTCAACCAGGAGCTCAAAGAGCACAACCTCGTCCCCCTAGGAAATCCGATCATCCATAAGCTCACTTTTGATGAAGGGCAACCCCTCCGGATGACGGCTCAATTCGAGGTGTGGCCGGAATTTGAACTCCCGGACTATAAGAACATCCCGGTCAAAGAGAAAAAAGCCTCTGTGACTCAAAAAGAAATCGACGAAGCTCTGGATGGTTTCGTCCAGAAGTCTGCCGAGTACGTTCCGGTCGAGAGAAGAGGAGTCAAGGAAGAGGACTACGTGATCGTCGAAATCAAGGGCAAAGACACACGGGCAAACAAGCTGCTTCCCACAGAAAAAGTTGTCATACTGGCTGGTCACCCTGAGAACGAACAGGCATTGAATGAACACTTGATGGGATTGAAACAAGAGGAGCAAGCCGAATTCACTGTTCAGTACGACAAAAGCCATTCCAATAAAAAGCTTGCAGGGAAGGAAATCGCCTATACCATGAAACTCCTCTCTATCAAGGAAAAAACTGTCCCGGAACTCGACGACGAATTTGCCAAGGGTTTGGGTGAATTCAAAGATCTCGAAGAGCTTAAGACCGAAGCGAAAAAATCCATTCTCACCGCTAAAAAAGAGGAAATAAAAGGAGAGATGGCTGACGATATCATCCAGACGATTGCGGACAGGGTGTCTTTCGATCTCCCGGAAAGTGTTGTCGAGCAGGAATCTTTAGCCATCCTTCAACGCATTCTATCCTCTCGACAATCCCAATCCGTGCAGAAAGAGGATGCGAAAAAGATAAAAGAGGAGGCCAAAAAAAAAGCGCGACAGAAACTGAAGAACCATCTGATCCTGTCCAAAATATCCGAAAGGGAAAAAATTCTGGTCAAACCCGAAGACATCGAAGGGGAGATCAAAGCCATCGCCCAGGCAAACAATATGCCGCTGGCCCAGGCTAAGGCTCAGATCAAAAAAGAGGGACATGAGCAGGAGATCGAAGATAGGGTAAGACTTAAAAAGACGGTTGACTTTTTACTCGAAAACGCTATAATAAAAAAGTAGTTCTTTCCATGAATTTAATCCCCTTTTTAATTATAAATGATATAAAGATTGTAAAGCCAAAGAACCATATCGCCAGAAGATATCCGACTAAATGGTAAAGGATGACGCAAGCGTTACGGATAACATTCAACATTCATTGGAGTAAAACAACATGCCGAGCAACGAAAGCACTGAAATCATAAAGAATGTTCCTTTAATCCCTTTACGAGATCTTGTGGTTTTTCCTTCCACATTAGTTCCTTTTATCATAGGCCGTTCCTCCTCCATCCAAGCATTGAAAAGTGCATCGGATAAAGACAAGAGGATCTTTCTCGCTGCGCAAATGGACGCATCTCTGGATAATCCACTGCCAGCAGATATCTATTCCATGGGCATTCTCGCCAAGATCGTCCGGACTGTTAAAATGGACGATAACAACCTCAAGGTTATCGTTGAGGGCAAAAGAAGAGCGCGGGTTCTCGAATATCTGAGCACTTATCCTTTTTACCAAGTGTTGGTCAAGGAGGTGAGTGAAATAGAGAGCAGTCGCGCCGAGATCAATGAAGTCTTAAAAAATGTGCTTACCCTGTTTGAAGAATATCTGAAGCTCAGCCAGCACACAAATCTCGAGGCGATCATACCCGCTCTCAGAGATAATAATCCCCAGAGGATCGCAGATATCATTTCTTCCCATCTCTATCTGCCCCTCGAAGAAAAGCAGAATCTCCTTGAGATCATCAATATATCGGAAAGAATTCGGCGTCTCAATTTTCTGCTGGAGAATGAAATCATCAAGATTCATTCGCGGCTGAGAAAGGACGATAAAAAACAGGGCCGCCGGAAGATCCCGTTCAAGGATCCTTCACAAAAAGTGTTTCCTCCCGGATTGGGCGTTAAAAAAGATGACCAGCCCAATGAGATCGAAGAATTGCGAAAAAAAGTCCTCGACTCTCACATGCCCCCGGATGCAGAGGAGAAGGCGAACAAAGAGATCGATCGTTTGGAAGCGATGCCGCCGATGTCCGCTGAAGCTACGGTCTGCAGGAATTACCTGGACTGGCTGATCTCGCTGCCGTGGACCAAAAAATCCCGTGAAAAACGAAACTTAAAGGAAGCGGAAAAGATCCTGGATGAAGATCACTATGGCCTGGAAAAGGTTAAAGAAAGGATACTTGAGTATCTATCCATCAGACAACTGGTGAAAAATCCCAAAGGCATTATCCTTGGTTTTGTGGGCCCTCCCGGCGTGGGGAAGAGCTCGCTTGGCCGATCCATCGCTCGAGCCACGGGAAGAAAATTTGTCCGGCTTTCTCTTGGAGGTGTCCGCGATGAGGCTGAAATCCGTGGACACAGACGGACCTATATCGGCGCTTATCCGGGACGGATCATTCAGATGATAAAAAGAGCCGGGACAAAAAACCCGGTTTTTCTCCTCGACGAAGTGGATAAGATGAGTATGGATTTTCGTGGAGATCCCGCATCCGCTCTGATGGAAGTCCTGGATCCCGAACAAAACAATACCTTTTTAGACCACTATATCGATACGGATTATGATCTTTCCCAGGTCATGTTTATAGTAACGGCCAACATGCAGGAACCCATCCCCAAACCACTGATTGACCGGATGGAGCTCATCCGCATCCCGGGCTATACAGAAGAAGAAAAATTGCAGATCGCAAAAAGATTCTTATTGCCCAAACAAATGGAAGCGCACGGATTGTCGAAAAACAAAAACCTCCAGATCACGGATAAGGCCTTCCGCAAGATCATCCGAGAGTACACCAAAGAAGCCGGTGTGCGCAACTTGGAAAGAGAGATAACTTCAATATGTCGCAAGGTCGTTAAAAAAGTGGTCATAAAAGGAAACAATTACAGGGAAACGGTCACACCCAGGAGTCTCGAGAGGTTCTTGGGAATCCCAAGATTCAGACGGTCAGAGATCGATAAGGTGGATGAAGTGGGTGTTGCCATTGGTATGGCATGGACAGAGTTCGGAGGTGAACTGCTGACCTTCGAGGTGACAAAGGTCCATGGAAAGGGAAATTTCACACTGACAGGCCAGCTGGGAGAGATCATGCAGGAATCGGCACAGACCGCATTCAGCTACGTCCGGGGCAAGATGTACGAGCTGGACATCGCTCAAGAGCTGCATAAAAGCTTCGATATTCACGTTCATGTTCCAGAAGGGGCCACTCCCAAAGAAGGACCTTCCGCAGGGATCACCTTGGCCACATCGATTATTTCTCTGCTCACAGAAATCCCTGTAACAAAAAAAGTGGCACTGAGCGGAGAGATCACGCTCAAAGGCAAAGTTTTGCCCGTAGGTGGCATCAAAGAAAAATTGCTTGCAGCACATCGTCATGGCATAAGGGAAGCAGTCTTACCCTTTGACAACAAGCCGGACCTGAAGGATCTCCCGAAGAAAGTCAGAGATGATATGAAGATACATTTTGTGGAAAACATGGACCAGGTTCTCGAGATCGCACTCACTGAAAAATATCTGGAAAAGATCAAAAAGGATAAACTCCCCCTAGCATCAAAAATATCTGAGAACGAAGAAAAAACGGATGAGAAGCAAGAGCCGCCTGTGACCCATTAGCTTTATCATTCGAATATAAGAACGGCGTGGTTTATACATAAATAATATCATTACTCGAAATTGATTGTGTTCAAGAGTTCGATTTCACAAAAATTAACCGATTAAGAGGTGCAAAATGAAAGAGTATAATTTAGTAGACCTAGAGGAAAAAGAAGTCGCAAAACTGGTCTCCATTGCAGGGGAGGCCGGTGTCGAAGAGGATGAGATCAAGGATGTCAACAAACACGATATTATCTTTAAGATATTGGAAGCCCAGGCCAAAAAAAATGGGCTTCTTTTCTCAGAGGGCGTGCTGGAAACCCTGGATGACGGTTTCGGATTTTTAAGAGCTCCAGAATTCAGCTATCTCCCCAGCCAAGATGACATTTATGTCTCCCCCTCCCAGATCCGAAAATTTAAGCTCCGCACAGGAGATACGATATCCGGTGTCGTGCGACCTCCTAAGAATGGTGAAAAATATTTTGCTCTGATCAAGATAGAAGCCATAAATTTCCTACACCCCGATGTGATTTTGGGCGACCGAAGAAACATCCAATTCGACAACCTCACGCCTTTGTATCCTTTTGAAAAGATCATGTTGGAGGACGGTCAACCGAAAAACTTGTGTGCTCGAGTAATGGACATGCTCACACCTATCGGAAAAGGACAAAGGGGACTGATTGTTTCCCCACCCAGAGCGGGGAAGACAACACTGCTCAAGACCATAGCGAAATCCATAGAAAAAAATCATCCGGAAGTTTTTCTGATCGTGCTGCTTGTAGCAGAACGACCAGAAGAGGTGACGGATTTCCAAAGAAGTATCACTGGTGAAGTCATCGCCTCGACTTTTGATGAACCCCCCATCCGAAACGCTCAAGTTGCCAATATCGTATTGGAAAAAGCCAAAAGGCTTGTCGAGCTCAAGAGGGATGTCACGATACTTCTGGACAGCATCACCAGGCTCGCCAGAGCGCACAACGCCATAATCCCCCCATCAGGGAAGGTTCTATCTGGCGGGATCGATGCCAATGCACTGAACAAACCCAAAAAGTTTTTCGGGTCAGCCAGAAAAATCGAGGAAGGCGGCAGCTTGACGATCGTCGCCACTGCCTTGATCGACACCGGAAGCCGGATGGACGAGGTCATATTCGAAGAGTTTAAAGGAACGGGAAACATGGAGATCAACCTCGACAGAAGGCTCGTGGACAAGAGACTGTTCCCGGCAATAGACATCAACCGGTCCGCAACACGAAAAGAAGAGCTGCTGATCGATGAAAAAGACCTCAACAGAATATGGGTTCTCCGCAAGGTTCTCAGCCAGCTCAACGAAGTTGAGGCTATGGAACTCCTCATGGAAAAGATGTCTAAGACCAAAACTAACGGTGATTTCCTCGACGCTATGAGTAAGGGGCTTTAAACAAACCAACAGCTTTGTTGAAATCTCGCAGGCGTTTACGAGGCAGAGGAGGAACCCGAAAACGAATCCTTCTTCAGGCTTATCCTAAAAACATCAGAAAGACCCCGGCTGCGATAGCCGAACCGATCACACCTGCCACATTGGGACCCATAGCAGGCATAAGTGGATTAACTTTTCCCTCTGTCTGCTCAGCAACAAAATTCTGGACAACCCTTGCAGCCATGGGAACCGCGGATACACCTGCAGCACCAATACATGGGTTGATCTTCTTTTCCTTTGACAGAAATACGTTCAAGATCTTTGCAAAAACGACGCCGCCTGCCGTGCTGAAGGCAAACGCAACAGCGCCGAGAATAAGAATATAAAGGGTTCTGACACCCAGAAAATGCTCTGCATCCATCGTTGCGCCAACGGCAATCCCAAGAAAGATCGTTACGATATCGATCAGTGATCCGCCGGCTGTTTTGCGCAACCGCTCGGTCACACCGCACTCCCTGAGCAAATTTCCAAACATCAACATTCCAATGAGAGGTGCACACGAGGGGATCGCCAGTGATGCGACAATCCCTGTTACGATCGGAAAAAGAATGGCTGCGGTCTGAGAAATGGGAAGGGCCTGGGGCATATCGATGGAGCGCTCTTTCTTTGATGTGAGCATCCGAATGATGGGAGGCTGGATGATCGGGACAAGTGACATGTAACTGTAGGCTGCAACCGCTATGGGACCTAAAAGATGTGGGGCCAATTGACTGGCAAGAAAGATCGAGGTCGGACCGTCAGCACCCCCGATAATGCCTATAGATGCGGCCTCCTTATAATTGAAGCCCAAAACATAGGCAGCTCCTAGAGCAGCTGTAAATATGCCTAACTGGGCTGCCGCTCCAAGGAGAAAAGTCAGTGGCCGGCCCAAAAGAGGGCGGAAATCTGTAAGAACCCCAACGCCTAAAAAGATAAGCGGAGGAAGAAGCTCTGTCCGGATGCCCTGATTGTAAACCAAGGCAATGATCCCCTCACCGTAAGCCCCCATATCCGCAAGGGGAAGGTTTGCGAGGATGGTCCCGAAACCGATCGGGATCAAAAGGAGCGGTTCATATTTTTTGGCTATGGCCAGATAGATCAGGATCCCGCCAACGGCGAACATGACCCAGTTTCCCCAACTGAGGTTGGCAAAACCGGTTTGCTGGAAGATTTTGAGTGCGGTATCCATCAGCAGGTCCTTTACGAAAGTGTGAGAATGGGTTTGGATGAATCGACTTCATCCCCCAATTCGACATGAATCGCGGATACAGTGCCAGCAGTAGGCGCCACGATATCATGCTGCGCTTTCATTGCCTCAACCTTTGCCACGACCTGTCCTTCCGAGACTTTGTCGCCCACTTTGACGAGGATCTCACTGACTTCGACTGCACCGGCAAACGTGGAATGAACGGGTGTCCCCCCAGAAGACGGGGCTTCAACAGGCTGTGCCGATGGGGGAGGATTCGGAGCAGGTGCCGTTCCAGAGGCTGAAATCGGCTCCACTGTGACCGTAAATTCCCGGGAAACGTTGTTTTCTGTGACTGTGCATCGAGATGTGACTGGTCCGGTGACGACGGGCGCAGCGACTGCCGGAGGAGCAGCGGGCACAACTTTTTCCGGCTTTTTCTCCTCTTTCTTTTTGAGAGGGATGTCGATCCTTGGTTTTCCGGATAGGAGCCGGATACCCTCATTGAGCTCCATTTTTTTTCCGGGGACCATGGCAGCCATAACCAAAAAGATGTTTTTCTCTGAGACCGGCAGGTTCCGTTCCTCGAGAGCTTTTCTTGCGGGTTCGATATTCTTGGGGGCAGCTTCAAGGGGGTCGCCATCAAAAATCGGGAGCTCAAGCTGTTCGGATGCGGTCTTGATCACTTCTGGATCGGGGGAGAGAGGAGGTTTTCCGAAATATCCAAGGACTGCTCTCCCATAACCTGGATCGATCTTCTTCCACCTGCCGTACATAACATTGTTGAATGCCTGTAGCCAGTACTGCTGACTTCCCGGTGTCACACTCGTCCAGGCACCTCCTGCCTCCACCACTATCGGAAATTCGGACAGGACTTCGCCATATTTATCCAGGATTCCTGCTTTGACCATCATGTGGACATTCGGACCGATGGCTCCGCCGGGCATCGGAAAACCGAGAACCCTTGGGTCCGGCGTGGTCGTTGTCGGATTGAACGCGTATTCCTGCATGAGTTCATTCAGCATGTTTTCGATACCAATCATTTTATCTGGATCGATATCCAGGGTGTATCCTGTTCCTTTCAAGGCATGTGCCATAGAGCGGACATCCGGCTGGACTGTACCGCTTGCCATAGGCCGGACCGAAAGATCGATGCCGTTCACACCGCCTGCGATTCCTGCCATGTAGCAGGCAACTGCAGTGCTGGCAGTATCATGAGTGTGCTGCCACAGGAGCATCTCCGGAGGCATGATCTTCCTTAAACCCACAACCGTATCATAAATAGTTTTGGGATCGGTTGTGCCACTGGCATCTTTCAGGCATATACTGTCGATGTGGAGATCGCTCTCTAGAAGCTCACGACCGATATCGATATAAAAATCCGCTGTATGCACCTTATCCGAATGGAAGGGGAGCCCCATAAGAGCGATGCAGACTTGATGATGCATGCCTGATTTGACGATCGGCCGCCCCGTGTTGATGAGATTTCGCGTATCGTTCATATAGTCAAAATTCCGATCCCAAGTGGTCCCATTCTCTTTCATCAATTTTGCCTGGAGCTCCAAACCTTCAGGGGATTGAGTGGTCAGCGTAACCCCTGAAACAGACCGGGTGAGAATCTGAAGATCCACTTCGGGCCCCACAGTCTCACGCATGGTCTTCATATCGTCAAAGGGATCCTCTCCTAGATAGAAATAGGGAGCCTGATACCGGGCGCCTCCGCCGAACTCAAAGTGGCGGATGCCTGCTTCCGCCGATGCTTTCATGGCGGGGAGAATATCATTCAACCGTACTTTTCCCCCAAAAGAGCTTTGAAGTCCATCACGAAAAGGCATAAACATGACACGGATAGTTTTGGCTTTTTCTGTAAATATCATTTTTTCTCCTCAAGCTTTGTGATTTTTGTCCCAGGAAAAACGGTCTGGACAGTGGCTGCGACAGCAGCGACGATGGCCGGATCGATCTCTGCCGCTTTCTCTGGAAATACGAGCATGATGATCCGCATGATAAATGCAAGGAACGCAAGGATAAGAAAAACAATAAGGAATGCGATCCCACAAATCAGGGTTAAATCAGTCGGCTCCATAGGCAAACTCCTCTGTGGATTGGTGGGGTTGATTCATGATTCGTATTCGAGGCGAAAGTAGCATAATAATTGTCAAATCTTCAAATCCGCCCTCTATCCCATAATAAATAAGGTTAGCTAGTATAAAACTGTCTGATCTTCCTGTCAAGGATTCAAATCATTTTTTCTTAACATCTAATATTTTTTCTCCAAATGGCCCTCAGAATGGTTTTTATACAGGTATTTAAGGCGGGATCGGGACAATAAAATCTCTAAAATCAACGAAGCTCCGCTTTCGTCTTGACCGTCAGATAAGGATGAGCCTGCCAGATGTTATGGGTTCAGGATGATCCTTTAAGACCAGTTCGAGGTTTTCGCCGATATCGACAACTGTTCCTCTAGCCACTTGGCGGGGTTTTTTACCCGGACTATCGGACATGACCACCACATTGTGGCCGATCACGACCGAACGCTCTTTATAACGAGCCATCAGTTTTTCATATTGGCCATCGAGCAAAAGTGTATAGTTGTTATCTAAGGAAAGGAGAAGCTGGGAAAGAACTTGTTCTTGAGTGAAGGCTGAATTTTCCTGAACATAACACATCAATGAAGAAACTTTGGGAACATAGCGATCGGTCTTTATCCTGGGTGTCTTTTCCACATTGAGTCCAATCCCCAATATGGCTGAAAGAACAGTGTTTTCCATACTTTGGGTGTGGACCAGAAAGCCCGCAATTTTTGCTCCTTCTATGAGAATATCGTTAACCCATTTAATTTGTGCCCTGCCTTTGAGGGCAGCAATCGCATCCAGCGCATCGATAAGAGAGACAGCTGCCAGGATTGGAAATCCCGTATGGAAACGTTTGATCACCCGATGTGGAGCGAGATAAAGCGCCAAGTGGATGTTGCCCTTGATGGCTGACCAGGATCTTTGCCTCTGGCCATGAAATTTCCGGCCCGATCCCGCAAGACACAGCGTTCCATCGGGGAGCTCGATATCCTTTTGGCTCAAATCGACCAGATGGTCAAAATGAGATGAAGGAGCGCGCTTGACAATGAGAGCATGTGTCCACCTCCCATGCATGTCATTCACCCTTGTATGCACAGTCCCGGCCGGGAACAGCCTTTTTTTCAATCCATGGAGGTTGGTGCCTGCCTTTTTCTTGTCATAAGGTACCCACCGCTCTCGGCTGGGCAATATTTGATCAGCATACTCTCTGTCATCTGAATAGACAATCATTATTTGTCTCACTCCTGCATGCTCAATTAATGTACACACGCCCGGCGATTTTTTCAATGTTGAAAACATACAAAAATAAAACTAAAATCGTATGGATCCGGAAGTTCGACATGTCAGAGCTGCGATTAGATAAATCGGTGACTGAAGAAAAAGTGCGTTTTTATTTAGAGTCGAGTTCCCATTTCCGGTTTCCTTTTTTCGATCCAGAAAATCCCTACCGAAAAAATAATCTCTTTGTGCATCTCGAAGAAACTCTTATGGAGGCCGGAACAAAATTCGAGAAGGAATACGGTCAAAACTTCGTTTCCATCAACTTGCGTGGCAGCTGGCTGCGAGGAATTCCACTCGAGGATGACGATATCGACCTTCTCTTCATCGTTCGTGATTTGCCTGAAAAAGAGCAAATATATATCCAATCCTATTGTCGGCGGGTTTTGCGAGAAAAAAATCAGGTCTACAGAGTGTGTGAAGGAAAAGAGGAAAACGGAGTCCGCGTGGATCCGATCTCCTTCCTGGATCTGTCGCGCGCGCCCATGATAATGGGATCGTTCATGTATGGTCTTCACCACTTCATCAATGAGAACACGATAAGACAGAGGGATCGTTATCAGGAATCATTCTTTGGATCGAAAATTCGTGAGAAACTGGCGAATTTTTTGCAAAGTGGAATACTCATACCTTATGTTGGATGGATCTATGGCAAGTGGAAAAAGGAGGAGGTCTTCGATGAACTCGATTCTTTTCTCCCCATCCCTTCAAGAGATACAGGGATTTACAAAGAGGAAGAAGTGGAGAAAACGAAGGAAATTCTCCGACAAACATTTATAGCCAGAAACCTCATCTATCCAGCGATTAATTTAAAGACATTTGTCGATCCTGCAGAAATTCAGCTTCCAGAATTCAGAGATGAGGCCTTTGCCCTCTACAGTTCAATCAGGGCCCTGAAACGAGTCCATGCAAGAGCAGTCATCAATTATCTCTACACGTCAGCCCTGGAACTCAAATTATTCGGCTACAGACTCATTTTGGATAGAGTCGAGAGGTTTGCCGGGCACTATGATAAGCTTGTCCATTACATCCTGACTGTGAAATTTTAGAAATTCTCGTCTATACGGCGGCCCACAGAGCGGTTCCTCAATACTCTGTCATTTCAATCTTTTAATGATGTGCCACCCATATTTAGAAGCTGCAGGGTCATAATTCGCCATACCAATCTCATCGACTTTGAGACTGAAGCTGACATCTCCGAAAGCTTTGACCATCCTCTCGCGAGAGAATTCCTCTCTGGCTGCATCAGGAGGAATTCCGGCGTTCGCCATTCGGTAGATTCCAGGGTGTTGATCGTTTGTGAACTCCTTGACTAGCGCATCAAAATTTTCTCCTGATTGGGCTCTCCCCAAAATCTCCTCAGCCAGGATTTCAGCTTCTTCCATTGTTCGAGTCACGTTTTCATCGGGGATTGCCCCCTTGAATGATATCAGGATGTGTTGCACCTCAACCCGATCGGGTTCATCGGCGACCGCGGCTGATTTCGCCGGCTTCTTTGCAGCGGTTTTTTCTTCAATCCCTTCTTCGGCTTTTTGACAAGCTATAGTCAAAAAAAATGAAATCAGCAGAAAAACAAACAAGGTCTTTCTCATCGGCGTCTCCTTTATGTTCAAAATCTGAATCTCCTAAACATTTGAATCATATCTCTACCCTCAATCGTATGTCCTTCGTAATCCGGATTGACAGATCTATTCGATAATTCCAAGCGCGACGTCGACTACTTAAAAATCTGTGTGTAAAGCCAGTACAGAAAGGATAACACATAAGCAATGACCAAAGCCCACACGATGACGGATAAAGTTTCATTAAAACGCTGATGGAATGGAGAAGACGGCTCCCTCTTCCTTGTTACTTTTGAAAAAATATAGACTAAAACTATAATAATTAGGAATAAAAACCACTTGCGCATAGGAGCCTTGTACTCTTATGATTGAATCTACAAAAATATAAACGCCAAAGTTGTCAAGGATGAAACTATCATACACAAAACAGAAGGGTCAAGCCTATTGCCTAAACCATATATCTCAATATTCGTTAAAATGAATAAGCAAACCTAAATTTGGAATGCATATGTTTTTTAACTATCTGAAAGTCGCCATCCGCACGATTAAAAGATACAAGGGATATTCCTTGATTAATATGGCAGGCTTGGCCATTGGGATGACTGTGGCTGGATTGATCTTTTTTTGGGTTCTGGATGAGCTGAGCTTCGACAGTTTCAATGCGAACGAAGACCAAATTCACCGGGTATGTGTAGACCTTGAAGCTGGCACTCATATGGTTCTCCCCCTGAGTATGCCTGAACTTGGAGAGGCCGTGCGCGAAGCCTTTCCGGAAGTCCAAAACTTTGCAAGGATCAGCAGACCGGATAGAGCGTTTATTAAACACGAAGATGCGGAGTTTCATGAAAATCTCGTCTGTTATGCAGACAACTCTTTGTTCGAGGTCTTTACATTTCTTTTTACCCAGGGAAATCCACAAAATGCCTTACTCAATCCTTATTCCGCTGTTATCACACAAGACACTGCTAAGAAATATTTTGGGAATGAGGATCCGATTGGGCAGAACCTTAAGATCAATGGAACATCTGACTATATCGTGACGGGAGTCGTCGAAGAGATTCCCGTGAACTCACATTTTCGTTTTCACGTCGCTTTATCATTCGAAACGCTCTACACAGAAAATTTACAGGATATGGAAAACTGGCTCAATATTCAATACTATACATATTTGTTGCTGGCGGAGGATACGGATCCAGATATCCTGGAGGACAAGCTCTCCAGGATTGTTGACACCCATCTTGGAGATACATTGAGATCGATGGGGGGTTCGCTGGTGCTTTTTCTACAGCCTTTATCCCAGATACATCTTCACTCAAAGATCGGCGGCGATATCGCTGCTCAAGGAGACATCACTTATGTCTATCTGTTCTCGGCTATCGCCGTTTTTGTTCTTGTCTTAGCCTGCATTAACTTCATCAATCTTGCCACAGCTCGCTCAGCGACAAGGGCCCTGGAGATAGGGATCAGAAAAACACTGGGATCTTCCAAAAAATCCATCCTCCTTCAATTTTTGGGTGAATCCATGCTCTACAGCATTATTTCACTTCTCTTTGCCATTGCCGCGATCCAAACGATCCAGCCATGGTTTGAAACTCTGATCGGAAGACCGCTAAGCGGGGCCAGCTTACAAATACCGGGCTTCCTGTGGGGCAGTGTCGGCGTAGCCGTGATCGTGGGAATCCTTGCCGGAAGCTACCCAGCCGTTTACCTTTCTGGATTCCGTCCTACACATGTGCTCAAGAGTGGATTGCCGACAGGAATTTCCAGGTCTATTTTCCGCAACAGCCTCGTCGTTTTTCAGTTCTCTGTTTCTATCTTGCTTATTATAGGGACCATCACAGTCTATCGACAGATACACTTTATGAAAACGAAGGATCTAGGTTATGACGAAGATCACATCATCGTTATTCCAGGAGCGCATCATCTTCTCCAAAGAATGTCGTTTGCGAGCTTGCGAGAGGAGATTATGACTCTCACAGGAGTTATCGATGTCGGGGGTTCGGCACCGGTCCCTACAAAGGGAATACAGTACGGAATATTCTACCCCCAGGGTTTTACAGAATCCCAACCTCAGAAACTCACAAGGATGGATATCGAGCCTGGGTACATCACGACAATGGGGATAGACATTATAGAAGGCCGGAATTTTTCTTCCGACCTCCTTACGGACGACGAAGAGTCGCTCCTCATAAACGAGACAGTTGCCAAGCATTTGGGATGGACCAATCCTCTCGGCAAGACCATTACTTTTTATCCAGGTCGTGGCGGTAGAGGGGGATTGGCGACACGACGAGTTATCGGGATCGTGAAAGATTTTCATACTTCATCCCTTCATGACAAGATCGAACCGCTTGTGATCGTCTATAATTACGACAGGATTCAATACCTATCGGTCAGGGTAACTCCAGGGAATATATCTCAAACTATAAGTCTTTTGAAAAGAAAATGGGAAGTCCTGGATCAGCAGAGACCGTTCGATTATTTCTTTTTGGATACGTCTCTCGACAGACAATACACGTCGGAAGAACGAGTGGGGAATTTGTCCCTGTATTTCAGCCTGCTTTCCATTTTTATTGGCTGTCTGGGGCTGTTTGGTTTGACAGCTTACATCGCTGAGAGGAGGACAAAGGAGATCGGCATAAGAAAAGTTCTTGGGGCCTCGGCAGCAAGAATAGTACGCTTGTTGTCCGGTGAATTTCTCCTTCTCGTTCTCCTGGCTAATGTTCTTGCATGGCCCATCGCTTATTTCGGACTTCGATTATGGCTGAGAAATTTTTCTTACCGGATTAATATAACCTGGCCTATTATGATTATCGCTGCTTGCTTGGCCGTCGTCATCGCTATCCCAACGGTTAGTTTTCAATCCATCAAGGCCGCTCTTTGTAATCCGGTAGACTCCCTGAGGTACGAATAGAATCGATGCATTGTCTGGAGAAAAAAACAGTGACAAAAAATAAAAGACAGCTCCAACTTTTTTTTATCTCAATAGTCCTTTCAAAAATAAAGTCCTGATTAGCAATATGAATAAAACGCGTTATATTTTATCTCTTATTACGAGCGGGATACAATTTCGTTGCCCTCAGGTTTCTATTGTTGTTCTGCTTCCAAGGAACGGCTGAGAAGCGTAAAAGTAACGGAAAGAAGCAGCCCCATCACACCGCAGCCGAACCAGAGCACATCGGGTCCATATTGACCATAAACCGCGGTTCCGATCATTGGCCCCAAAATCATCGACAGGGAAAAGGAAAAAGAGAAGAGTCCCATGTAGCGACCCTGGCTTCCTGGTCCGGCACGAATAGCGATCAAAGCGCCGAGGAGAGGCATGCTGAGCATCTCACCTGTCGTCCATACGGCAACAGTGAGTGCAGCAAAAGCAAAACCGTGACCGAGAGGCATCATCGCAAATCCCAGACCCGTCAGGAAAAAGGACACAGCAATAAAGCGTGTCAGGGAACGATTCCCGATCCAATGGATAAGGATCATCTCCAGAGTTATGATCATCAAGGTGTTGATGATGATCAGCTGTCCGATACGATTCTCAGCCAGTCCATAGACTTCCCGCATATACAGAGGAAAAGTCGCGATGAGCTGAAAAAATATTGCGCCCCAGATAACGATAATCGGTTGCAGCAGGAGGAAAGGAATATCGCGCCATGGAGAGCGGCCGCTCGGAGCATGCTCTCCTGAAACAACACGAAGGTGCTCCTCGGGACTCTTCCAGAGTATCAGAAACACGGCAAAAGCAGCGAGGCAAGTGAGGCCATCGACCCAGAAAAGAAGCACATAGTTCCTGAGGGCCAGCATTCCGCCGACAGCAGGACCGATTGTTGCACCGATGTTATTCGCTAATCGATTGAGGGCGAATCCTTTGGTCGTGACTTCAGGTGGGCAGAGGCGAGCCATGGATGTGGCGTTCGCCGGAAACATCAAGCCCGAAGCCATGGAGAGAATAAAAATCATTATATAGATACTCCAAAGAGAGTGGAATTGACCGAGCGAAATGTAGAACACACCGCAGAGAAAAAGGCTGAGCTTCTGGACATTGGTCGAGCCGATCCGGTCTGACAGCCAGCCGCCAAGATAAGTGCCGGCAAGAGACCCCAGCCCGAAAATACTAAGTGCCCGTCCCGCTTGCAGGACGGAAAATCCAAGCTGTCTTGTCAGGTAAAGACTGAGGAAAAAAAGCACCATCATACCTGAAGCATTGACGAGCAAAACGGCAAACAGAATCCAGGACTGAGAGGGGAGACCTGAATAAGCGTTGCGATAGAGATTTATTACTTTTTTCATCGTGGATTATAGCACTCCATAATATCCGAAGAGAGGGAAAAAATCGAATTCTCAATTTAAGGTCTCATACATTTCCCGTTACCGGTATCTATACCAAGCTTCCAACGCTATTACAAGAAAACGAACAAAAAATTATAATTCATTATTGCGCCCGTTTCCGTACATATATGTTTCAGATGTAAACAGTCCTTACAAGAGGACACCGCTATTTTTATGGGGTAAACTCAAGTATTCCTTGGCACGTATTTTGCTGTACACTACTGTAGTGATGTTCTAACAAAAAAAACAGAGATTCTGTATGCATCCGAGATTCACTTGGATATCGGAGAATTCAAATGCTCAAAAACTATATTTTGATCGCATGGAGAAATTTGCGGAGGCAAAAAGGATTTTCATTTATCAATATCTCAGGCCTTGCAATTGGAGTGGCCTGCTGTATCCTGATCTTCCTCTACATCAGCGATGAATTGAGTTACGATCAATATCATAAAAACGCCGACAGGATCTTCAGAGGGATCTCTTACAGTACGATCGGAGGAGAAACACGTGTGTTCGCCCGCATGCCATCGGCACTTGCACCTGGATTAGAGGAGGCCATACCGGAGATCGAAGACTCCGCAAGACTTTTCCAATTCGGAATTCTTCGCTTTAACCATGCCGATAAGAGCTTCGAAATTCCGGATTTTTATGCTGCGGATCCGAGTTACTTTACTATTTTTTCCCATGAATTCATCGCCGGCGATCCCCAAACAGCACTCATGAATCCAGATACGATCGTGATCACAGAAGATGTCGCCACTCAGATTTTTGGCGAAGTTCAGTCTGTGGGACAAGCCATATCCATTCCCTTCGGACAGGAAAATCGAGAGCTGCATGTCACAGGAGTGGTCAAAAACATCCCACGGAATTCTCATTTCCGGTTCAAGGTGGTTCTATCGGTCGAGACATTCAGAAGAAGGGACAATAATCAGCGGGCCGCTGGTCCTGATTTTTTAAACGATCCGATCTATTTTAGTCCCTTTTCCTTTTTTCTTCTCGCTGAAGGTGCGGATGTAAAGAAAGTGGAAAAAGCAGTCGCAACAGCTGTTGAGGAAAAGTGGGGTGAACGTTACAAACAGGAAGGCATAATCAGGAAATATCCGCTCCAGGCTTTGACCGATGTCCATCTCAAATCGAACTTTGAAGCAGAGATCGCACAACAGGGAGATATCCAGTATGTCTACATATTCTCAGTGGTGGCCATTATGGTCTTATTCATTGCCTGTTTCAATTTTATCAACCTCTCCACAGCCAGGTCGGTCAAACGCGCCAAAGAAGTCGGCTTGAGAAAGATGTTCGGTGCGCAGAGGCCTCAGCTCATCAAACAATTCCTCAGTGAATCGAGCCTCTTGGCCCTACTAGGGACAATTATTGGGATCGCACTCATCTCTGTTTCCCTTCCCGCCTTCAACCTACTCTCCGGAAAGGAATTCAGCCTGACATATCTTGTAAGTGCACCGACTATTGTCGCGCTGTTTATCATCATCATAGCAACAGGATTTATATCCGGAAGCTTCCCGGCCTTTATTCTCTCGACTTTTCAACCTGTAAGAACCCTCAGAGGACGATTGGGGACCGCAAAACAGAGTGGAACCTTCCGGAAAATCCTGGTCGTTTTCCAGTTTTCCATTTCCATATTTATGATATTAGGATTTATTGTCATCCTTCAGCAGCTCGACTATATCAAGAACAAAGATCTGGGATTCGATCGAGATCACCTCGTCATCATCAGGGGAGGGGGACGTCAAGGGGATGCCCTCAGAGATAACATTTCAAAAATTCCGAACGTGACATCCGTTTCTCTACCTATCAGCGTTCCGGGTGAGTTTGCAGGCGATGAATCCTACTATTTACCCGGAAAAGACCCCAATTCTTCTGTACGAGCGTCTGTCTTTCTTGTGGATTTTGATTTTATCCAAACGTTCGGTATGGAAATTCTCTGGGGGAGAGATTTCTCCAGAGAATACTCGACAGATGTGATGGATGCCGTAATTATTAATGAAACCTTTGCCCGCCAACTCGGGCTTGGACCGGATGTGATTGGCAAACAGATCATCGAAGTTGCAGACTCGAAAATCCGGCCCATAGTGATCGGTGTGGTCAAGGATTTCCACCATCAGAGCCTGAAGCTCCAGATCAATCCAATGATGCTGGATATCCAACCGGAGGGATTCGCTTTTGTAGCCGCACGAATAACCCCACACAATGTCTCTGCAACCTTAGAAAGCTTAGAAGCGGTCTGGAAAAAGCAGTTCCCGGAGCGGGAATTTAACCATTATTTTTTGGACGACAACTATCGGCAACGATATCCGGAAGAGGACAAAATGCAGGATATTTACCTTATATTCGGCTTTTTAGCTATTTTTGTTGCGTGCTTGGGACTCTATGGTCTGGCCTCCTTCGCCACGGAACAGAGAGAGAAAGAGATCGGAATCCGCAAAGTCCTCGGAGCTACAGTCCCCAATATCACCTTCAATCTATCCAAAGATTTCTTGAAGCTGGTTTTGCTGGCCAACATCATTGCCTGGCCCTTAGGATTCTATGTGATGAATAATTGGCTGGACCATTTTGCCTACCGTATAGGAATCGAGTGGTGGGTGTTTTTAGCATCCGGATTGATTGCTCAATTTATTGCAATCTTGACTGTCAGCCAACAAGCCCTCAAATCGGCTTTATCGAATCCTGCGGATATTCTGAAGTATGAATGATATTTGTTCTCACTCTGGATAGTGACGAGCCCCTTTTTCTCTCTGAGTTACTGCCTATATTTCTTTAACCATTCAGCGTGTTCTTCCTTGGCTTTTTTCCTGAGCTCCTCATCCATAAATAACCGGAGGCCCACAGCAGCCATGACCTTTGCTGTTAATACCAACGATTTGTGACCGGCCGGACTAAGGGTGATATTGGCATTTTCTTGAGAATGGCCTGCCACTTTGGGTATATCCTAAGTCCTTCCTCTTTCAGATTGTGAAGACAAGTTTGCTTTCCTGTCCTTTCTTAATTTTGTCATAGTGATCAAAAAAATTCATCATATCGATTAAGCTTTGATTGTCTGTCAAAAGTTCCAGCACTTTTTCTTCCTTTTCCTGAATTTGCCGAGCGATATGGATAATTTCTCCGCACTCCTTTTGGGTCATCACTACGATTCCATCATCATCTCCAAAAACAATATCTCCTGGGGAAACAGTAACACCTCCACACACAACCGGAATCTGTGTCTGGGATATGCGCTGAACTGTTCCAGCAAGGGGTGTCACGAATCGAGCATACACGGGGAAATCGATATTTTTTAAATGACTAATATCCCTGCACCCTCCATCTATGACAATCCCACCAAGGTTTTTTCTTTTGGCTTCAGTGGTGAACAATTCTCCGGCAACAGCGATTTTTCGTGCACCTGCATCGATGACTAATACTTCGTTCTCTTTAGCATCATGGAGCGCCTTAATAACAGTGAGAAAATCTGATTCACAGCAAACCGTACGTGCGATTCCTAACATCTTCATGCCTTGAGTGATGGGATGTATCTCAGGATCCATCACAGGCAAATTTTTGTCAGCATCACAGATGCATGCAACGTCCAGTGAGGTCAATTCTTGTTGAAGTGTCTTAAAGTCCATGGTCATTCCTCCTAAACCGATTTTTCACTCATCATACGGATATGGTGAATCGAACACAAGTTAACATCCAAATTCGACTTGATTATTTCCGTCGTTGACAGTCCATTAAAACCTCTGATCTCATTCAAAAATATCATTCGGGAGTTTTTTTTGTTATGATATTCGAAAATCAATCGAGGAGAACATGGATGAAAAACGATACTGAACTTGTACATTCATTCTTTAAATGCTTTCTGCTTTTAATGACAAGCTGCATGCTCATCACGCCACTTACACAAGCGCAACAAAAAGTTACGTCCCCCGAAGAATATTTTGGATTCAAACTTGGTAGCGATAGAAAGATGGCCCGTTGGGATAAGATCGTCGATTATTACTCTTTGATCGCAAAAGAGAGCGATAAGCTCAAGGTTATCGATATGGGGCCATCGACGGAAGGAAATCCTTTTTTGGTTGTCATTATCTCATCAGCAGATAACCTCATGAATTTGAAGCGTTACCAAGAGATCAACGCAAAAATCAGCGATCCCAGGGGGATCGAGGAATCTGAAATAAAAAACCTCGTCAGGGAAGGAAAAGCCGTTATGTGCCAATCCATGAGTCTTCACGCCACAGAGATCGGCGGCACACAGATGGCACCGGAGCTGACTTATGACCTCATCACTCGCCAAGATGAGGAAACACAGCGTATCCTCGACAATGTGATATTCTTCTTAATCCCATCCTTCAATCCTGATGGACAGATCATGGTCACGGATTGGTATCGCAAGACCCTGGGAACAGAGTATGAAGGAGTTGGACTACCCTGGTTGTACCATAAATATGTCGGCCACGACAATAACCGTGACGGCGACTTCCTCAACATGATCGAATCGGTGTATGCGGCAAAGATCATGTACCGGGATTGGGTTCCCCAAGCATATATCGACCATCACCATATGGGAAGTTATGGCGCCCGGTTTTATGTTCCACCCTATGGAGAGCCTATCCGCCCCTACGCCGATCCTCTCATATGGCGAGAGCACAGCTGGTATGGAGCTCACATCGCCTACAAACTCGAGGAGGCAGACAAATCAGGCATCCTTAACGCCGCTCAATTTCCAGGTTGGGGGCATTTCGGATGGCACTGGATCACGCCCTTCCACAATATCGCCGGGATGCTTACAGAATCGGCAAGCGCAAAATTAGCCACACCCCTCTATATCCATCCCGAACAGCTCCGGGGAGGCGCCAGGCAGTTTCCGGAATATGAAGCCCAGACGACATTCCCCAATCCGTGGCCCGGAGGATGGTGGACACTGCGAGATATTGTCGAGCAGAAATACATTTCTGCCTGGGCTCTCCTGGACCTGGCTGCAAGGAACAAAGAGACAGTGCTCTGGAATGCATACCTGAAAGCTAAGCGGCAATCCGAAAGAGGCGCTAAAGGCACCCCGAAAGCATATATAATCCCCAGAGATCAGCATGATCCGTTGACTGCGATTAAAATGATCAACACTCTATTGCTTTCAGGAATAGAAATTAAGCGGGCAAAAAATGAATTCATTGTTGAGGGGAAAATATACAAAAAAGACTCATTCCTTATTTCTCTCGCCCAGCCGAAGATGGGCCTGATCAGGAATTTGCTCGGACAAACGCGGTATGCCGATAATGCGTGGACCAGAGCGAGAGATGGATCTCCACTCCGGCCCTATGATTTAGCGACCCATAATATGAATGAGTTCATGGGTGTTTGTGCCGAGCCGGTTAATGTGGCCGCTAAAGGGGATTTTCAGATTCTCACTGATGCGGTTCCCACTGTCGGAAAGGTTGAAACAAACAGTACGGTTTACAAGCTCGATGGAAGATTGAACGCAAGCTTCAAGGCCGTCAATCTACTCCTGGATAAAAAAGTCGAAGTTAAACGGACCGATACTGAAGTCTCAAATTTGCGGCCGGGTGATTTTGTGGTCTTCGAGGATTCGGAAACCGATCTTCAAGAAGTAGCCGGACAGACAGGAGTGGATTTTACAGCGCTTGATGCAGATCTGAAAACCAATGTGCGCGATGTTAAGAGGATGCGTGTCGGTATGTATCAGCGTTATATGGGCGGCAACATGGATGAGGGGTGGACGAGATTTGTGCTCGAACAGTTTTCTTTCCCCTACACATCGATTTTTGATACAGAGATTAAAAAGGGGAACCTTATCGCCAAATATGACGTCATCATCCTTCCGGACGATTCTACGGCCATGATTACAGGTGAGAGACAGAGCGCATCCGAATACCGCCGCCCCCGTTCGAGTTACCCACCCGAATACCGCAGCGGCGTCGGTGAGGAGGGTGTCAAAGCACTCAAAGCCTTTGTTAAAAACGGAGGCACACTCGTGACCTTCGGGGGCTCCTGCCGATTTGCGATAGAGAAGTTCTCTTTAAATGTTCGGAATGTTGTGGAAAACATAAGCGCAAAGGAATTTTTCTGTCCGGGATCGACGATCAAAGCGACATTCGACAACACTCATCCTTTAGCCTATGGAATGCCCTCTAAAGGACTGGTACTTTTCAGATCCAGCCTCGCTTTCGCCATCAGCCCCAGCCAACACAACGAACGATACGAAACCGTCGTCCGCTATGCTGACAAGGATCTCCTTCGAAGCGGCTGGCTTATCGGTGAAAAACATCTTTCAAAAAAAGCAGCCATGGTGTCTGCTCAGTACGAAAAGGGTCGGGTGGTTCTGATAGGTTTCCGGACACAGCACCGGAGCCAAACTCACGGTACCTATAAATTGCTCTTCAATGCCCTGATTCGATAACGTTCTCACCATTCTTAGGATTGAGGATCGCCCTTAAAAGGTGGAGTTGATCTTTTTGTCTCATGTGATGGCAAGCGCATGTATTTTTGTTCTAACAGGCCGCATATTCCAGCCGATAATGAGAGAAGGGACTATGACATTTGGTATTTAGATAAGACAGAGACAGTCTTTCAAATCAAGCTGATATTATTAGGCTTATCAAAGCAGGAATAATACCCTCTTTGCTCATTTTTTTTAAATTATGACAGTCTTTAATGAATTGTCAAAGTAAAAGAGAATATTGTTTCATTCATAGCGCAACGATGCAACAGGATTTGTTAGGGCTGCTTTCATGACTTGAAAGCTTATCGTAATGAGAGCTATAACAAAAGCAATGACTGCCGCAAGAATGAAGATCCAAAACCCAATATTCACCCTGTATGCGAAGTTCTCGAGCCATTTGTGCATGAAAAAATAGGCCGTTGGCCATGCAAATAGGTTGGCTAGAAGAACAAGAATTGCGAACTCCCTGGAAAGTAATGCGAATATATTTCCCACAGATGCTCCTAAAACTTTCCTGACGCCGATCTCCTTAGTCCGTTGTTCGACCATAAAGAGAGCTAATCCGAATAATCCGAGTGCAGCTATCAATATGGCCAGGATGGAAAAAACACTGAAGATCTTGCCGAGCTTTTCCTCGCTTCTGTATATCCTGTCAAAAGTCTCATCCATGAAGGAGTACTCAAAGGGATGGGCAGGATCCAGATCTTCCCATTTACTTTCGATAAAGGCCAGGGTTCCCGGGATATCGTCCGGCCGTATTCGCAGGGCAAAGACAAAGGTATTTTCTGACCACACGTGAATTATGAGTGGATTGATCGCATCTCTCAGCGATTGGAACTGAAAATCCTTCACCACTCCGATGACTCTCCCTTTCTTGTGGATTCCGTAATCATAATCCTCGCCACCCCATTCCAATTGTGTTTCCAGGGGTTTTTCCAATTGCAACTCTCGTACAGCCGCTTCGTTGATAAGAAAGGCCTCAGTCAAATCTGTGCTCATCTCTTTCGAGAAATCTCTTCCTTCCACGATTTCCATTCCCAAGGTCTTGACATAATCATGATCCGTATAGATCATCCTCGTCGTCAGGGTCTTTTTCCCTTCATCTGTGACCAATTGGATGGCATCTCCGGCAACGATCCCTCCGGGAACTCCTATAGTGATGGTCCCGCTGATAATATTGGGATTCTGCAGGAGTTCTGCCTTAATCGACTCTGCATTCTCCCGGATCGAGTTAGATCTTATAGGGACGACAACCACATGTTCCTTGTTAAATCCCAGCTTTCTGTTCCTTAAAAAATCGAGTTGGTCCAAGACAATGGCTGTCGAAATAAAAAGAATGATGGATATGCTGAATTGAAAAATGACAAGTCCTTTTCTGAGATAGGACTTTCCAGAGCAGAAATTGGCCTTACTTTTCAGGACATTTGCCGGTTGATAACGAGAAATAAAAAGGGAAGGATAGCTTCCCGAGATCAAGCCCACAAATAGAAGTAAGAGGCCGATGCTGCCTAAAAGAATAAAGTTTGTCAAAGAATTTAAAGTGATTTCTTTGCCTGTCAATGAGTTGAAATAGGGCAAGGAAATGGCGATGAGGGTCAACGCCAAAATGAACGCAAAAAGAGTGAAGAACAATGATTCTCCCAAAAATTGTTGGATAATTTGATATCGACTCGCTCCAACCACCTTCCGGAGCCCGACCTCCTTCGAACGATTAACCGACCGGGCAGTGGACAGGTTTATAAAATTCACACAGGCAATGAGCAGGATAAAGAGGGCAATAACGGAAAAAATGACAACATATTTGATGTCGCCGTTCGGGCTTATCTCCATCTGAAGATGAGAATGGAGATGGATGCTTTTCAGAGGTTGAAGTCGGGAAGATAAACTTCCACCGAGAATAGTCTCTATCTGTTTTGAGGCGTATTTTTCTATAAAGGCGGGCAACTTCGCCTGTAAATCTTCGGGGGAATAATCCTCATGAAGGAGAAGATATGTGTAGAACTCATGACGCGCCCAGCTCTGGAAATAGTTTTTTTGCATTTGAGGATCTTTTTCGAATGTCTTCATTGAGGCGAAGAGCTGTGCATAAAAATGCGAATTCTTGGGCATATCTTTCATAATGCCCGTCACAACATAATCTTGTTCATTGATGCTGAGCGTCTTGTTTATTGCATTTTCTTTACCGAAATATTTGAAGGCCGTGCTTTCCGCAATCACGATTGTATTCGGCTCCATCAATGCTGATTCGGGATTTCCTGAAACTAGAGAGAAAGTAAAGATGTTGAAAACAGAAGCGTCCGTGTAAAAAAGAAAATCTTCAAAGTATTTTTTGTCCTTGTTAGTCACCAAATGCCGTCTAGTAAGCAGGCGGACTGAGTCTTCGACCTCGGAAAAATCCTTTTTTAGATTTGGCGCGAACGGTGCGGAAGTGAGGGCGAAAGCCCTCTCAATTCCCCCAGGAACGTCAAAACTATCGACAACTCGATAGATCCTGTCGGCCTTCTCATGAAACCTGTCATAACTCCATTCATCCTGAATAAACAAGAAAATAAGTATGACACAGGCCATACCGATCGCAAGCCCTGTGATATTTATGAAAGAATAGGTCGGATATTTTTTAATATTCCTTAAAGCGGTCTTTAAATAATTAATAATCATGGTTACGCTCCATGAGGAATAGTTTTTAAAATAAGAGGGGAGAAGCTTGAAAATTTGGAAGATATACCAGCAAATCCCAAAAATTTTCCCTTTTTGATCAGAAATCCGGTCAAACATCTCTCGAAAATCTCCTGACAAGTTTTCCTGGTCCTCGAAGGGAATGAGATTCCTTAGAAAAAACTCCAGGAATTTTATGGATAAACGGGACTTCTTCATCGATTTATTCCTTTGGTAATAAATAATCCAGATAATTTTCCCAAAGGATATCTGAGATTCTTTTATGCTCAGCCAACGCCTCCAATCCCAGTTTTGTGATCCTGTAGATCTTTTTTCTCCTTCCCCCTCTGACGGCAGTCGCTTTTCCATAGCTCGATGTGATCAACTCGGATTTTTCCAAACGGCTTAATGGTATGTGGACGGATGTGAGAGAAACTTTTTTCCCTGTTATTTTTGAGAGATGATCGACAATGGCAATCAAGTAGGCATTATTCTGTAGGTTGAGTATGGCCAGCATAATGAGTTCTTCTTTGCGTGTTAGACTTCTCATTGTCTCTCCACAATCTATTTCTTTTTAACTTTTAGAAACATATCATATAGAAATACGGAAACAATCCAGAAAAGGTTGCCTGAATTCTCAAAGAAATAGGAAAAAATCCATTTCTCTGTAAAGAAATAGGGGAGAGGGGACTTAAAATGGATCGATTTATTTTATCAGGATGATCTAAGATCCTTCACAGGCGTTCAAAAAATCGATGATTATTTGATTCACCATCTCTGCTTGTACAACTGATAAATCATGACCGGTACCGGGAATGATTTTGGCCTCGATCTCAGGAGCGATTCTTGAAAGGCGTTCGATAGCCTCCTCGGGAGAATAAATTTTTTCGTTTTCACCGACAAGATAAAGCGTGGGTAATTTAAGGTTTTCCAGTTCCTCATCGGACAGGACCGTCGGACCAGGCAGCATCTTCGGCTTAAAACAGCGCTGAGCCAGATACATCTGATCTACGAGTTCTTCTGCCAGTTCCCGACCTTTTTGATTTTTGTTCACCAAATCTTCCAGGACGACAAACATTGTTTTCTTGACATAATGGCGGTGAGGGATTAGAGAGAGCGTGGCATTTTTAAGAAATTCAGGCCGAAGCGGGAGGATTGTGGCTGCAGGAGCGAGGAGCACAATCTTTTTTAATCGATCCGGATAACGAATGGCATATTGACTCGTGAGCCAACCGCCATAAGATAGGCCCATGAGATTTATTTTCTCTCCTAGAGCGAGCACATCGAACAACTCATCCAGCCAAGCGACATAATCATCCGACGTTTTGATTCGTCTAGTGAAAACACTTCGTCCAAAATCATAAATATTGTCAACGGCATAGGTCCTGTAAGAGTTGGATAGAGCTTCAATATTCGGAAACCACATCAGTGATGTGGCATTGGCGCCTGGTAGTAACACAAGGGGAAGGCCATCTACCGGACCGCTGATGCGCACGAACGTGCGGCCATATGAGGTCTCAACCGTTCTGGCCTCTGAAACAACCAGCCACAGCTTTTCCATCCGATCATACGACTCAAGATACATCTCCTTCGCTTTTGCTGACCGGAAAGGATGATTCGCTGACATGTCCATGAGTGCAAGATTAGAGATCTTGATGGGCAGAATCACACTCAAGAGGAGAAAGACAACAGTCAGGACGATATAGAAATAGGATTTATTGTACCTTCGAAGAGTGTAGGATATGCCTAGTTTTCGTGATTTAAAAATGGCCTGGACAATGGAGTAGACTTTCAGAAGCACAAAAACGCCCACCAAAAACAGCAGAAGCAAAAGATCGTGTGTAACCTTAAAAGAAAGGAATGCATACAGGCAGATGGTAAGGAGAAATGTTACTTTTAATAAAATCCCCTTGCGGAGTTCCCCGTTATATACCTGACCTAACCCTAAAGATATAAGGCTCAATAGAGCTGAAAGGACAGGAGATCTTTTTTTTACTTGTGTTTTTTCCTTTTTTGTCTTTCCCATTTTCCTTTATGCAAAAATATCTTAAGAATATAAAATACGATAATCGGAGCTTTTAGTTGATTTCTTATCATTGTTATTAGAGAAAAATCAACATCTCTTTGTGTCTATCTGCCCTTCCTATGATATACTTCTTCACTTAACGCCACGTGGAACAAACCGAATGTCAAGAATGAGACAAGCAAAGTCATTCATCTTTACCCTCCTTTTTTTTGGTATTGCCTCTTTTTGTTATGTCCAAGAAACAACCAGCACCGTGGAGCCTCCTCGGACAGCCGATCTCTCCTTTCATCCTCCGATAGATAGACCGGCATACCCATTGGGAAAAGGACCGTCTGTTCTGATCGACGAAGCGCATAACAATTTTCACACAGCAGACGGCACATATAAACCTTTTGTTTCACTGATCGAACGAGACGGGTATGTTGTCAAACGGCTTAAAGACAAATTCACTCCGGAAAGGCTGTATCACACCAAGATACTCGTGATCGCGGATGCTCAGCCTCCCGCGAAAAAAGGAGATCCATCGACATTCTCGGAACGCGAGATCGATGTATTGAATACGTGGATTCGGGAGGGTGGTTCTCTCTTTTTAATCACCGATCACATGCCCGATCCTGCAGCGATCAAAGAGTTGGCCAATTCTTTTGGAGTTGAAGTGAACAATGGATATGTGCTCAACGGATATTTCCAAGGTCGAGAGCGGCCCATTGTCTTCAAAAGGTCGGATAAGGGCCTCTCAGAAAGCTCTGTAACAAACGGCAGAAGTTCCTTGGAAAAGATCAGTTCTATCGCCACCTTTTCTGGGTCAGCATTCAAAGCAGGGCCTGAATTCCAACCCGTGCTGATCCTTGGACCTGACAAACGGTCCTGGATGCCAAAGAAATTGTATGAGATTCACGAGGATACACCGAGTACGAGTGTTGCAGGATGGTATCAAGGAGCTGTCGCCAAATTCGGACGAGGTAAGATCGCTTTGTTTTCCGAAGCCGCCATGTTCACCGCCCAAATCTTCGATCAAGGCAAAGTCCGTGTCGGCATGAATCATCCGCTCGCGAGGGATAATGCTCAGCTGCTCCTCAATGTGATGCATTGGCTATCCGGCTTGCTTTAAAGGGAAAAATTCCGACAAATAATGCTTCTCAATTATCTCAAAACAGCAATCAGGAACATTCGAAGAAATGCCCTGTTCTCTACCATTGCTATCTTGGGGCTTGCGATCGGGATCTCTGCATGCCTTGTAATCCTTCACTATGTGAATTTCGAAAGAAGTTATGACCGGTTTTATAAAGACAACGATCGGATCTACCGCCTTCGCTACGAACGCACCAGTGAGGATGGCCAAAAAGTCCAATTCGCCTCTTGCTGTCCACCGGCAGCAGATGTCATAAGGGGCGCTTACCCGGAAGTGGAAGAGATCGCACGGATATTTAGATACCGTGCAGTTGTTTCCCCAAAAGATCGGGATATTCAATTCACAGAAGACAGGATGTATTTCGCAGAGCCTGAGTTTTTTAACATATTCGACCTCAGTTTTATTAAAAGCGATCCTTCTAATCAATTTAGCAATGCCAACTATGCTGTTATGTCCCAATCTATGGTAAAAAAATACTTCGGCGAAAAAGAACCCATGGGGCAGACAATTACAGTCGATGGGAAAACCGATTACTCCATCGCAGGAATTTATAAAGATGTTCCAACAAACTCTCATCTTAAGTGTGACATTCTGCTTTCCTACCAGAACTTGCGCTCCATCTATAGTCCTGAAATCCTCCAATCCTGGGGATACACAGGCCACTTTACATATCTCAGGCTTCGACCTTATGCCGATCCCGATGCATTCGAAGAGAAAATGGCAAAGCTCGTTGAAACGCATGCCAATGAATTGATGAGTATCTATAAAGTAAATATCGAACTTAAAATGCAGCCTCTAACGGATATTCATCTGACATCTCATTTTATGCAAGAGTACGAAATAAACGGTAATAAATCTTCTGTGGAAATCCTCCTCGTCGTTGCTGTATTTATCATTGGTATGGCATGGATCAACTATATCAATCTATCGACCTCCCGTTCCTTGACCAGGGCTAAAGAGGTTGGTTTAAGGAAAGTCGTGGGGGCTTCCAGGCGCCAGTTGATCGCCCAATTTTTTTGTGAAACATTTCTGACCTATATACTTGCTGTAACACTCGCACTCATCCTCATCAATTCATTCTTACCTTCTTTCAGCGGAATGACCGGCGCTCCTCTTGCTGAAAACCTGTGGAATACACCATGGTTTTGGATTTCGCTCTTCGGATTGTCCTTTGTAAGCGTTTTTCTTTCCGGTGCTTACCCTGTCATAGCTTTGTCTGCTTACAGGCCAGCTGTGGTTATCAGGAGCGATCTGGGGACCACGCCTAAAGGAATGAAACTGAGAAAAACTTTGGTAATGTTCCAATTTGTGATGGCCCTGGTGCTTATTACGACCACGTTTGCCATATACAATCAGATCGGCTTTATGAAGAATCAGAAGCTGGGATTCGACATAGAGCAGGTCTTGGTCATCAACACTCCACGTGTCAGGTATGAGGCATTCAAGGCGTCGTTCCCCACCTTCAAGGAAGAACTGCTCAAACAATCGCAGATCCAGAAGGTGTGTGTGGTTACGGAAGTTCCAGGACGGCAGATCATATGGGACAACGGTGGGATTCACAAAGCCGGTGAAGATAAGAGTCAGGGAAAAAATTACCAGATTGTTGGGGTGGACTATGATTTTATAGATGTATTCGATCTGGAAATCCTCTTAGGAAGGAATTTTTCCAAGGAATTCCCGGCAGACAAGAATGCGCTTCTCCTAAACGAGACAGCCGTCGCATGGATGGGATTCAACAGTATTAAAGAGGCAATCGGTAGGGAAGTGGATTATTGGGGAGAGATCTACCCGATTATCGGTGTTCTAGAGAACTATCACCAACAGTCTCTGAAAGAAGACTTCGAGCCTCACATATACAGATTATTCCCATACGGGAGACCGCCGTGGGGGCGTTTTGCAGTAAAGCTAAGCACTCAAAATATCAAAGAAAGTGTCCAGCTCGTAAAACAAAATTATGAAAGTTTTTTTCCTGGCAATCCCTTTGAATTCTTTTTTCTTGATGATTATTTCAACGAGCAGTACAAATCGGAGGAACTCCTTGGAAGAGTGATAGGACTTTTTTCCCTGCTTGCAGTTTTTGTAACCTGTTTAGGTATCTTTGGCATGTCTGCGTTTATGGCCATTCAACGGACAAAGGAGATCGGTATCCGCAAGGTTCTAGGGGCGACAACGGGCAGTATACTCCAATTACTCATGAAGGAGTTCCTAGTTCTGATCGGTTTTTCTCTTCTAATAGCCTGGCCAATCGCTTATTGGGGCATTCAAGAATGGCTCAATACATTTGCCTATCGTATGCCGTGGAATGGTTTTCTTTTTGTGATGCCTCTTTTTATTGTTTTTGCAGTGACAGCCCTAACGGTGTGCGCCAACATCCTGAAGGCCGCTCTCACTAATCCCGCAGATTCAATCAAGCATGAGTAGTGTCCCCGCAAAAAACACCAGTATCTTGCCGTAACAGTTTGTAAAAGCTAATCTATCGGACAAATAATTTGACATATTCAGGGGGTTAATAGTAAAAAATAAGCCATCACATGAATAGAATGGAGGGATAAGTTTTTGCCGGGACTGCAGCTTCTTGACTGGATAGTCGTTGTTCTGTACTTTTTGATAATATTGGGAATCGCCTGGTGGGTGATCCGGCAGAAACAGGATACATCCACCGATTATTTTCTGGCAGGACGGCATGTGGGTTGGTTCGTTATAGGCGCGGCAATATTTGCCTCTAACATCGGTTCTGAACACATCGTAGGGCTGGCAGGGACGGGTGCAAAAAGTGGCGTGGCCATGGGTCATTATGAACTCCATTCCTGGATCATTTTGCTCCTTGGATGGGTTTTTGTTCCATTTTACATGCGGAGCAAGGTATTCACCATGCCAGAATTTCTGGAGCGGCGCTACTCCCCATCGGCACGCTGGTTTCTCTCACTGTTCTCACTTGTTGCTTATGTCCTGACAAAAGTCTCTGTAACGGTTTATGCAGGAGCGGTTGTGTTTCAAACTCTGATGGGCGTTGAATTTTGGACGGGTGCCCTGATCACAGTGATATTGACAGGTATCTACACCATCCTTGGCGGACTGCGGGCTGTGGTTTACACCGAGAGCCTTCAGGCATTTGTTTTGCTGCTCGGCTCCATAACTGTGACCGTTATGGGCCTTGTTAAAATTGGGGGTTGGAACAACCTGGTACAAGTTGCAGGAGCCGACCACCTCAACCTGTTCTTGCCCCTTGACCATCCAGATTTTCCATGGCTGGGTATGATCCTGGCCCCACCGATCGTGGGGATCTGGTACTGGTGTACAGACCAAGTCATCGTTCAGAGAGTGCTCGCCGCCAAAAACGAAACTCAGGCGCGGAGGGGATCCCTATTTGCCTCTTACCTTAAGTTGTTCCCTTTTTTCATTTTCTTCATTCCTGGCGTGATCGCCTATGCCCTGGCTAAAACAGGACAACTCCAACTCCAGGCAGCAGACCAGGCTTTTCCTACTCTGGTCAAAGCCCTTCTTCCTGCAGGGATCAGGGGTCTCGTTGTGGGCGGCCTGCTGGCAGCACTTATGAGTTCTCTAGCTGCTGTCTTTAATTCCTGCTCAACTCTGTTTACCATGGATATCTACAAAAAAATCAGGCCCAAAGCAACAGAAAAAAGGCTTGTCTTCGTGGGCCGCCTGGCAACAGGTGTGGTCGTTGTCAGCGGTATACTCTGGATACCTTTTATGAAATACATCTCTGGAGAATTGTATCACTACCTCCAGAGTGTCCAGTCTTATCTGGCACCTCCCATCTTTGCGGTTTTTTTCCTGGGAATATTCTGGAAAAGGATCAATTCCAGGGGCGCACTGACCGCATTAATCGGAGGATTTGTCCTCGGAATGCTGCGTTTGATCGCAGAGCTCAACAAAGACTCTTTGAGTGGATGGCTGCATACATTTGCCGATGTCAATTTCCTGTACTTCTGCGTGTATCTGACCCTGGTTTGTATCGGAATGATGGTGGTGGTTAGCATGTTCACGCTGCCGCCCTCTTATGAAAAAATCGATGGCCTGACCTATGCCACGACAGCAGCCAGGGATAAACAGGCCTCCAGAGCGAGCTGGACGACCAGAGATCTCATCCTATCTCTTGTCATCCTCGCGATCATCGCTGCCGTTTTGATCTACTTTTCTCCCCTGATCTTGGCGAGATAACATGAAAAGATTCGCTTTAGGATTGGATTTTGGGACCAATTCCTGCCGTGCTTTAATCGTGGACCTTAATGACGGTTATGAACTAGCCAGTTGTGTGATCGACTATCCATCTGGTGTAGACGGCATCCTGCTGGATACAGCGGATCCGAATGTTGCCCGGCAAAATCCCGCGGACTATTTTTTTAGTCTGGAGAGAGCAATTAAAGGCGCTCTCCAGCAAGCCGCGGAAAACTCTTCTGGATTCGATCCGGCCAGCATCATCGGGGTCGGCATAGACACCACAGGAAGTAGCCCTGTTCCGGTAAACAGTGAGGGCACTCCTCTGGGCTTTCTCCCAGCATTTAGGGACGACCTGAATGCTATGGTCTGGCTCTGGAAAGATCACTCCAGCTTTTCCGAGGCGGTTCAAATCACAGAGATGGCTGAAAAGATGCGTCCGGAATACCTGGCGAAGATCGGGGGCACCTATTCATCCGAGTGGTTCTGGAGCAAGATTTGGCACTGTAAAAACACAACACCAGAAGTTTTTAGCAATGCTCATAGTTTTATTGAGATCTGCGATTACATCCCAGCTGCCCTCGCGGGCGAGACCCGGCCGGAAAGGATCTCACGGAGCGTATGTGCGGCCGGCCACAAAGCCATGTATAGCAATGAATGGGGCGGCCTTCCGGATAAAGAATACCTTGCAGCTCTGGATCCGGCTTTAGCAGATCTTCGCAACAGGCTGTATAAAAAAGCCATCCCTTCTGACCATGTTGCAGGCCGACTCACACAGGAATGGGCTGAAAAACTCGGATTGAAACCGGGCATTGCCATTGCCGTCGGGGCTATCGATGCCCACATGGGTGGTGTAGGCGCCGGGGTTAAGGAGGGAACCCTTGTAAAAATTTTGGGGACGAGCACATGCGACATCATGGTTTCACCAAAACATAAGGGTTTTGCAGATATCCCTGGAGTCTGCGGGATCGTAGACGGGTCTGTGCTACCCGGCTATTTTGGTATCGAATCGGGACAATCGGCGGTGGGGGATATTTTCTCATGGTTCGTCAATCATTTAGTCCCTGATAAATACGGAAAAAGCATCGACGAAAAGTTCAAAAACCTGGAAGGTGAGGCCTCCAAACAGAAACCTGGTGAGCATGGCCTTCTCGCTTTGGACTGGAACAACGGAAACCGGAATGTACTGGTGGATGTCCGGTTGAGTGGACTTATTATCG
>JASFPP010000016.1:0-33189 GCA_050115915.1 Candidatus Aminicenantota bacterium
TAGCAAGAAAAGATGAAAAAAAGCAAATACCCAGTCGCCCATAGCGGCCAAGATTGTGAGTCTCTTGTACTCCAAATATGGAGAACAGAGGCTCAATCTCTTATTTGTTTGTTTCTGGTCTTATTCTTCGACCTTTGTGACTGAGACGATCTCAATAGTCTCGCGCGGGACATTTTGCATCCCACGCTTTGTCATGATCTTGACATTGGCAATGGCATCCACAACATCCATCCCAGCGATCACTTTACCGAAGACACAATATCCGTATCCTTGTTCGGTCTTTGCACTAAAGTCCAAACCGACATTATCCACATGGTTGATAAAAAACTGGGCCGTGGCGCTATGAGGATCAGGCATCCTTGCCATTGCTATGGTTCCACGCTTGTTGCTCAATCCATTGTCGGCCTCGTTCTTTATCGGTCCCTTAGTGGGCTTCTTGCTCATATCGGCTGTGTGCCCCCCACCCTGGATCATGAAGCCCTTGATCACACGATGGAAAATGGTGCCGCCGTAAAATTTGTCGTCCACATATCCGAGGAAATTTTTCACTGTGATGGGTGCTTTATCCATGTAAAGCTCCAGCGTAATATCACCCATAGAGGTTTTCATAAGGATTTTGGGATTTTTACCGGCGGCTGTATTGTTCAAAGGAAAAGCCAATAATAAGACCACTGCCATCATGCCAACCAGAAACTTGATAAACATTCCTACCTCCTAAAAAGGAATTTCCCGATTCTAAAAAAGTCAAGATATCAGAATAATCCCGCTAAATCAAATTCAAGGCTTGCGCAATCAAACCTGAAACAGCGTTCGTGTTCGTTGAGTTGCGTTGATTCTAAAAGAGAATCCCACCCTTTCTGGAGATCGAGAAGTTTAAAGGAATAGCTCCTACGAAGGGATATCAGGAGTTGGCCCTCCAGTGCTATGCGTAGGTTTGTGTCTGATACCCTTGCGAGCGGCCGCTGAAGAGATGGCGCTTTTGAGACTCCTTTTGACTATCCGGCCCTACTGTTTAAATGTAGATCTCGTATAGAACCTAATCCCCTGTGTTTCGCGGCCATACCGGTAGGCAATGCCGATTCGCTCAAAATGAAAAATCCACAGTTTGATCTTTGATTTTTTCCCAAGACTTATCCCCAGTTCCCACTCCCATGACAATTCTGGCGGCTTCTTAATTTCATAAAGAAATTTGAGGTGGTCGAAATAGTAGTGGTTGACGAGGTGAGTTCTGAGAAACAGTTGTTCTCCTTGCCAATGAAGCTTTCCCAAAGAAATATCACATTCCAATCCCGTGAGGAGTTCAGTAAAATCTTGGATTGTTCCGACCTCAGGTTTGTATGCATACACAGCCAATCCGTTGAGCAGACCAAAATTCTGGCCAATAAACGGAAACTTCAACCGGCTTTTGATGCCCCCCCAGTATATCCAAGCAGAATCTCTATCCCCGGAGGTTTGTGTTCCCCACCCCAAGTGCCCGTGAGGACGGAGAGCCCAACGCTCGCTCATCGGCAGTTCCAAAACCGCTCCTGGGGCGAAACTGACCTGCTTGAGCCTTAAACCAAAAAATTCTTCCACGATGCCCCCAAGATTGTAGTCATGAACACCAAATGTGGCAGGGAACCGGAGTTCTAAAATTAAAGGCCGGTCTCCAAAATATTTTTTCCAGGAAATCTGCTTTGTCCATCGGGGTTCTACATGAAAGACAAAGACCCTGAGATCGTCTCTAACCTCGTAAACTCCGGTCCCGAAGGCAGCGGCATAGGCCCAGTTGATCGCACGGAAATCAACGGGTTCCTCTTCTTGATATGCGTCGATCTTGTTAGGGAGAAGTAATCCTTGAATAAATATATACAGCACACTTATAGAGATAGCCCATCGAATAGAATTCCTATGGAAAGGATTGATGGTCCGGCTGATCCCACCGGGGACTTCGATAACACGTTGTTTGTTGCAAACCATTTTTTCGCTCATGGTACTCTGGAAGCACACAGATTTCAACGGTAAACTGAAATACGATCCCTCGACAGGTTCAGTAGAAAAGAATGACCACCCAATATTTTTGTGGAGGTTCTTTGTGATCTCTGTTGGGAACGACCCAAATGCCTATCTTTCGGATGCGGATGTAGTTAAACCTAGCCTTCACGGAAACTGGAATAATCAGTGGATTGGTTGTAGAGTAGGGAATCACTTGATAATTTTTTAACTCAGGGGAGAGGGCAATGGCTTTACCTCTAAAGGTATTCACTTTCTCTACGATGATCCTCGCTTCATCCGAGAGGTGTTTATCGAGTTTGACAGGCCGGTCTCCTTTTTCGAGCATGTATGAATTGATTTCATCCGCGAGCCTTAGACGTATCTCATTAGCACTCATGTCTCGAAAAACACTTTTACGAAGCAGGAGGAAGGAGATGAAGTAAGTTCCCCCTGGATTTTTCTTTTCGCGATCGAAGTAGATCCCGATCCCTGCATGGGTTGTAGCGCGATCGACAATTATCTCCATGTCCTTTTCCTCTATCTCGAGCAGAGGTGTCGAAATGTAGAGATAGAGAATTTCCCCGTATCGGTCAGGGAGATCAGGGAGAGGCTCTCCCTTCGCCCTTTTCAGAGAAAACTCGTAGGCCAGATTATTCAGCTCGTTGAGGAGGGGGATGGACGTCAATCCTTTCTGCGCTCTTCGGGCATTGATCCGTTTTTCCAGCATCTCTCTGAACTCTCTCTCTGATTTAGCCTCGAACGAAGTTAAAAAATCCTGCGTAATATAGTAGCCCTCGTCCTCTCTTAAGAATACTCCGATTCCGACGCTGTCGAATCGTGGATCAAGGATATTTTCGCGGTGCCTATCGCTTTTCATGAATGAATTGTGGATGGTCTCAGGAAGAAAGGATTGGCTGAAGGCCACGTTCTCTCCAGTCCCTTTGAAAAAAAGGTCTACCTCTTGAAGGCGTTCAGCATAGGCTTTCCCATCGGAGGATATATGTGTCAGGTCAGACCGGGCCGCCATATCTTGACTATGACTCCTTGCGAGAGGGATCAAATTCTCTGAGATCTGCAAGAGGGGTATTCCCCGTTTCGCCCTTTCTCTATTAATCAGCTCGAAGAGTTCCTTTTCGATCTCCTCTGTCACCAATCGTTCAGTCGGCTCCTGATATCCGTAGCTCAGCAGACAAAGCAGAGATAAAAATAAAAATAAGATCACAAACGGATTCCATTTCATAGACTTAATTTTTTTTCTTTACTTTTTAACCTGTTATTCTACCATATAAGTTACAATTTAGCGTTATCTATGGGAGGAGGTTTTAATGACTCAGCGAAAGTTTTTAACTGTCGTTTTAATTCTATTCTGTATCTCATTTTTTATTTATCTACATGCGCAGGAAGAGCCTGAGAAGCTGACAGATGAGCAGAAAATGCTCCAGACGATGCACTCCATTTCCAGTCATACTCTTTTTGATTATGTGAAGGAGCTGGCTTCGGACAAGTATGAGGGCCGGCTCACAGGGACAGAGGGCTACAACGCCAGTGCCGATTGGGTGGCTGCCCATTTTGCAGAGTGGGGAATCAAGCCTGCGGGGGATAACAACACCTATCTTCAGGCTTTTCCCAATCCGTACACGCTTATCTTTGAGGATTGTGAGGTTTCCCTCCATATACCTGTCAACGACTCGTTCGTCAAGAAATATTACAAATATGAGGACGAATACATCCCGGGTGCAACCTCCGCCTCGGGTGAAGTTACGGCCGAGGTCATTTATGTGGGATACGGAATTACAGCTCCAGAGCTCGGATATGATGAATACAAAGGCGTGGATGTCAAAGGGAAGATCGTTCTTATGGAGCGTGAAGCGCCGGTATCCCCCCGCGAGGATCCAGAGCTTTTCAAAAAATGGAGGCCCTATTCCTTTCACCAGTACAAGCTCGAGAATGCAGTGGCCCACGGAGCCAAAGGTATGCTCTATAATTATGGCCCGATCTCCAATCCTAACAATGCATATGCCGAAGGTTTCATCTACTCCCATGTTGGAGATGCGGCTGTTGCCGATATTTTCTCAGGCACGGGAAGAACGCATGAGGATATTGTCAAGAAGATCAAAACCGAGCTGAAACCGCAGTCGTTTTTGACAGGAAAGGTGTTTACGATCAAGAATACGACCAAACACCATCCGGAGGGTGTGGGAACCAATGTGGTCGGTATCCTCGAAGGTGCCGATCCAAAGCTCAAGGAAGAGGTCATTATCGTCGGCGGTCATCTCGACCATCTGGGCCGGTGTTATGAGATCATGCCCGGCGCGAACGACAATGCCTCTGCAGTGGCCGTGATCCTGGGATTGGCAGAGGCCTTGACGAAAAGTGCTTTCCAACCAAAGCGCTCTATCCTGTTTAACTGTTTCGGAGCAGAGGAGCAGGCTGTTGCCGGTTCGAAATATTACTTGGAGCATCCCATTGTCCCCCTCGAAAAGACGGTGGCCTTCATCAACATGGATGGTGTCGGATGCGGAGATACGATCAGCGCTACGGCCGCTAAAAATTATCCCGAATTCTGGGAATACATAAAGAAGGCGAATGACCGATACATCCACCGGGAGATTTCCCCCAGGTATTTCGCCAACAACGCCCGTCCCAGGCTCGATGCGGCCCGGTTCATGTGGGCAGGGGTTCCGACTCTTTCCTTTGCAGTCCGTGGGGCTCCTTCTTATTACCACATCACCAAGGATGATATCGATACCATCACGCCCGAGATCCTGGAGGATATGACACAGCTTCTGTTTATAGCTATTCTGGACATGGCTAACCAGGATACACTTGATTTCAGGAACTAGGAAGGGATATCCATGCAGTTTAGAAATCCTACACGAGTTGTTTTCGATTCCGGTTCGTTATCACAACTCGGACAAATCGTCCACGACGAAATCCGTGCTCATACACCCTTTCTCGTTACAGATAAAGGAATCGAGGAGGCAGGGATTCCTGAGAGAGTGATTGATCAAATTCCGGGAATACACAAATTCAATGCAATTGAACAGAATCCCAAACACCCGACCATCGACAGGGGTGGTGAGATCGTGCGCCAGTCCCGTGCGGATCTTATTATCGGATTGGGGGGCGGGAGCGTCCTCGATGCTGCTAAGGCTATCGCACTGCTGGCGACGAATCCCGGCAACATCGAGGACTATGAGGGAAGAGGAAAGTATAAAACTCCTCCGTTACCTGTAGTCGCCATCCCGACTACATGCGGAACGGCCAGCGAAGTAACATGGGTATCGGTCATTACCCACACCGGGCGAAAGTTCAAGATGAGCATCAAGGGGCCACACATGTTTCCAGCCGTGGCATTGGTGGATCCTGACCTGCTTAAAACTCTCCCTTCAGATCTTGTGGCCTCCACGGGGATGGATGCGCTCACGCATGCCATCGAAGCGTATACCGTGAAACCCGCGACTTTTATGACGGACATATTCGCCCGGGAATCGCTGTTTTATATATTCGCCTCCATCGAGGCCGCTTACAGGGATATCAAAACCAGCATTAAGGCCAGAGAGGGCATAATGAAGGGGAGCATGCTTGCAGGTTTTGCCTTCGGGAACAGCGACGTAGGAGGCGTTCATTGTCTGGCCGAATCCATCGGTGCCCTCTATGATATTGCCCATGGAGTGGCCAACGCTGTCCTTCTCCCCTATGTCATGGAATATAACCTTCCTGTATCGACCAAAAAGTATGCGGGGATCGCCCGGATCGCTGGGATTGATGTCGAGAACGATAAAGAAGCCGCACACGCGCTCATCCAAAAGGTGAAAGAACTTGCCTCCACTTTGAATATTCCCTCTTTCAAGGACCTGGGCATCATGGAGAGCGATTTCCCGGAGATCGCTCAAAAGTCCTTCGCAAATAACTCCAATCCGTCCAATCCTCGTGACATCGCCACTCAAGATTATGTTGATATTCTTACGAGAGCTTATTCAGACACTTAAACCGATTTCACTACCTGAATGAGTTCTTGCTTTTATCCTCTGAGACACCTGTTAATTGGATGAGCGGTGTTCGATGAGGATCTGGAGGATCTCCAGCTCATCTGGATCGAACCAGATCTTGTGGCAGGATAAGCACTTATCCACAGGGATCACATAATAGTAGTTGTAGGCTCTGAGGAGCATCTGTGAACCGCAGTTGGGGCAATAGATCCTGGGCGAGACGTCCGGATTGATCTTTTTGGTCTGGGTGGGATTCAACATGTATTCATCCCTGAATGTGCGGGCTTTTTCAACGAGATTTGCGGAGAAAGCGATCTCTTTTCGTGCCACGATCCTGTCGACAAGCGCAGAGTCGATGAGTTTGCCGTGGCAATCCGGGCAAACTTTTAGAGGCACCCCTTCATAGAATGTCTCTATCAAGGGGACTCGGCATCGGGGGCACTGATTTTCCCTGGAGGGATCGACTGGCTTTTTCTTCAGAATCTTCCGCCGGGCCTCACGGATCTGGGGAAATTCCCGGGCCTGTGCCACAACCCCTTCCTGCAGGTGCTTAATCGGGATGAGAGGTGTGAAAAAGGGCAAAAACAGCAATTCTTCGAGAGAATAAGGGCCTTGCCAGGCTCCCTTTGTATCTTTGATGGACCAGAATTTACTTTCCTGAGTGTCTATTTGTTGGGAGTGTGCGGAGGTTTTATCTTCCGCGTGTTGAGGTTGTATAGAGTCTTTACCCTTCTGTCGTTCTTCCCGGGCGAGAAGAATGTCCCGGGCGTCTTCCCTGTTTTTTTGGATCTCCCAGACCTCTTCTATAATCTTGGACGCTTTTGTGGGGACCATGTCTGCAAGGAGCTTGATCCTCCTCATAAGCGGAGGATGGGAGTTGAAAGCTCTACCGAAAAAGCTCTCATAGTCCCCTTTAGAGCGAGGAGGGACGATGAAAAGCGGGCTGTAGGTCAGGTTGAAATCCCCCACAAACGAATTTTTGAGATGAGCTTTGTAGATGGCTCGGGCCAATGCTCTGGGATTGCGGCTGAATTCGACGGCTGCCGCATCGGCCAGGACCTCTCTCTGTCGGCTTATGAGTGTGCTGAGAAGATGCATGACAAAAGATGAAATTGTGAGGGCGATGAACAGCAGCACGGCACCCCCTCCGGCCTGTTGGTGTTGGCCTGGCGGGCCTACGGTTTCTGTGTGGGGCTCTGCAGCGTGTCTCAGCCTCTCGAAAAAATTGGCCAGTGAGCAGACCAGGGTGATGTAAAACGTATCTCCGCGCAGGACATGGGCCAGTTCATGGGCAACGACTGCTTGGAGTTCGTCTCTCGTGAATTCGGCCAGCAAGCCTTCCGTTACTAAAATGCTGGGTGTTTTGTTCGCTTCCATCAAAGCCATGGAGTTTATGGCAAAGGAAGGAATGACGCAGGGGGTGACTTCAGGTATTCCTGTCGCCAGGCGTATTTCTTGGACGGTGTTGGCAAACTGTTTGTGGTATCTGTCGGAGAGGTCAGGAGATTTGGCCTGCATCCGTTTCCGTATAAATTTCGCACCGAACTTTTTGGCATCGTAGAAGTGGAAGGCCGCGATTAAAATCGCGATGCCCACAAGAGTTAACAAGATTGTCATCAGCGTTTTTGATGTGGGAAAAAGGGTATCGGCAAAAAAGACGCCAAAACTCAGAAGAAAGACGAAAGTGATAAATCCTATCGCACAAAAGTAGAACACAAAAAGGATGAGAAGCAGAAAGAGGCTTTTCTTCCACTGCTGGCGTTGCGTCTCGTAGAAATCCGGGCGTTTGGGGCGTTTCATGTTTTCTCTATTTTGGTCGTATCGGCCGGGAATAGTCAATAAAAAAATACGGCTCGAGCAAAATCTTCCCTAGGCACTACTTAATATACGTTTTTGTCCAGAAAGATATTCGAAAGCAAACGTGAAAATTCTCTTTTGCAATGTCCATTCCCTGAACAGATTAACTGGGAATGCTCCTCACAAAAAGCGGTGCGACCATTCCAGGAACGGATTCGTCTCAGGGATATATTGCCTTAAGTCCTGGAAAGTGATATAAGCATTTCTCTGATTATTAGCGGGCATCATTTCCTTTCCCGATTGTTCAATATGTGTCTTAGCCAAAGTTATAACACACCAATTATCGGAGGAGACATCTAAATGTATGCAAAAACACACGCAAAACTCACATGGCTTTTATTACTTTGTATTTGCCTGTTGGCTCAAGGTTTTTCGGGGGAGCAAGAGCCAAAGAAGGCTCTGACCTACAAAGACATGATGCAGTTCAAACACATCCAGAATCCAACGATCTCCCAAGACGGCGCTTTTTTGGCGTACGGTCTTCAGCCCGACAGGGGAGATGGTGAGGCACGGATCCATAACATCAAGGAAAACAAGGTCTTCACTGTGGATCGGGGGAGTGATCCCCTAATTTCAAATAATTCCCGCTGGGTGTCCATGTTTGTAAGGCCTAAAGCCACAGATAGGGAAAAAGCCGAGAAAGACAGGCCAAAACAAGGCCTGGCCATCCTGGATACACAGCGAGGAGAGACGATCACGTACGAAAAAGTCCAAAGGTTCAGTTTTTCGGACGATTCCCGGTGGTTGACCATTCATTTTTTTAAAGAAGACAAGGGGCTGGAAGAGAAAGAGAGCAAGGATGCCGGGCAGGAAATGTCTAAGGGGAAGGCAAAGAAAAAAGAGACCTTGGGCAGCCAAATGATCCTCCGCAACTTGGCTGCGGGGAATGACATGTCGTTTTCCCATGTCTTATCGTCCGCCTTTGATAAGGCATCGAAATATTTGGTCTTTTCCGTGGCCGGGCCTGAGGGGAAAGATAACGGGCTCTATTTTATCGTGCTTGAGGACAAAGAACTTTCTAAAAAATCCATAAAACATCAGGAGAAGGGCCTCTACACAAACCTCGCCTGGGCCAAAAAGGGAAGCCTGCTGGCCTTTCTAGAGGGGAAAGACGAAAAGGGCCTGAAGGGATTGGTCCTCTCTCTCTGGATTTGGGATGGGACGAGCAAAAACGTTAAGCAAGCCGTCGCTCCCGAGGATATCCCCGAAACCTGGCTTCTTCCCGAAAAGAATGATCTTTCCTGGAGTGAAGACGGCAATCGTGTGTTTTTTGGTTTCAAACCAGAGGAATTTCATCCGAAAAAGGAAGCGGATTCGGAAGAGGAGGAGAGCTCCGAAGAACATGGAGAGATCGATCTTTTCGACACTGACGAGATCTTGAAGAAGAGGGAAGTGGATGTCTGGCATTGGAACGACCCTCTGATCGTCACCAATCAGAAGATAATGTGGCCCCGTGTCAAAGATCGAACTTACCTCGCCATCTATCACTTGGATTCGGATCAAGTGGTCCAGCTCGCAGACCGAAAGATGCCCCTTGTCCAGCGGTCTGCAAATCCTGACTTCGCACTGGGTACATCCAACGTCCCATACCAGAAAGAGATCACCTGGTATGGGGAACTCCAGGATGTTTATGTTGTCAGTTTAAAAGACGGCTCCAGAAAAAAAGTTGTCGAGCGGATTGATGGCGGTTTTTCCCGCTCATGGTATGAGAGCAGCCTGTCGCTTTCTCCTTCAGGCCGGTATGTCGTTTACTACAAGGATAAACACTGGTTTCTCTATGATGGACAGACGAGCTCTTCGCAAAACCTGACAAAGAATCTGGATGTGCCTTTTTACGATGAAGATCATGACTATCCCAGGCCAGCCCCCGGATACAGGACACCCGGTTGGGTGGAAGACGACAAGGCTGTTCTGATCTATGACAAGTATGACATTTGGATTTTCGACACGGAGAGTGGGAAGGCCGTCAATGTCACACAGGGATCGGGGAGAGAGACGCAGAGGACATTCAGGGTCATTCGTGTCGATCGAGAGCAGCGGTTTTTCAAGAAGTCAGAACACCTCCTTCTAGCGGCCTACCACAACCTCGAGAAGCACCATGGTTTCTACGCGTGTCGTTTGGACCGGCCGGGTGTCGCAAAGCTGTTGGAGGATTCTAATAAATTCAGCTTTAAAGCCAAGGCGAAAAAAGCGGATAAAATCCTTTACACAAGAGAAAGCTACACGGAATATCCGGACCTTTGGGTGAGTGACGCGGAGTTTAAATCCCCGAAGAGAATCACGGTCGCAAATCCTCAGATCGAAGATTTTGCCTGGGGGACTGCTGAGCTCGTGGAGTGGGGGAGTATCGATGGCATTCCTCTGCAAGGTGTGCTCATCAAACCCGGAAATTACGAGACGGGGAAACGATACCCTGTGGTTGTCTATTTCTATCGATTTTTCTCCCAGCGGCTCCATGAATTCAACCAGGTCGTGGTTAACCATCGGCCGTGTTTTCCGCTCTATGCGAGCAATGGATATGCGGTCTTTCTCCCGGATGTCCGGTTCGATATCGGACGCCCGGGATATTCGGCGACCAAGTGTCTTGTGCCCGGTATTCAAAAACTTGTGGACATGGGGGTGGCCGACCCGGATGCCATCGGTCTTCATGGCCATTCCTGGAGCGGTTATCAAACCGCTTTTGTGATTACACAGACAGACATATTTGCCTGTGCCGTAGCCGGGGCTCCTGTTTCCAACATGACCAGCGCTTACAGCGGCATCCGGTGGGGAAGCGGCCTGGCTCGCCAGATGCAGTACGAGCAACAGCAGAGCCGGATCGGTGGGAGCCTCTGGGAGTATCCGGAGCGCTATATCGAAAATTCCCCTGTGTTCTTTGCGGACAGGATAAACACTCCTCTTCTCATTCAGTTCGGGGATGAAGACGGAGCCGTGCCCTGGTATCAGGGGATCGAGCTCTATCTTGCCATGAGGCGTCTCGCAAAGGATTGTGTTTTTCTCCAGTATCGCAAGGAACCCCATCACCTGCAGAAATATCCCAACAAGCTGGATTACACGATCAAGATGATGGAGTACTTCGACCATTACCTGAAGGGAAAACCGGCCCCGGATTGGATCACAAAGGGAGTTCCTTACCGTGGGAAATAGGTGTGCTTTAAAATCCTCATAGGATAAATTCTGTGTTATGAATAGTACAAATCAGTGGAGGACGGTATGAAACAGCGAAACCGAGTATTTTTGATTATTTTCCTTTGGCTTGCTGCAAACGGGGCGTTTGCACAGATCCCCAGGCCCGAAGATGTCCTAGGGTTTAAGGTGGGGTCAGAGCGAAAAGTCGCTGATATGCACGCAATCATTGATTATTTCCATCGGTTGGATGAGACAAGCGACAGGATATTAGTCAAGGAGATCGGGAAATCGACAGAAGGAAATCCCTTTATCGTGGCTATTATAACCTCGAGGGAGAATCACAAGAATCTTGATAAATACCAGAAGTGCCAACAATGCCTTGCCGATCCTCGAACGATCGCTGCGGATGAAGCAGAGAGAATGATTGCTGAGGGTAAAGCCGTAGTGATGATCAACTGTTCGATCCATGCCTCAGAGATCGGGGCATCCCAGATGTCTATGCAGTTAGCCTATGACTTAGCGACAGACAACGATCCCACAACGCGTCGAATCCTCGAGAACGTCATCCTTCTCCTCGTGCCCATGCACAATCCGGATGGGATCCAGATGATAGCAGACTGGTACAGAAAAAACTTGGGGACTAAGTACGAAGGAGGGCGGATGCCCTGGCTCTACCACAAGTATGTGGGCCATGACAACAACAGGGACTGGTATATGTTCACTCAGGTCGAATCCCGGCTGACGCTCAAAGTGCACAATGCCTGGCACCCTCAAGTGATCGTGGACATGCACCAGATGGGAAGCACGGGGCCGAGATTGTTCGTTCCCCCTTACGTGGACCCCTACGAACCCAATGTCGATCCCATTCTCCGGCAGCAGGTGGCGATGATGGGCACGTTCATCGCAGCGGAATTGACCGCTCAGGGAAAAGCGGGAGTGGCGCACAGCATAGGCTTCGATGCTTGGACACCTGCGCGCGCTTACCATCATTACCATGGCGGGATCCGGATATTGACAGAAGCGGCCAGTGTCAAAATCGCGACGCCGATCACGGTGAAACCCGAAGAGTTAAGGCAAGGAATGACGGAAGCCTCGGTCAAAATGCCTTTGCCCTGGTTGGGGGGCAAATGGACGCTTCAGGATATTGTTGACTATGACTATACCGCGGCGAAAGCTGCCCTTACGAATGCTGCAGGATTGCGAAAAAACTGGCTACGCAATTTCTACCGCATCCACAAAAAAGCTGTGAATCCCGAAAGAACACCCTATGCATTTCTCATACCGGAAAAACAACGGGATCTGTCCACGGCTCTTAAAATGATAGAAGTCTTGAGGCTGGGTGGAGTAGAGATTCATAAAGCCCTCGATCCCTTTACTGCGGACGGGCGTCCGTATCCAGAGGGGACTTTTGTCGTTTTAATGTCCCAGCCCTATGGAGGTTTTGCTAAAACACTCCTCGAAGTCCAAAAATATCCTGAGATCAGGGAATCACCCGGAGGACCTTTAAAAGCTCCCTATGACGTCGTGGCTCACACATTACCGTTACTGATGGATGTTGATGTGATCACCGTAGAGAAGGCCTTTGATGCACAGACCGTGCTGATGAATAAGATCGAAAAACCACAAGGACATATCCAGAAAATGGCCGGTTGCGCCGCTTATACATGGGGACATGCAACCAATGATGATTTTGTCGCCCTGAACAGACTAGTGGCTAAAGGACATAAAATCTTCTGGAATGCAGAACCATTCGTCATCGATGAGAAAAGTTATCCTGCAGGGACGATGGTGGTCCTCCAGAAGGAGGGCCTGGACGTTGATTTGGAAGGAGTCGTCAAGGACCTTCACGTACACTTTGACGCGCTTGAAGCCAAACCTTCGGTCAGAGCCTTCCGTCTGAAACCTGTCCGGCTGGGCCTTTACAAAAGCTGGGCAGCCTCCATGGATGAGGGATGGACGCGGTGGGTGCTCGAGCAGTACGAGTTTCCGTATATCAGTGTGTTCGATAAAGACATCAGAGAAGGGCATTTAAAGGATAAATTAGATGTTCTCCTCCTCCCAGATTTCAGAGATTCTAAAACTATTGTCGAGGGATTGTCGGATAAGGATGTTCCTCCCGAATATGCAAGGGGCATCGGCGAAGTGGGGGTCAAAAACATCAAAGATTTTATCCAGAGAGGGGGAACACTCATCACGATGAACTCATCGGCGCAGTTTGCTATCGAAAATCTCCACCTGGGTGTTCAAAATTGTGTGGCCGGGAAAGACCGGAAGGAGTTTTTTATTCCAGGATCGATCCTCCAAGTCCTGAATAACTCAGGTCATCCGATTTCTTTTGGCTTAGGAAGAGACACAGCCATCTTTTTCCGCAGGAGTCCTGTGTTTGCAGTAAATGAGGGCGTGAGTGTCGCCAGATATCCCGCTCAACCCTTTTTAAGCGGATGGATCAACGGCAAAGACCTCCTCGTCGATAAATCGGCTATCGTGGATGTTCCCTATGAAAAAGGACGGGTCCTTCTTTTGGGCTTTCCTGTGCTCTATCGAGGTCAATCGCATGGGTCTTTCAAGTACCTTTTCAACGCGATTTATTATGGGGCATCAACACTTGGAGAATTCTAGAGTGAAGTGAATGTTGTTAGAATAAATGGGCCTCGCACTCTCTAGTAAATCGACCTTAATGTGGGGACTAATCCCCTTAATTCTGTTTAATATTTAGGCTTTTTTGATTTGACTTCTCTTCCTAAGAGAGGTATTGAACATTCATACCGACGAGTGATTTATCTATAATTTTTTTTTGGATTTGATTAAAATAGCAGCGTGCCAAGATTTTTAGCCTCTTATTCCACGTCGGTTGAACAAGTGTTTGTGTTCACTTCGAGTTATAGAAACAATGGGAATTATACAAAGGAACAACTTTGAGCTATAGATAGATTTTCTCCTAAAGGAGGGTTTCAAATGGCCTTATTCCTGATTTTTAACCTTCTCCTCTCCTCACTCACTTGTCCGTGGATAACTGCGACGTCCCAGGTGAAGACGGGTCTGGAGAATTTTCTGGAAAATCATTTGGACCTCGTCCAAGGAAAAAGGCTCGGGCTTCTGGTCAATCAGACATCTGTGGACTCCAGAGGACGTCCTATTGTGGAGATTCTCTCCGAGCATGCCCAAATTGTTATGGTTCTTTTCGGGCCGGAACATGGATTCATGGGTGATGTAGAAGATGCCGCAGAGATCAAAGACACAATGTATAACAACGTCCAACTCTACAGCCTGTATGGGGAATTCCTTTCTCCGACGCCCAAAATGCTCGAGGATGTGGATGTGCTGGTTTACGACATCCAGGACGTTGGAGTCAAATTCTACACATTTATCTCCAACCTCTTTCTTGCGATGCATGCGGCCAAACGGGATAATATTCCGGTTGTTGTTCTTGACCGCCCCAATCCTGTGAATGCAACGATCGTGAGCGGAGCGATCACGAATCCCGCATTCTCCAGTTTTGTGGGGGTGCTTCCTCTGCCCATCCGGTACGGGATGACTGTGGGGGAGATCGCCGCACTGTTTAATAACGAATCGTATGGAGGATTTTCCCTCGGTATCGATTTGACTGTGATTCCCATGACAGGTTACAAGCGTGATATGTGGTATGACGAGACGGGAATTCCCTGGGTTATCCCGTCACCCAACATGCCTACATTGGAGACCGCTGTGATCTATCCGGGAATGTGTCTCATCGAGGGGACGAATCTATCGGAGGGCCGGGGGACGGAGTCGCCTTTTCTCACCATCGGTGCGCCTTACATTAACTCTAAGGATTGGCTCGAGGCCCTTCCAAAGAAAGTTCTCGAGGACGCTAAAACCGAGTTCGTCGAATTCTCACCCAAATCGATTCCTGGAGTTGTGACCACGCCCAAGTATGAAGACAAAAAATGCTATGGCCTTCATTTTACGGTCCTCGATCGGGAAAAACTGGAACCGATCGAACTTGCAGTGGCTGTATTGTGTGCCACACAAAAGCTCTATCCTGAAGAGTTTCAGATGACAAAGTACCTGGATAAACTCTGGGGGAACGAAGATCTGCGGGCTATGGTATCCGAGGGCCACGATTATCGTACAATTATGAAAACCTGTGAGCAGGGGATCGATCGTTTTAAAAAAGTGAGACAAAAATATTTGCGTTATGATTAAAGCCCTGACATTTGACTGCTGGAACACTCTTATCATCGACGATGGAAGCCAGAACACGAAAATGCAGAATTACCTAAAATCTGTGTGTCAGGAAAACGGGGTCGCCTTAGCAAATAAAGATATTGGTGCTGCCTGGAGGACGGAGGATAAACTCCGTGAGGAGTATGTCATTGCGCACAAAAAGACAAAAGATGCTCGGCAGAGGACGGAAACCCTTTGCGAAATTCTAGATGTTCGACTGCCGTATCCTGAAGTTCTCAAAATAACCGAGTATTTCGACAGGGTTGCACTGGAAGTCCGACCACCACGGATGCCCGGAGTGAATGAAGTCCTTAAAGCGCTGGCCCCAAAATATAGGCTAGGCCTTATCTGTAATGGCGGCTACCACTCCGCGGACACTGTGCGGCAAATCCTCGATGCCCATGGGCTTCTTGTTTTTTTTGACTGGCTTTCTTTTTCGGATGAGCTGGATGTGGCCAAGCCTCACAGGTCGATATTCGAAATTACTGTGAAAAAATTGGAGTGTGAACTGGGCGAAGCTGTGCACATCGGCGACTCGGAATATTCAGACATCGTTGGCGCTAAAAACGCCGGAATGAAGGCTGTCCTGTTTACTGGTGTCAACAAAAAATACGAAGACCAGACCACTGCGGATTTTGTCATCGACAAATATCCTGATCTCTTGTATTTGCTGGAGAGACTCTAATGAAAAATAAGATTGGCTGGTTAACGCTTGTTTTTTTCCTCCTGTTTTTGTTCCCCTCTTGGGGGATATCGACCGAAGAATATGCGGAAAAAACCGGGAAGAGCTGCACCCACTGCCACCTGGATTCCTCTGGGGGCGGGGAGTTGACCAAACAGGGAGAGGCATATCTTGAAAAGTTATTATCCGGAAAAGAAAGCGAGTTGAGCGAAGCTGATCTCACGACTAAAAACTTAGCTTCAAAACTTTTTCGTCTCCTTGTTGGGTATCTGCACATTCTCACAGGAATATTTTGGTTCGGGACTATCCTTTATGTTCATTTGATCCTGAAGCCAGCCTACGCTGCACATGGCCTTCCTAAAGGAGAAATGAGGCTGGGCCTAATCTCCATGGCGATAATGGGTATCACCGGAACTCTTTTAACGCTATACCGGATTCCTTCCTTAACTTTTCTTATGAAATCCAGATTCGGGATTCTTTTGATTTTCAAGATCGCGCTTTTTTTAATAATGGTGTTTACAGCTTTTTTTGTTATTTTAATTCTCGGGCCTAGATTGAAGACAACAAAAAATAAAGCACACAGAGAGAAGAGAGGACAATTGTCCCTGAGTGATCTCTCCTCTTTTGACGGTACCGAAAGCCGCCCCGCTTACATCGCCTACAACTCCAAAATTTATGACATAACGGGAAGCGAATTTTGGGAAAAAGGAGTCCATTTTGGAAGGCATAAAGCGGGAGGGGATTTAACCGATGCGCTTGGTCAGGCGCCCCACGATGAAGATAAAGTTCTGGAAATGCCTATAGTTGGGGAACTTGTTTCACTTCAACCGATAAAGAGGCCTTTTCATGAGAGGGCCTTCTTTTTTCTTGCCTATTTGAATCTGGTGATTGTCCTCCTTGTCACACTCATCCTCGCCATCTGGCGATGGTGGTGATAATCCGCAAAAATTCAAAGCACACTTTTTTGAAACTTTTTAACATAATCTTCCGTATTACTCTATATAATACTGAATTTCAGTAAATTAAAATGAATATCATATGACGAATAGAGATGAAGACTCGAAAAAGTTAAAAAAACACAAAAACTAAAATGAAAAACGTTTAATGACTTTGAAAAACACGGGAAAAAAATGAAAGAACTCACAAAAATCGAGGAAATCCTGATGCTGGCCATATGGCGGCTCAAAGATGATGCCTATGGTGTGAAGATCCGCAAGCATGTCTCGCACATCATCGGGAAGGATTTCACCTACGGCAATCTTTACAGTGCGCTCAACCAGCTGTCCAAAAAAAAGTATGTCAAAAAATCCTTGGGCGAGCCGACACCCGATAGGCGAGGAAGAAGAAAGATCTACTATAAGGTCTCACCGGAAGGCCTGAAGGCCCTAAAAACGGCGCGGGAGATGAATCGGAAAATGTGGGAGGGGGTCTCCGACTATGCGTTCGATTGAAAAATTTTACCTTGAACAACGATAGAGACCGATGAAACGACGCCATCACCATCCGCCACGGATCGCAGGCTGGATCCTCAGGCGAATCGCCAGATATGAAGAGAATTTCGCCATGTGTGGCGATTTTGATGAGGAATTTCAAGAAGTCGTCCAGAAAAGGGGGGTCCTCGTTGCCAATCTCTGGTATTGGGGGCACTCGTTGCGTTCTTTACCGGTGTTTGTCAGGGATTCTATCTATTGGAGTTGGATCATGCTGGGAAATTATTTAAAAATCACCTTTCGAAGCCTTAAAAAACACAAAGGATACTCATTCATCAACATCTCTGGACTGGCCATAGGGATGGCCGTCTGTGTCCTGATCATGCTGTGGGTTTTGAACGAGTTGAGCTATGACCGCTTCCATGAACAGGCGGACCGTATCTGCCGTGTGACCATGGACATTGAGGTCGGCTCGACTCTCCACACTCCCGTCACCCTCACTGCGGCCGGGCCTGCCCTTGTCCGCGATTTTCCCGAAGTTCTTCACGCATGCCGTATTTTGCCTCCCAACAGGGTAGCTGTTCGCTACGAGGATAAAATATTCCAGGAGGCGAGGGTGGGTTTTGCAGAAAATTCCGTATTCGATATTTTTACCTTCCCTTTTGTGAGCGGTGATCCCAAGACTGCGCTTGAGGCACCCTATTCGGTGGTGATCACGGAAAGCATGGCGAAGAAATATTTCGGCGAACACGACCCACTGGGTAAAGTTCTCCGGTTTAATAATGAAGATGATTTTAGCGTTACAGGTGTCATCCAAGACATCCCGACAAACTCTCATTTTCGATTCAACATGCTCTGTTCCTTCCAGACTTTTATTACAGAAGGGGATGCCAGCGACGACCAGTGGTTCGATGTGAGATTCTTTACATACCTTCTCCTGGACGAAAATGCCCGTATCAAAAGCTTGGAACAGAAACTCCCTGCTTTTATCGATAAATATCTGGGCGAAGCCATGAAAGCTTCTGGCGGGTCGATCAAGCTTTTCCTCCAGCCTCTCAAACGCATCCATCTTTACTCGGATTTTGAACGGGACATGTCGGCAAACAGCGATATCATGTATGTCTACCTCTTCTCGGGAATAGCACTGTTCGTTCTCCTTATCGCAAGCATCAACTTCATCAATCTGTCCACTGCCCGGTCGGCCACCCGGGCTCAGGAGGTGGGGATGAGAAAAACGCTGGGTGCTGTCCGGAGCCGGTTGATCGGACAATTTATTGGAGAGTCATTGGTCTACAGTCTTTGTTCCATGGTTTTAGCCCTTTGCTTGCTCAAGCTATCTCTTCCTTTATTCAATTCAATGATCGGAAGAGATTTAAGTTTGAATTTTATGCAGACTCCCATGCTCATAGTGGCGATCCTGGGTATGGCTGTTCTCGTCGGTGTTTTTGCAGGGAGCTATCCCGCTTTTTTTCTCTCCTCTTTTCAGCCTGTCCGTGTGTTGAAAGGCCTGTTGAAAGTAGGAGCCTCGAATTCCCGGTTCCGTCGGATTCTGGTTGTATTCCAATTTGCCATATCCATTGCGTTGATAGTCGGCACTTTGATCGTTTATAGGCAGATCGTCTTTATGAAGACAAAAGAGCTTGGATTCAATAAAGAACATGTCGTTGCCATCCCAAGGATGAGTGATGCCATGCGAAAATCCTACCGTTCGTTCAGAGCTGAGCTTTTGAAAATACCGGGTGTCATAGATGTGGGCGCCTCTGACCGTGTGCCGAGCCGTGGAAACCTCGTCTCCTCGTTCCTCCCCGAAGGATTCCCGGACGACCAGATGCAGACATTGGACTATATGAATGTGGACACCCATTACATCCCGACAATGGGAATCGAAATCATTGAGGGGAGGAATTTTTCCGAGGACCTTGCCACCGACCAAGAGGAATCGGTCCTGATCAACGAGACAACAGCTAAAAAACTGGGCTGGGAGGATCCTGTCGGCAAAAGATTCGTTTTTCGGCCCCCTCCCGGTCAGGAGGGAGAAACGACTTACACGACAGTCATTGGTGTTGTGAGAGATTTCCACTTGCAATCTCTCCGCCAGAAGATCGATCCTCTCGTTATCTTTTATGACTACGATGAGCTTTATACTTTTTCAATCCGTATCGCTCCGGATAATATTATGCACACGATGGATCTCTTGAAAAAGAAGTGGGGAGAGCTCGATCCCAACAGGCCATTCCACTATTATTTTCTGGATGATTCCTTTGACAGTCAGTATCGAAGGGAAGAAAGGCTGAAGAACATCACATTCTATTTCAGTTTTTTGGCTATTTTTATCGGTTGCCTGGGGCTTTTTGGCATGGCATCTTTTACCGCGGAACAGCGCACGAAGGAGATTGGAATCCGGAAAGTGCTCGGTGCATCCGTATCGGGAATCGTCCGTCTACTGGCTAAAGAGTTCTTGATCCTTGTGGCCGTAGCCAACCTGATTGCTTGGCCCGTCGCCTATTGGGCCATGAGCCGCTGGCTGCAGGGTTTTGCCTACCGGATAGGCATCGATTGGCTTTTATTTGTCCTGTCGGCGGCGATCGCCTTAGCCATCGCTCTTATTACTGTGAGCTATCAGGCCATCCGGGCCGCACTTTCCGATCCAGTGGACGCTCTCCGCTACGAGTGATCGGTGCCCGAAATTTTCGGATAAAGATTTTATCAGGATACATTTCCAAATCCGTGATGTCCGTTCGCTCTCTGTGACATCAACACGGATCCAAACAGGGCACCTATTTAGAGGGATGTTTGAATTTCCACTTTGGCTATAATATACTTCTCTGGAATTGTTCTTGATATGAGTCTAAACAGGATTTCAGGACACTCACTCCGTTCAGTGACACGATCCTTCTTGTCCGTCCTTCTGAAGGAGTCTTTTTTTGGCTAAGCAGCCCTTTACGATAAACGTCAACGGAAAAGATCGCCGTGTGTTTGTTGAGCCGGACGAGCCCCTGCTCTGGGTGCTACGGGATGATCTCAGACTGACAGGCAGCAAATTCGGCTGTGGGGTGGGAATCTGTGGAGCCTGTTCCGTGCTTATCGATGGAGTTGCGCGGCGTTCCTGTTGCGTTCAGATTACAAACGTTTCGCAAGGACAAAAAATTATCACTATCGAGGGACTGGGAACTCCCGAGGCTCTTTCGCCCCTGCAGAAATCCTTTTTTGACCATACGGCGTTTGGCTGTGGCTTTTGCACACCCGGAATGATTATCACAGCCACAGCCTTGCTTGCTAGAAATCCAAGCCCGTCCAGGGAAGATATCGTCGAAACCATGGACAACAACCTCTGCCGGTGCGGATCCCATATCAACATTATCGAGGCCATAGAGTCGTTGATTAAAACTCGGGAAGGAGGCGATGTCAAATGAGTATCTCCCGCCGCCGGTTTCTTCAAACCATGGGAGGCATGGGGCTTTTGTACGCTGTCCGGTTCGCTCCGCGCCTTGACGCCCAGGATAGTGTCGATGAGGTTTTCCAACTCGATCTCGGTTTTGATGAATGTGTGGCCATCATCCTAGATGTAGATTATACGGAATGGTTCGCTTTTGGCCCGGACGGCAATGTCAGCATTTTCACGGGGCGTACAGAGCTCGGTCAGGGATTGAAGACTGTTCTTACAGCTTTTGTCTCTCAGGGGCTCGATATCCCGCAGAAAAAGCTTACGGTTATTCAAGGAGATACGGAATTGTGTCCGGATGATGGTCCGACAACTGGCAGCAGTGCCACGAGACTCGTCGGATGGAAATATTGGCTCGCTTGTGAGGAGATCAGGGCCGATCTCGTCTCTCGGGCGTCTGAATCTTTGGGAATACCGGCTGGGGAGCTTCAATACCGGAAGGGCGGAGTGGGCTGGAAAGGGAAAAAAGGGATTCTGCAGAGAGCCTGTGAGATTGGCCATGGCCAGGTTGTCAAACTCAGCGTGGATCTCGGAAGTCCTTCTTCGAACACGATAACGTATGTGGATCTTGGGATCCCGAATGTGAATGCCCGAAAGATCGTGACAGGAAAACTCCAGTATGCGGGTGACGTTTATGTCCCTGGCATGCTCTATGCGGGTTGGCTTTGTCCGCCTTATCATCGGTATCAAACCAAGCTGAAGGCAATAGACTGGAGTGCAGCCCTCGCTATGGAGGACGTCGCAATGGTCGAAGTGGTTCGGGGGTGCCCCGGCGTAGTCGCTAGGCGTTATAGTGCTGTACTGAAGGCTCTTGAAACCATAAAAGCGGAGTGGACAGTGCCCGCGCGTCCTGAAGAATTGCGTTTGGAAGAGGAATCCCGTGCGCGCAAAAAGCTTTATGAGGTTAAAGAAAGAACCGGGGATGTCGTGGCGGGTTTGGCTGCGAGTGATCTTGTTCTCTCAGAGACGTATACCACACAGTACGCAACCCAAGCGCAGATGGAGACCGATACGGCTGTCGCTCTAACGGAAGATGGAGGAAAAAGGGCAACCGTGTGGGCGAGCAGTCAACATCCTCACAAAGCGAGAGAGCTCATATCCGGATTTCTAGGAATATCCAAGTCCAGAGTTCATGTGATAGGAATGCCCGTTGGGGGTGGTTTTGGAGGGAAAATATCCAACACGGTAAACATGGAGGCGGCCAGACTTGCAAGGGATGCGGGATATCCTGTCAAACTAATCTACAGCCGTAAAGACCAGTTTCAGTTTCGCGGAAGGTACAAAGCAGCGTGTGTTATCGACTTGACGAGCGGCGTCAGTGCCAACGGACAGATGATCGCCCGGAAGGTAGATATCATCCATGATATGGGATTCGGGACCACTCTCACCTACACCATTCCCCACGCATTGACAAAGCTCTATCACGCCGGCTGGCCCTTTCCACGGGATGTTAGCCGGGGCACAAGTTATGTTCAGTCCTGTTTTGCTACCGAGAGTCATGTGGATATGCTGGCTTCCCGACTAGGGATCGATCCACTGGAATTCCGGCGGAACAATGTCCAATACCCGGCGTTTATTCCCCTCCTGGATAAGTGTGCGGATTTGATTGGATATCACAATTATAATCCCGATCCAAGCAGCGGGATTGGGATGGCCATCGTGGTCCACGGAGAGAATCAACTGGGTGCGGTGGCTGCGAAGGTGAAAGTCAATCCGCTGACAGGCCGAATCGTCGTCAAGAAGATCTGCGGGGCCTTTGATATCGGCACTGTCATAAACAGGAGAACGGCCATAGTGGGCATCCGCGGGGCTATCATTTGGGGGATCGGATATGCGCTGCATGAAGAGATCGATCTCGATGGTCACCGTGTAGATACAGCGGATCTTATGGCCTATCATATCCCTCGGTTCTCCGATATTCCACATGTTGAGATTGCATTCTTGGACAACCATCAACCGGGCTCGCCAAAAGGGTGTGGAGAGATGCCCATGATCCCCACGATCGGAGCTGTAGCCAATGCCGTTTACAAGGCAATAGGTGTTCGTTTCTATTCCACACCCATCACTCCGGAAAAAGTGAAAAAGGCGCTTTTAGGTATGTAAAAAGATATCTCGAACATTCTTCACAGGTATCGGTTTTTTTTGACCAAGTAATTTATATGTGGTATAAATCGTCTGATTTTAAGTCGTGAAAAATTTTTTTACAGGGAAAAAAAGGACGAATAGAGGACGTTCCGGATGAAGATAGATACCAACCAGTTGAAATTCTTTTGGCCTGTCCTCGTTTTTGTTACGGCTTTCCTCTGGTCTCAGCAGCAGTATACCGTCGATGATGCTCCGGGCCCGATGAGTACAGCTCATAGAGTTTCCCCTGGACTTAAGAACTGCGCCCAATGTCATAACGATGACCTGGAAGTTGTCCCCCAGAAATGCCTAGCCTGCCATCCTGAGTTGGCTTCGCGCATAGAGGCCAGCCGTGGATTTCACCGGGATAAAACCGAAGATTGTAATGTCTGCCACACGGAACATCAGGGCGAAGAGACGAAGTTAGTGGATTGGGATATCAAGGATTTCGACCATGAAGAAACGGGATATTCTCTTTTGGGGAAGCATAAAGAGATCATGGATTGCCAGAAGTGCCATAGCGCGGAAAATTCCTTTCCCCGCAAGATCACGGTTTCCTATCTTTTGAAAGATTCCCGCTGTCTTTCCTGTCACGGATCCCGGCATCCTGGCCAGCAGGATGACTGTCAGGTCTGTCATGGCCAGAATAACTGGCGGGTCAAAATTTGGGGAAGGAGAGCCAGGTGAGTCGAAAACTCCGTGTTTTTGTCCCGTGTCTTCTCCTGTTCGCTCTTGTTCTCGGATCGGCAGGGCAGGATCCCCCGAAGGATTTTTATTGGAGAGGAGCCCTCTATTTCGACTGGTTCGGTGCCAAATACCAAAATAGCCCTTTTTTCCACCAGTTTAGCAGCCGGCTTAAGTTGGAATGTGTCAATCGCCGGGGAGATGGGTGGACTTTTCTTTTGGATACAAGGGACCGGTTGCGGCTGAGCGCAAAAAAAGGGAATCAGATCATCCTGTATGATGCCCGCATCCTTTACGATAAGCAAAGCAGTCCTCTTTTTCTGTCTCTGGGACAGATGAATCTTTATGACACCGCGGGAATAGGACAACTTTTGGGCGGTGTTTTCGGGTATAAGATCGGCAGGGACCTTCTTCTGGGAGGATACGGGGGGCTGGAATCCAGTATTTACCTCAATCGCCTGGAAAATGACTATCAGAAATACGGCTTGTTTGCCCGGTATCAGGGGAGTTACGGGAAGCGCTTCTCCCTGAGTTACAATCACCTCAAATATGCGGGATCCACAGAGCGGCAGTATATCTATGTCGGAACGATGTATACGTTTGTGAAAACTCTGACGTTTTACGGAAGCCTTGAGTATGAGCTCGCCTCCAACGTGCGGAGTGAAGATCGATTATCCCGCGCGTTTATGAATGTGCGTTGGGACCCAAACCGCACATGGGATCTAACGGCATTTTACAGTTCAGGCAGGGGACTCGATTTCCACCGTTATCTCCTAGAGAAGTCACAGGATCCTTCCCTCAACGACACGGAACTTGAACGCTTTTACTATTCCAGTCAATATGGTTTGCGTCTCAGCATCAAACCCGTACGGAATGGGCGTGTCTATATCTCACGCATGGAGAGCGAGCAGAAGGACATCGAGATTCGTAACCACACCTGGCGAATCGGGGGATCAGCCGGAGATATGTTGAATTCGGGTGTAACATTGCATGGTCAATATGCCTGGAATCGCGGGGAGATGTCCGAGTCCGATTCTTTCTATGTGGCTTTGAGTAAAAATTTCGGTCGGGTGTCCTGCCACGGCAGTTTTTCCAACACGTTCAATGGCGTGCGATTCGATCACAGGAAGGAGACACCCGAAGTTATCCGTTTGAATGATTACAAAACATTTACAACACAATTTTTCGTTCCCATCACACAGTGGCTTTCAACGTCTTTGGAATATGAGTATTTTCTGCAGGAGAAATCCAACCAACATTTGTTTTTTATGAGATTGATATGGCGGAATTGAGGCCGGGAAAGGACATGTTAGTGCGTGCAGACAAGACCGTAAAGAGCAGGAAACGAATGGAACGAATCCTGGAGGTGTTAAGACGCCTCCTTCCTGCCGTTGTCGTTATTGTGCTTTTTATTTGGTTTTCGGGACTTCATGCAGTGTTGGGCGGAAAACAGGAAACCGTCAAGTGGAGTGCCGAAAGCCATGACCGGACAAATTTTCCCCTTGTCGGAAAACACCGGACGACCTCATGCAATGAGTGTCACCTGGATGGAGTTTTTGAGGGGACTCCCAGGACCTGCGAAGTCTGTCACTGGGAACGCCGAAAGGACGACCGCTATGAACTCCGTTTGGGTAGCCATTGTGCCGACTGTCATGAGCCTTTCACTTGGAAGCATGTGGCGCCGAATAAATGGAATCATGAAAGCGCCTCGGGATACCCTTTGGAAGGTGTGCACAGAACGCTTGATTGTGTAGAATGTCATGGAGAGAGAGAGTTTATAGGGAGCTCTGTCGACTGTTTTGGATGTCATGAGACTGATTACAGAGAGTCAGACAATCCCGATCATCTAGCAGCAGGATTTTCGGCCGAATGCCAGCTCTGTCACTTTAACAACAGCCACTGGGAAGACGCCCTTTTCTCTCATGATATTTTTCTTTTAACCGGGAGACACCGGGTCGCCGATTGTTCTGATTGCCATGGCAGCGGCCGATATGCGGGCTTGCCCTCGGATTGTGTGTTCTGCCATCAGGGAGACTATGACGCAACGATCGATCCGAATCACAGGGTCTTGGGTTATCCAACAGCATGTGAGCTTTGTCATGGAACGAATGCCATCACCTGGGAAGGGGCGGTCTTTGTCCACACCGCATTCCCTTTGAATGGCAAACATCGTTTGGCGGATTGTTCCGACTGCCACAGCAGCGGCCAGTTTGAGGGCTTGCCCTCGGATTGTGTGTTCTGCCACGAAGATGACTACAACAGCACTCAAGATCCCAATCACAAGCAGTTGAATTATCCCTACGACTGTAATGCCTGCCACGGAACACAAGCCATCACCTGGAAAGGAGCGAAGTACAGCCATGATTCTTTCCGTTTAAGGGGTCAGCACGCTGTCATCGACTGTTCCGACTGCCACAGCAGCGGCCAGTATAAGGGATTGCCCACAGTTTGTGTATTTTGTCATCTCGATGATTACCTCAACGCCAAAGACCCGGATCATAAACAGTTAGGATTCCATACGGATTGCGAAGTGTGCCATGGAACAGATGCAGTAACCTGGAAGAACGTCAATGTTTCCCACAATCAATACTTTCCATTGCAAGGATCTCACACGAATCTCGATTGTTCCAAGTGCCATATAAACAATTTACATCCACCCAAAGAATGTATAGGCTGCCACGGAGAGGATTATGATTCTGCTGAGGATCCCAATCACAAAACGGCCGGTTTTCCCACAGATTGTGCACTCTGTCACTATCCCTCGCATTTGTTCTGGTCACAAGCGATATTCGATCACTCTTTCCCCATAGAGGCCGGAAAACATGCGCACTGGGATTGCACGGACTGCCACATCACGGCCAACTATCGTGATTTCTCATGCACTCACTGCCATTCCCATGATAAACGTCGGATGGACAGCACACACAGAGGTATTCCCGGTTATTCTTACAACAGTCAATCCTGTTATGCTTGTCACCCCCTGGGCAGGGAGTGATAATGAGTCCGCTTGTGGAGCGGAGTTTTAAACGAAAGGGCTTTTTATTTGACTTTTTCCCCTATGACATCCATCCCCATCATCTCATTGGTGAGGTGACATTTGGTGTATTTACCGGTGTCGTCCTTCAGGAATTCGATGGAATATGTCCCTTCTTCGGGATCCTCGATGGTGAATTCGAATGCTTTCCCCTCCACGGGTTCCATCTGTCCGGGATCACTCGAGACTTCTGTGATGACCAGGAGCCTTTCGTTTTCCACATAAAAAGTCACTGTGAGCACACCGAATCCATGAGCGGTCATGTCGAACGAGTAATCGCCCAAAATGGGGGCATATTTTTTTTCGAGGTCTTCCACTAAGTTTGCACGGACCGATCCCACGATCCCAAATAAAATAAGAGTGACAGCAACCAAACACCCAATATTGATCCTGTTTCTTCGTGTCAGCAACAGAACCTCCTCTTTAGAATTTTTTGTGTATAAATAGTTACGGAATTTTACAGTCAAAAGTTCCCTGTGGCTCCTCCTATGCGGTGGATTTTACGTACTTCATGATGATAATCACAAGAATTGCGGCACTCACCACAAATGCACAAGCCGATAAGAGGGGATGTGTGTGGATGAGATGGATGAGGGTTTCTTTGATTCGGAGAAGATTCGCCTTGGTGAGTTTAAGAGTCATGATAATGATCCAGCCCAGTTCCATCCCTTAAATATATCAACAGAGTATTCGAATTTCAACCTTTCTTCCTGTGGCCTCGATATCTCCCAACAGACATTTTGAATGCGCAAACGGTCCGATATTCTTGAGGAAAGCATTATAAAGAATAAAAAAACTTGACAAACGTTTGTTTAATTATTATATTATGACGTGAACAAACGTTTGATTAAATTAAAGTGGAGGCTGTCATGAAGATCAAGATACTTCTTATGATAGCTATCTTTGTGTTGTCCGCCCAGTTATCCGCACAGAGCCTCTTTGAAAGTGCAGCAACGAAAGACAAGGAAAAACCATACGATCTGAACGGCTATGTGAGAGCCACTCTGTATTTGGGAGATTCATCCAACGGCGACAACACCGATATCAGCAGTGCCTTTGGCGAAGCGGCGATGAAGTTTTCGCTCCACAAGCAGGACTTCGGGGATGCCTTCGCAGAGGTTCGTTTCCGCCGCGGGAATGAATTTCATGAGGCGCTCTCAGAGGTGGATCTAAGGGAAGCCTATGTCAGCGCTTATGCCGGGCCTTTTGATTTCAAGGTCGGTCATCAGATCGTGGTTTGGGGCAGGGCCGATTCATTCAATCCCACCAACAACCTGACACCGGAGACGATCCTTGTCCGCTCTCCTGACGAAGATGACAGACGACTGGCCAATTTTCTGATCCGGTCCTACTTGAACCTCCATCCATTGAGGATCGAGGCCATATGGGTACCTATCTACAGGGCCTCTTATGTGCCGCTCGATCTCTTGACACTTCCCCCAGGTGTCGCCAGAGGAGAGGAAGATTACCCCGGAACATCTCTAAATAACGGCGCCTATGCCCTCAGGTTAAATTTTGAGTTTCCCTCCTTTGATGGCTCCTTATCTTATTTTAACGGTAACAGTACGAGGCCAGGTGTTTCCACGGACTCTCTCAGTGTTTTTCCTCCCCGCGATCCTTTTACGATTTTTCCCAAAGCCTACAGGATGTCTGTGGTCGGCGCCGATATTCAAACCACAGCGGGTGAATTTGGCCTGAGGGGAGAGGTCGGTTACAGAAAGCCGCAGGGAGATCATAAGGCCGAGTTCCATATTCCCAATCCTGAACTATCTTATGTTTTTGGCATAGATAAAGAATTCTCAGGTGATTTAACTGTGATCATCCAGTACATCGGCCGTTTCGTTTTCGAATTTGAAGAACTCTACCATATCGCAGTCCCCGATATTCTTCCGATAAAAATCCTGCATGAGAAGAACCGAATGATTGCAGGGCAGCAGGACAAGGTCAGTCATGCTTTCTCCTGCCGGGCGGGTTGGTTGTTGCTGCATGAAATCTTGAGTCTGGAGCTTGTCGGATTATACAACATAACCACAGAAGAATACTTCCTCAAACCCAAAATGGACTATGACATTGCCGATGCGCTGACCTTTACCTTGGGGGCTATTCTGTATGGAGGACCGGACGATACATTATTCGGGACCATCGACACGCCTCTGAGCGCTGTTTTCACGGAGCTTCGGTTGTCTTTTTAACGAGGATGCTTATTGAGGAGGAAAGAAAATATGAGAAAAAAAACGAAAGATCCCAAACAGAGAATCCTGGATGCATCTATCGCTCTGTTCGCGCAAAAGGGATATGCGGCTGTCGGCGTTCGTGAGATCGCCACAGAAGCGAATGTCAATATCGCGATGATATCCTATTATTTCGACGGAAAAGTCGGCATTCTAAAAGAAATTATCGAGAATTTTCATGACAGGTATCTCGAGATTATCCAGAATATGTATGATGAGAACAAATCTCCCGAAGAATGTGTGAGAGATATCATCCACGGCATCATCGATTTTGTAAGAAAAAACAGAGATCTCTCTCTCGCCGCTTTCCACGCAATTCCGCTCGATATCCCTGAAATAGCGGATGTTAAAACAGAAAGGGTGATTCGATTAGTGAAAGCCATTAGCGGGTTGATCGAAAGGTTCGGCCTGGATCCAAATGATCCTGTTCCCATCAGCATCATCGGGCCCTCTCTTTTATCCAGTATTCTGGCCCATTTTAGGGTTAGATCTGTCCAGAAGAAAACCTTTCATCTGAAATTCGACGATGCTTTCTACGCGCGCTATGCAGATGTCCTTACAACCCTATTTTTGTATGGGATAACCGGTATCGCAGAGAGGCATGGTCAATGAATACGGAGGTAGAGAATGATAAAAATGTCTGAATTTATTATAAAATTCCGCTGGCTCATTATAATCGCTTTTATTGCGATCACATTCGTCTTTGGCCGCCAGATTCCCCGGGCCGAAATCGAGTCGGACATGAAATCCATGATCCCCCCTCATTGGGAATCCAGGATTAATATCGATAAGATCGACGAGATTTTCGGTGGGACCGACATGTTGATGATTCTCGTAAAAACAGATGATGTCCTTCGACCGGATACACTGAAACGCGTAAAAAAGATCTCGCGGCAGATGAAAAGGACAAAAGGCGTGGACAAAGTCTGGTCGCTTTTCGAGCTCAAGAATATAAAAACAGAAGAAGGCACCATGATCGTAGACCCTGCTGTCAAACGGATCCCGAGGACCGAAGAGGAGATCGAGGTCCTCAGGGAAGAGATCGCCGGGAACGACATGGTCTATGGCAGCGTGATCTCCGAAGATTTCAGGATAACCGCTGTGATCGGGCTCATCCAGAGCGATATCCCCGACCGGATCATCGTGCCCGAGATCAGAAAGCTCATCCAAGCGAATCAAGGAGAGGAGGAGCTCGTGCTCGGCGGCCTGCCGAACACACGTTTTGAAGTCGGCAAGAACATACAGGGCGATCTGCGCCGGCTGTTGCCCTTGGGGCTTCTCGTCATGCTCGTCTTTCTCTTTTTCTGTTTCAGGCAGATCAGAGGGGTTATCCTTCCTTTTTTTGTTGTGATCCTGTCCATTCTTTTTTCTATGGGGCTTATTCCGCTTTTGGGATGGAGGATCCATGTCATCACGATTCTCCTGCCTATCATGCTCATCGCCATCGCCAACGACTATGGGATCCATCTGATCGCCAAATATCAAGAATACAACGTCGAAGGCAATCCTTATACCAAAAAGGAACTTGCCAAGAGTATCTTCTCCAGTCTCAGTAAACCGGTTGTGTTGACCGGGCTGACCACAATGACTGGCATGCTCTGTCTTCTCAGCCACTCGATCATCCCCGCACAGCAGCTGGGAATACTGGCTTCCGCGGGTATTGTCTATGCGCTGGCTGCGAGCCTTTTCTTTATTCCGGCTGTTATCTCCTTACTCCCTAAAGCAAAGCCGGTCATCAAAGCGAGCAACGGAACGGGAAAAAAACCGCTGTTGGAACGGTTGCTCCTTTTTTTCAGTAAAGCTGTTTCGAGTAAGCCCAAGTCTATTTTGGCGGGGGCGGTTCTTTTTGCGATCGTCATTTCGTCCGGAATATTTTTTATCGTCATTGAGACCGATCCCAAAGATTACTTCCCGAATAGTCACCCTATCGTTTATGCGACTGACCTCGTTAACGATAATCTGGGAGGATCGCAAAATATTTCGGTTGTCTACAAGGGAGATATTAAAGAGCCGAGGATCATGCAAAAGATCGATGACATGGAAAAAAACCTGGAAAAACTTCCCGAAGTGGGACTGACGATATCCATCGCAAGGGTCGTCAGGCAGATGAGCAGAGCTCTTTTCGATGAGGGGGAGGCCTATTATGACCGAATCCCCGATTCCAGAGAGGCTGTTGCCCAGTATTTCGAACTCTATTCCATGAGCGGAGATCCGGAGGATTTTGAAAAGCTCGTCGATTTTCCCTACGAACACGCTATGGTCACGGCACGTCTCAACACAACGAGCACACCAAAGCTCCACGCACTTATCCGCACTGTCAATTCCATGATCGCCAATGATGAAGATGTGGATTTTGTGGGAGGGTTTGGCGTTGTTCTCGCGCGGATGGCCCACAGCGTCGTCAATGGCCAGGTGATCTCTCTCGCCATTGCCGTTGTTCTGATCGGGCTTCTTCTGATGCTCTTGTTCCGTTCGATCGTAGCCGGCCTTATCGCCACAGTCCCTCTGGGCATTTCGATTGTAACGCTTTTTGGTTTGATGGGAATTCTCAGTATCGAGCTGAATGTCGCTGTAGCCATGCTCTCTTCGATTATGATCGGAGTGGGTGTCGACTACACCATCCACTTTCTCTGGCGTTATCGTGAAGAGCGGCTCCAGGGTCTCGGAGAAAAAGAGTCTGTGCGGAAAACACTCACAACCACAGGAAGGGGCATTGTATTCAATGCCTTTTCCGTCGTCATCGGGTTTGTCGTACTCATCGTCTCCGGTTTTATGCCCGTGAGGTTTTTTGGATTCCTTGTGGTTATTTCCATCCTCTCGTGCCTTATCGGAGCGCTGGTCTTGGTGCCGTCGCTTTGTCTTGTCGTTAAACCCAAATTCTTAGAGCCCGCCAAGATATCCCAATAGAGGAGGAGCAAAATGAAAAAAATAAAATTATTGGCTTTGCTAATCTGTGTCTGCGTTTGTTCTTATCCGCTCTATGCACAAGAGGATCTCGATGCCAAAGAGATTGTCGACAGGGCGTTTAAAGCCATTAAAGCAACCGGAATAGAGGCGATCTCGACCCTCACGATCATCGACAGCAAAGGACGAGAACGTATCAGGGAGATTGCCATGGTGTCCAAGTTGTACGACAACGGAGAAACGGAAAAAAGGCTTATCCGTTTTCTTGCACCGGGGGATGTCAAAGGCACAGGTCTTCTCACCTTCGATTACGAAAAAAAAGATGACGACATGTGGCTGTTTATGCCGGCACTGCGAAAAACGAGGAGGATTGTCAGCAGCGAGAAGTCGAAGAATTTTATGGGCTCTGAATTCTCCTATGCCGATATGACTCCTCCGTCTCTGGATGATTTTATGTACAATCTGCTTGGAGATTCTGAAGCAGAAGGCGTTGCGTGCTGGGAGATCGAAATCATCCCGGTCGATGACGATGTGGCGGATGAGAATGGCTTTTCCAAGCGTGTTATCCACATCGAAAAGGATATTTTTGTGATACGGAAGGCTGTTTATTTTGACCTCGATGGGGAACTCCATAAAGAGCTAAACGTGAAAGAGGTCAGGGAAGTCGATCCTGTAAACAACAAATACAGATACATCCACATGGTCATGACGAATACTCAGAACGACAGGAAATCGATCATGAGGGTGAAGGAGCTCCAGTTCAACCCAAACGTGAAGGACGAATATTTTACCACCCGATATCTGGAGAGGTTTTAATGGCTAATGTCATCCTTTCTTAATCGGTGTGACTACCATTATGAACGTCAAGAATAAGATGATAAGGGTCATAAAAGGAAAGACAAACCAGGCGATACGGTTAAGGGTGTGTGTTTTTTGAATATTGTCAGATTTCACTGACCGATCGACCAGAGGATTCCCCACAAGCATCATACCCAGGAGTGCAATAAAACAGGACGAGAGGATAAAGGTTATGGCTGAGGCTATATCCTGAATCTCTTTGGAAGAAAAGCCCATCATCGCCTGCACGAATCCCATGAGCGTGGCAAGCATTCCCGTCAAAGCAAAGCCTATGGTCAATGATCTGCTAGCTCCAGAATTCCCCACAAAGAGTGCGATCGCAATTGTCCCCCCCACCACCACGAGAAGCGATGGCCAATAGAGGAACAGATCCTGAGCCTTGAGCGGCCCATCGAATACTTTTCCCAGTAGCGGGGTAAAAATGGCCCATCCTAGAGTGAAGATAAACAGGATATAGCCGATCACATTATCCAATTTGAGAAAGGTCATGTTATTGCTCTCCTGTTCCTCATGCATATTTTCCCGTTCATCCTTAGGTTTTGTATTCCATAGAGCAGCTGTTTTTAAGGCGGGGATGGCGCAGACGACCGCAATCGCCATTCCATAGACTGCAGATATATAGGATGCGGACATCCGGGAGGC
>JASFPP010000017.1:0-32801 GCA_050115915.1 Candidatus Aminicenantota bacterium
TACACAAATATTCCCCTCGAGGTCGATGACAGAGATCGGCCCTTCTGTCGTATCCAGAATGTGTTTGGCTGCAAAGGAGGGGGTCAGGTCGATCAGCCTGAAACGCAGGATGGTCTGCCCTAATATCAGGGCACAGATAAATATGGGGATGTACCCCAGGGGATAGATCGGAACTCCAAGGGTCGGAGCGAAATCGAGGGCTCCCAGTAGTCCTATCGCGACTCCGATATAAATTCCCTTAAGACGGCTCCTCTCCCGCTCGGACGTGCTCCCCAGATATTCTCTCCAGAGGAGGGCCATGCTAATCAACATAAAGAGGCCGACATAGATGATGAGAGTGAATCCCAGAGGGCCGTATTGAGCATAGTACCCCCAGCGCTGCATGGAGACGCCTTCGATCAAAAACGGGGAGGATACAAATCCGGCACAGAACAGGCCCGAAAGACCCAGTGTGGCCCATGCGAAATGTTTGTATTGTCTGTAGCGCCGGATGATATCCAGGGCGAAGATGAAGAAAAAACTCGGAATGAAAGCTACGCCAAAATGTTCGATGATCGCCCACAAGGCAGCGTCCTGTTCATTGGGGGCCGAGTACAACCATGCCAGGGAGCCGAGCCAGACAAGTATGCTCAAGGTGACCATAAAGAAGGAAACACTAACCTTGGAGGCCTTGTCCTTGATTATCGTGATGAGACCCAGGACGAACATCAAGATGCCGACAACGAGAGGAGGAACCGTGAAGATGTTCAGTTTAAAGATCAGTGAATCTAGAAATTCCATCGTTATCTCACGTTTTTCAATCGAGTCGGGATTCCCGATGATGAATTGGAGAGAATTTCTATTTTAATTGGGAGTGTCGAGCAACACCTATGACTTTTCATTCAGTAATAAATTAAGAGTATGTTTACAGTTTGTGATTGGTTTGTCAATATCCAAGATCAAAAAGATGTTTGATATTTTTGGGGTATTCTGATATTGAGTGCTTTGAGATATTGGATTATTAAAAGCTTTTTTGAATCATTCAGGTTCCATATGGAGTGTTCAAGATTTGGCGCCAATCCCTTCCACGCCTACCTAAGGATTGGAGCAGTGGCCGATTTTTTTGATAATCCATCGGAGGAGGAGATGTGAGAAAATTAGGCACAAAGCTGGCGCTGTTATTCGCTGCGATCCCGTTTATAACTTTGGTTTTTGCTCTCCCGGTTGTTAATCGGTTGGAGCCTGTGATCTTGGGATTGCCTTTCCTCCTCTTTTGGATCCTGTTCTGGGTCGTGCTGACCCCTCCCCTACTTTTTATAGCGTATCTCTGTGAAAAAAAATTCAACAGAGCCGATGAGGGAGAAGACGAGTGAATATGGCACTTTTCATTATTTTTGCAACAATAGCCATCTCTGCCGGGGTTGGCATTTTTGCGGGACGGCGGCTAAAGATGAACCTGGAGAACTGGACGGTTGCCGGGCGCCGCTTCGGGCTCATCCTCATTTGGCTTCTCATGGCGGGTGAGATCTACACGACGTTCACTTTTCTCGGTGCCAGCGGCTGGGCATTCTCCAAGGGAGCTCCTGCTTTTTATATTTTGATCTATGGGACATTGGCTTATACGTTGTCCTTTTTCATCCTCCCCGCCCTCTGGAGAGTAGGCAAGAGGCATGGCCTCCACACACAGCCCGACTATTTTATCAAACGTTATGACAGCAGGTCTCTCGGGGTTTTTGTGGCGCTCATCGGTGTTTTTTCGATCATCCCCTACCTCCAGCTCCAATTGGCGGGGTTGGGATTTATCGTGGAGATCGCCAGTGATGGGGCTGTTTCGTCCAACGCGGCCATCCTTCTGGCGTTCGTTCTCACCTGTATTTTTGTCTACACCAGCGGTCTCCGGGGAGCCGCATGGGTCGCGATTATCAAGGATGTAATGATGCTGGCGGCTGTGGGGGTGGTGGGGATCGGAGTGCCCATCATCTATTTTGGTAGCCCTGGAAAGATGTTCGATGCTCTCATGGCCAAAATGCCCGAACATCTCATTTTCCCGGGATCGACGCCGAACATGGATGTGGGTTGGGTCATGTCCACGGCTTTGCTCACAGGATTGGGTTTTTACATGTGGCCGCATGTCTTCGGTTCGGCCTTTTCAGCCAAAAGCGACAAGGTTATTAAACGGAATGCCATCATCATGCCTTTCTACCAGATCCCGATCCTTCTCATATTCTTTGTGGGTTTCACGGCCTTCCTTGTGATCCCTGAGCTCAAGAACGGGGATATGGCCTTTTTGGAGCTGGTGAACAGGACCTATCCCCCCTGGTTCATGGGATTTGTGGGCGCAGCCGGGGCAGTGACGGCAATGGTCCCGTCGGCAATCCTGGTGCTTTTTGCATCGACTCTGTTGGCCAAGAATGTTTATCAGGCCGGTTTCCGACCTCAGGCCAAGGAGGAGACGGTGTTGCGGTTATCGAGGATCATGGTGCTCGTTATCACAACTTTTGCGCTCGTTTTCGCCATCCTCTTTCCCAATGAACTGGTGAACCTCCTCATCCTCGGATATGACGGTGTGTGCCAGTTCTTTCCGGGTGTCGTTTGCGGCCTCTTCTGGAAACGCGTGACCAAAACAGGAGTATTCGCAGGTCTTGTTGTCGGCATAAGCATTGTGGTCTTCCTCATCCTCACCGGCCGCGATCCCTTTCTGGGGATGAATGCGGGCTTCGTAGGGCTCCTCGTTAATGGATTCCTCGCAGTGGCGGTATCTCTCCATACAAGACCAAAACGAATGGATACTCTTTAAAGGGAAACAAACTCTAGGCTTATGCAGATAAAAAACTCATCAGCATCAAGGTGTATTAGCTTTAAAGATTCATGAGCGTTATGAATGTTGAAATATGGAGAAAGAGATGCAAGAACGTTTAAAGAAAGATGTTGGAGAAATCGCTGATCAGATCGTGAAGTGGAGGCGCGACTTTCACAGACATCCGGAAGTCGCATTCCAGGAACGAAGGACATCTTCGGTCATACGGAAATACCTGGAGAGTCTTGATATCCCGGTCGCAGAATGTGCGGGAACAGGATTGAGAGGTGTCCTTCAGGGAAATCCGGGAGGAAAGACGGTTGCCCTGAGAGCCGATATCGATGCCCTCCCCTTGAGGGAAGAGGGCGACAAGGAATACATATCCCAGAATCCGGAGGCCGCACATTGTTGCGGACATGATGGGCATATGGCCATACTCATGGGGGCTGTTAAGCTCCTTACGGAAAGGAAAAATGAGTTTAAAGGCAATGTGGTCTTTCTTTTTCAGCCTTCGGAAGAGCGTATCCCTGGCGGGGCCAAACAGATGATCGAAGAGGGAGCGCTCGATGGTGTGGATGCCATTTTTGGCCTGCACCTCTGGGTACCGCTGCCTACAGGTAAAGTCGGTGTTGTCAAAGGCCCCATGATGGCTCAGCCGGATGACTTCACCCTTGTGGTCAAAGGAAAGGGGGGACATGGGTCCATGCCCCAACAGACGGTGGATCCGATCCTGGTAGCCTCACAGATCGTGGTAAATGCGCAGAGCATCGTCAGCCGGAATATCGATCCCCTGAAGCCTGCGGTTGTGTCCTTCGGAACGATTGCAGGCGGTACGATCTATAATATCATCCCCGGTGATGTCAAATTAACGGGGACTGTACGGAGTTTCGAATCGGAAATTAAAGATATCGCAAAAAAACGCATCGAAGAGATCGCCAAAGGCACAGCCAAAGCCATGGGTGCCAGCGTAGATTTGACTTACGAAGAAGGATATCCTCCGGTTATAAATGACACGGCCATGGCCAATTTTGTTTTGGATGTTGCCAGACAAACACTCGGTAAAGAATCTGTTGTTGATATCGATCCTGTTATGGGAGGTGAAGATTTTGCTTATTATCTCCAGAAAGTTCCGGGTGTGTTTCTGTTTCTCGGCGCTGGAGATGGATTTGATTTTCCGCACCACCATCCCGCTTTTGACATTGATGAGAAGGTTCTCCCTCAAGGCACCTTGCTCATGTCCAGTCTTGCTCTGGAATATTTGCAAAAGTACGCATAAGAACTTATGGATAATGTCGTATATGAGTCAAATGTCTTTGAGCCCTGAAGCATGAATGTCCCAGTCGTTTTATCCATTGCGCTTGCTCTGGCCATGGACGCTTTTACCGTTTCCGTGGGAATGAGCCTCAGGCCTGAGCGGGTCAACGCAAAACAAACCATGAGACTATCTCTCTCCTTTGGATATTTTCAGTTTATGATGCCCGTTCTTGGATGGCTGGCAGGGACCACAGTCCTCTCACTCATCCAGGATTTCGATCACTGGGTGGCCTTTGGCCTGCTCTTTTTAATCGGGTGCCGTATGATTTTTTCGTCTTTGCGGTCACAGGCAATGCCTCGAAGTGCACCCCATGATCCCACTAGAGGCTGGTCTCTGGTCATTCTGTCAATTGCAACGAGCGTCGATGCTCTTGCTGTAGGGTTGAGTTTTGCCGCATTAGGTATGACGATTTGGTATCCTTCCCTAGTAATCGGGATCGTCGCCTTTTGTATGACTCTTTTGGGAACGAGAGTGGGGCCGCTCCTCGGTCAAATTATCGGGCGGCGAGCAGAGCTTTTCGGTGGCTTGATCCTAATTCTCATCGGTATAAAGATACTCGCCGATCATTTATAATCGATCGCATGCAATCCCAGGATTTCAGGCTCTCTGGAATCGTTCTGCTATTTTTCCCAGAGTTTCGTAAAGAAGGGGCACCACTATCAACCGGAGCAGTATGGCGAAGAAGAATCCGCCGATGTAGACGACGGCGAGGGGTCTATGCAATTCTGCCCCCGTGGTTTTGATCAGTGCCATGGGCAATACGGCGACGATCATCACCATATCTGTCATCAGGATCGGCCTGAGCTTGGTCAAAGCGCCTTCCGTGACAGCGTCTCTGAGTGATAATCCCTGTTTTTTGAAGTCGTTGATTTTAGCCACGAGAATGACATCGTTCTGAACACAAATTCCGAACAGCGCAATAAGCCCGATGGTGGATGACACATTCAATGTTTGGCCGGCGATCAATAGTCCAAGGATTCCTCCGATAAGGGTTGTGGGTATGTTCATGATTATGAGGAGAGCCTGCCAGATGGAGCCGAACGAGGAGAACAATATAACGAAGATGATCAGAATGACGATGAGCATGAGCATGGTCAAATGTTTTGTGGCCCTTTGCTGGCTCTCGAACTGGCCTCCGAAGGTGACGAAGTACCCTGGAGGCAGGTCGATCTCTTCCTCGATCCTTTGCCGCGCCTCTTCGACGAAGGATCCAATATCCCTTTCGAGCAGGTTACACATGATGATCTTTCGGCGCATGAGGTTTTCGCGAAAGATGGTTTGAGGGCCTTCGCTCTTTGCAATATCAGCCAACTGAGAGAGGGGCAGTTTTTCTCCATTAGGTGCATCGATGAGGAGATTTTTAACGGCCTCCTCGTCATTGCGGTACTTCTCTGGGAGCCGTATGAGGACAGACGTGATCCTATCGGGTTCATAGACGTCGGTCGCTTCGATCCCGTTGAGCGCTGTTTCTATGATGTCGGCCACATCGCTTACGGAGATCCCGAAGCGTGCGAGCTTTTCCCTATCGAGTTGGACAACCAGTTGAGGTATCCCGGTGGTCTGCTCTATCTGAAGGTCCGCGACACCTTCGATATCTACCAGAACGTTGCGGATGTCCTCGATCGTATGGTTCAGTATATCCAGGTCCTGACCGAAAAGCTTGATGGAAAGCTCTCCCTCGACCCCTGTCAGCATTTCAGCCAGCTTGTTGGCGATGGGCTGCTCGAATATATAGGCGATCCCCGGGATGTTATCCAGCTCTTCCCGCATGGCTTGTGTGATCTCGTCAAAGCCTCTTTTTCTCTTTTCCCTCGGCAGCAATTCGATGTTATAGTGGCTGTGGTTCACGGGGTGTAGGTGTTCGGAGGCCTCAGCCGTTCCTGTCGTTCGGGATACGGAGATAACTTCGGGAAACGAGAGGAAGATAGTCTCGATGCGTTTACCCATTTTTACGGATTCCTCGAGGCTTGTTTCAGGCAGCATGACGGTTGAAGCCATGATTGCCCCTTCGTCCAAAGGTGGCACAAATTCCTTTCCAAGAAAATTGTAGGAAACACCGGCTCCGATCAGTAAAATCATGAAAATGATCAGGATCGTTTTTTTGTGTTTGAGTGCTCCTTCAAGGACTGAACGATACATTGGTGTGAGAAATTCCGTGACAGGATTTCTTCTGTCTTTGATGTGCTTTTCAGTCAAAAAGACCGAGGCAAGAACCGGCTTGAGTGTGAGGTTGAGAATGAGTGAGCCGAAAAGGGCCGCGGCGACAGCGAATGCTGTCGGCCGGAACATGGCGCCTTCGATACCCTGAAGGGTAAGCAGAGGCAAAAAGACCAAGATTATGATCAGATTGGCCGAGAATAAATGACGCCCCACATCCTTGGCTGCTTCGGAGGTGAGTTGAAGAGTAGATGCCTGGCCTTTCTTTTCGCGGAGCACCCGATAGATGTTCTCGACCATTATGATCGAACCGTTAGCCACCTTTCCGATACCGATCGCCAATCCTCCTATGGACATGACGGTCAGTTTAATACCGAACAAATTCATGAGGACCAAAGCGATCAGAATGGAGAAGGGGATGGTCAACGATGCGATGAGGGAGCTTCTTAGGTTCCACATAAAAGTCATCATGACTATAATGATCAATATTGCACCTTGGAGTATCGAGATCTCCACGTGCTCGATTGATTTCAGGATGAGAATCGACTGGTCATAAAAAGGCTTGATGAATATGTTTTCAGGAAGGTCACGCGCGATTTGCGTCAATGACCTTTTGATGTTTGCAATGGCGGTCAATGTGTCGCCGCCGAATTGTTTTTCGATGGTCACGTAGACCGCTTCTTCGGCATTATGACTGCCCGCTTCTCTCCGGAATTTGGGTCCGATCCTTACATCGGCGATATCTTTGATGAATACGGGCACGTTGTTCCTGGAGGTGATGACCGTGTTCTCGATATGTTCGAGTGTCTCGATGCGGCCGATCCCCTTGATCAGGGATTCCTGCGCTCCCTTGATGATGACTCCTCCGGAAAAATTCCTGTTGCTGTTTTCGATGGCCTCTTTCACATCGTTGATAGTGATGCCATAGTTTTTCAGCATCTCGGGTTTTAGAAAAACTTGGAACTGTTTGATAAATCCACCCAGGTTGATGACAAAGGAGACCCCCTCTACTCCCTGCAGCCTGTAGCGGATCGTCCAATCGGCCACAGAGCGGAGTTCCATAGGATCGGTCTCTTCACCTATCACAGCGAACTCGAAAATTTCACCCATTCGCGAAGAAACCGGCCCTAAGATGGGCTGTGTCGTTCCGATGGGAAGCCGCCCGGCGATTAGCTCCAGTTTACTGGATACGATCTGCCTTGCAAGGTAGATGTCCATCCCCCAATCGAATTCAACGGTGACAACGGAATCTCCGGTTGTTGACTCGGAGCGGACGCGAGTAACGTGGGGGGCCCCGTTGAGCAGGCTTTCGAGCGGAAAGGAGATGAGCCGTTCCACATCCTCTGCGGCCATACCCGGATTTTCTGTTATGATCTTGACAAGAGGAGCATTCAGGTCGGGATATATATCCTTGGGTATTTGAGTGTAAACTATGATTCCCCATATGGAAACAAGAAGAACCAAAAGAATTGTAAGCAACCGATGTTTTAATGCATACTCGATCAGTTTATCTATCATGATGGATTCTCCAGTTTTTGACTCTGTCGGGATTAACTAAGAGTACCATCCCCACAGATTAATGGACCTGTCCTTTTTTTAAAATCTCATCATAGAGCTTGGATTTCAGCTGGTAATTTCCCGTGGTAACGACTTCGTCGCCCTCTTGGATGCCGTTGAGAATTTCGACGAGAGAATCTTCCCTTGCGCCCAGGGTAACGATTTGGGGATAATATTTCCCGGCTTTTGCGATAAAGACGATCGTGTTGTCTCCATCATCGAGAATGGCCTCTCTGGGGAGAACGAGGGCATTCGTCTGATGGTTCAGAAGAATCCGGATATCGGCAAACATCCCGGGCTTGAGCTTGTAGTCCGAGTTGTTGACCTCAGAGCGCACGGTTATCGTTCGTGTGTCTTCGTTAAGGACATCTCCGATAAAGCAGACCTCAGCGTTAAATCGATCGCCAGGATACGCGGGAACACTCACTTCTACCTCTTGCTTGTCCCTGATCTTGGAGATGTCTTTTTCGTATATTTCGGCGTCGATGCAGAGTATCGTGGGATCCATGATGGTTAGAATTTCCGTTTCCTGGTCGATCATGGCGCCCAGGACGGCGTTGTTAATCGTGATCTTACCTGCAATGGGTGCATAGAGAACGATAATGGGATTGATCTGATGCGTGTTGGCAATCGCCTTGACTTCGTCCTCATTGAAGCCCAGGACATGAAGTTTTTTTTCTGCAGCGTTGAGACTGGCTTCGGCGACTTTGAAATCCGATTCCGCGGACAAGTAATCCTTCTGTGCACCCACTCCTCGATTAAAAAGCCGTTTTTGCCGTTCATAATTGACTTTGGCCAGTTCGAAATCTGCCTGTGCCTTGTAGAAATCCGATTTGGCGTTACCCACCTCTTCGCTCTGAAGCGTGATGAGCTTTTGTCCCCTTTTCACCCAGTCTCCAATGCGGACATGGATCTGGTAAATTCTGGCAGAAAAGGGGTAGCTAACAATGGCCTTTCTGTAGGGATGTTCCAGGACTTTTCCCATAGCGGCCAGTGTGGATTTGAGGGGCCTATAGGTTGCCTTTACAGTTTCGATCTCTATGGCGCCTATTTCTTCCTGTGTCAGCTCGATCACATCCGAGGGTCCCCAATTCCTTACTCCTCTTCCTCGTCCTCTCCCGACGGCCTGCTGGCCTCTTTGTCCCATCCTTCTTTGACCAGGAGCTTGCTGAAGATTTGATTTTTTACCCGGTCCTCTTTGAGCGATTTCTGTGTCTTCTTGTTGATCTCTTTCTCTGTGTTTTCCACATGTGAGTCCGAATCCCACAAGCGAAAGGATGAGGATCGGATATATAAATCGATGTTTGTTTTTTTGTTTCATTGGGATTCTCCTTTTAGAGGTTGTCCTATGGATCTTTCCAAGGCTGCCAAGGCGGCTTCATAGTTAAACAGGGCATCGGCGTAGGATTGGGCGGACTCGAGGAGAGTCCTGCGGGCTGCGATAAGCTCGATGCTGCCGATCTCGCCTTCTTGGTAGCTGAAGAGAAACATGTTGTAGACCTCCTCGGCCTGGTTGAGAATTTCTGTCTCAAATAGCCGGATCTGGTTTTCCGCAGTCACCGCATTCGTATAAGCTTCTTCCACCTCGAGAGTGATGGTGTTTTTGATGTGATCCGCCTCTTTCTGGAGGGCACGGATATTCGCTTCGGCTTCAGCGATCTCGCCCTTTTTTGGCTGCCAGAAAAAAAGAGGAATAGGAACGGATAGAGTCACATCCCACCAGGCGCCTTCCCCCTCGACGCGATGTCTGTTGACTCCAAGCTCAAGATCTGGCAAATAGCTCATGTGTGCCGATTTTTTCTGGAGGTTCTCTCTTTCGATGGAGACGTTAATTTTTCTCATTTCAGGACGCGTTAACAGTGCTCTGTCAAGAAGACGGTCGATATCCAATTGAATAGGTTCTCTCTTCAGTTTTCCCACGATTTCGATAGGGGCATATTTTTTTCGGGAAAGGAGATAATTTAGGGTTGCTTTGGCCAACCTGACATCGGTGGTAGCGGTGCGCACCTCGTTTGCGGCCGTCGCTGCCTCGACACGGGCTCTCAACACTTCGACCTGTGCGACATCGCCGGCTTCGTATTTGAGCTCCGCTTTTTCGAGAAAATCCTGGGCGAGCTCCCGGTTCCGCTCGGCATATGTCAGTTTTTCTTGGGCGAGGAGAAGTCCATAAAAGGCTTGCTTCACTTGAAAGGTCAGATCCAGTTTCAAAAGATCGATTTCTGCGAGTATTTCGTCTGACTCCCTTGAAGCGATTTTACCCCTCACGGATTGTTTCCCGGGGAACTCAAACAATTGACTCACGCCCAAGTACGTTTCTCCTGCATTTTTAAAGTTAAAAAAACTCGGCTGAAGGTCCGAATCATAGTTTAAAGACGGTTGTGTCCAAGCCTTAGCCTGGTGGATACGGGCTAGAGATGCCTTGTGCTGTTCGAGCGAGGATAGAATAAGAGGGTTGTGCTTGAGGGCCGTGGATATGCATTGATCGAGATTGAAGACGTTGTCTTCTGATGGCTGGCTCCAGAGAGCGCTCATCCCAAAGACTACAAGTATCAAAAAGGGTACTATGCGTCTCTTCATTTGACCTCCTCTCAGTCGTTTAAATCAGAGAAAATGATAAAAATCTGGTTATGGAGCGGATGGATTAGACGGCCGGAGGAGAACGGGAAGCAGAATCAATACAGCTGAGGTAGTTATAATGGTAGGATTTAATAGACCTTAAAACTCCCAATAAGAAAAGCGGGGGAAGACTGAAAAAATTTATCTGGCTTGTGACAAGCGTGGAATTCTGGAAATGGCATGCCACACAGGAGTCATTCGAATGGATATATTTTTCTGTATGAAAAAAGTTTATAGATAGGAAGGCTGCGATAAAAATAAAGAGAAAAATGGAATGAAAGATTTTTCTTCCTGACATGTTCATTCGTTCTCTTTACATTACTATAGGAGAAGGAACTGGGTAAAGTCAACTCAAAAGATAGGCTCAAAGTTTCTGGTTAGACTAGAATTTTAATTGTATGGAAAAAGCGATAATGCAAGAGCAAGCACTAAATTTTTTTTTTGGTCCGATGAAGAACAAAGAGGGTTTAATTTTTACCAGGAAAATATTTGATGACAAGGTTCTTTATCTGCTCAATTTTTTCCCCCTTTTCTTTATCCTTGCTGTTTATTATGATGCAATCTTCCAAAGAATAATCTTCTATCTTAAGGGCTATCCAACCGCATAGAACAGCGAAGTCCCCATCCGTCTGAATGCAGGATTTTACAAATTCTGGATTTGTCGATTTTTTGTAGATCAATTCTTGAGTGTTCGTGTACCACAAAAAATGTCCGTTTTCATGGGCTGTTGTGTATATCCGGCTGGCATCGTTCAAGTCCTTTTTTACAAGAACGATGAAGGCAAACGCCTTTTGTTCGCAGCAATTTGCCGATAACACGCCACACCAACCGTTTCCGTTAGAATCATCCATATGTGGCCCTTGAAGTCCGAATTGGCTTCGAATTTCATTGATACGATGATAGACATCCTGCACACTGTCTTCTTTACGATAAAATTGGTTTTTTTTGAGTTCAACAAGGACTCCCAGCTCTGGGATTTTGATTGGCCCCGCCTCAAAGCCTTTCTCTGTAAAATAGCTTTTTAATATTTTGCAGGGGTCAATCGTACTCTGGACATAATTATCTTTTACTGGATAGAAAAGTATAAAAGACAGAGAAGGCCAGAGATCGATCAGACTCGATCGGATACAAAACAGGAAAACAAGCAAACCTTTTAAAATCCGTTTAGAATGAGAATTCGAATCCTGCATAAAATGACCGTGATTTTGTGGGACCGTAAACATAGCCCGAATCCCTGAATATCCCTTGATCCAAGTCCTGCTGGTACGAGTCAAGAAGGTTGAAGATGCCCACAAAGAGTCCTATTTTATTATTTTGGGAGAGAGCAATTGACTTTGTGAGTTTTGTATTGAGCACCCAAAAAGTTTCTGTGCTTTCCAGCCTGTCTTCTTCGATATAACCAGCATAATGAGGGACTTTCATGCGTCCAGTATAGTCAAGAGAAACATCTAAATCGACAAGTTTTTCGTTTTCATAGTTCAGACTCACATATCCGTAGGAGTCGGGTGTTCGGAAAAATTCATTGGAACCAAAATCTGGCTCTGGCTCATAAAGATGACTACGCTGAAATGTCCAGCCTGTATTTAGAGAAAAAGCTAACCCGAATCTGTAGCCAAGATCTGCGGATACTCCATACACTCTTGCATTCGATCCATTGATCCTTTCAAAAACAAGCGTATTTTCTCTGGGATCGAACTCTTTTTTTTGCAGAACAAAGGTGTTTTCAAGAAGTGTATAAAAGCCTTCGATACTCAGTTGAAGGGTGTTGTTTCCGAACTCTTTTCCATAATCGAAACCGGTACTCAGGCTGTAAGAGGATTCTTCCTTGAGGTCAGGAGAGTTTTCTATAATCGTTCCTTCACCCCCGACCTGGGTGATGTGGAGGTCCTCGTCAAAGACTTGAGGAGCTCTGAATCCTGTAGAGAAAGAAGTCCTCCAGCTCAGGTCCTTCAGGAGGTTGACGAGGAGACTTATTCTGGGATTGAAGATGGACTTTTCGATCAGAGAATGTTTGCTGAATCTTAAGCCCGCCAGGAGAGAAAAGACCTTGTTGAACTTGACGTCATCCTGAAGGAATAAACCCAGTTCTCTGTATTGATCGTTGATCGTCCTCCCATATCCGAGTGCCTCATCCTTGATTTTTTCTCCTTTGTATTGCACACCGGTCGATAGGACATGGCCACCGGTCTGGTAATTTATCTGGCCATTCAAGAACAAGACCGGATTTTTTGTCGTTCCGTAAGCGTTAGGATCCTGTCCGGAACCATAGTATGAGTTTCTTTGCGCATCCACATAGGATGTGGAAACGTTGTAAAAAAGTTTGCGGGTGATATAATGATTCCAATCGGCAGAGAGGCCGTTGAGATCCGAATCTATGGACTCGGCGATGTCTGCTTCATGGGGGGGCAGATCGAATTTGTTGCCACCCCGTCGATCTTCTGTGATTCTGAAAAAACTCATTTTGAACTTGCCATCGATTTCGGCAAAGTTTCTAAAAAAGTTCACTCCGAAGTTTGTGCTTCTCATTTTCCCGATTTCAGATATGTCATCTCCGGTGATATCCACAGGTAATCGGTTTTTATAGTTGGCAAAAAGGAACGCCTTTGTGTTTTGGTCCTTGCTCACGAGGCTGCTCCGGAATCCAAAGTTCGTTAAAGGCTCGCCCGATGTGAATTCCTGATGCAGTTTGATCCTGGTTCCGTTGTCCATGGGCTCTTTAGTCAGAACATTGATAACGCCAGCAACAGCATTTCCACCGTAAAGAGCTGAACCACCTCCTTTAACGACTTCTATCCTGTTCAGCATTTCAGCGGGAATTTGCTCCAGACCGTAAACGCCGATCATCGAGCTGAAAATCGGAGAGTTATCGATAAGGATCTGGGAGTACTTTCCTTCCATACCGTTGATACGGACCTGGGTAAAGTTGCAGTTCTGACAGTTGCATTCGACCCTGACGCCAGTGGTGAGCGCGAGGGATTCCGCCAGTTGAGAGGCCTGCATTTGTTCGATATCCCTTGCTGTGATCACCTCTGTCCTCACTGGAACCTCAGCATAAAGTTTTTTGGTACGGGTGGCTGTGACAACGATTTCTTCGGAGATTTTTTTCAAGAGAGTAATTGTGAACGTTTTATTGATCTCTTCTATGACGAACACATCTGAAATGAAGTCCATGTATCCATCCGCAAAAACCTCGAGATGATATTTCCCGGGTGGAATCGCAAGGAATTCGAAGGCTCCTGCTCTGTCGGACTCTGTTGATTTGGTGATTTCCGGTATCAAAATAACCGCGCCCTCTATGGGATTGCCTTCGTAACTTTTAACGATTCCGGAGAGTTGCAAGAATTTGACGTTTCCCGTCTGGGATTCCGAATATGTTGTTTCGGATTCTTGAGCTTCGAGATTAATGACAAGAACGAGACTTAGCACAATTATTGCTAATGTCGATAATTTGTTTTTCATTTTTTTCCTCCTGAAGTGTGTTCGAAATATCTCTGATCGGTCTTTGGGTGTTGAACAGCAATGTGTTCGAAATAAAACACGATCAGAGAGATGGAGAAATTAAGCTTCTGGAGGAGACCTTGAGGCGGGAGAGATTGATACGATGTTTGTATAATTAAAAAAATAAAAATCTTTAAAGACTCCTGTAACGGAAGGGGGCGGGAGGTGGAAAAAATTGATCTGGCAGGTGGTGAAAGTGGAATTCAGGAAGTGACAGGCAGGGCAGTCCTCCTGAGATGTGAGGCTGTCTTCAGAATGAAGAAAATTGATGAATAGTGTGACAGACAGGAATATAAAAAGAAAGATGACATTGAGGCCTTTTCTATCTGTGTTTGTCATCTTTCCCTCATTAACCCTGTTAAATATAAAGAATACAGAATATATGCTGAAATGTCAAATTGACTGGGCGAGCATTTTTGGTTTTCGTAGTGGCAGGGCAAGCATATTACGTTATGGGGATACCCGGACGTCAACCATCAGGGATTTGAGATGCTTCCATTGACGGGCATTTATTTTTCAATCGGCAATAATCACAGGTCTTAAACGAAAGGGAATACTAAAAATTGGCCCTTATTCCAGCATAAATGGAGAATCCTGCAGTTGCGTAGCCCTTGATCGTTTCGTAATTGACATTGAGGATATTGTCGAGGCGAAGGAACACTCCGAATGGCTCGAATACTTCATAAAATCCGGCTGCATTGAGTAAAATGTAGCTGTCGAGAGTCACCGGTGTCGGAGTCCAATCCAACCAGTAGAGGTCCTCTCTCTCCCCCACATAGATCAGCGAAAGATGAATATTCGCTCTCTCCAGAAATTCCCAATCCGCCCTGGCAGTGAATGTATGCTCCGGTCGTCGAAGGAGGGGCTCTTCTGTCTCTCGGTTCTTCGCATCCGTTCGTGTGTAGGTTGCGAAGAAAGAAAAATTGGGAAGGGGGTGTGCTATACATGTGAACTCTATCCCTTTTGTACGGGCCTTATTGATATTGATATAGCCCTGTGTGAAGTCATAGTCGATGAGGTTCTCGAAATCATTCGCAAAATAGGTGAGGCCGAGCAAAAGTGAGTTATCAAAGAAATTTTGCTCCACGCCGATATCCCAGCCGGTCGATTTTTCGGGTTTGAGGTCTTTATTACCCACAGGACCCCAAGAAGTTGCGGGGGAATAAAGCTGGTAGAGGGAGGGGGCCTTGAATCCGGTGCCCCAGGTGATCTTGAGTTTTGTTCCTGTGGTTTCGACAACATAGGTCGGGGCGATCCTGTATGTTGTGGATGATTCTGTTTGGCTGTGATCATCGTAGCGAATGCCGGCGGTTAGAAAGAAACGACCGTCGAACCTCATTTGGTCCTGGAAATATATTCCTGTGTTGTGAGCCATTTGTAGGGGGAAAACGGTCTCCCAGGGACCGAAGATATCCTCTGAACGATACCAGGACTCGCCATGTTCCTTCTGGTGTTCCAAACCAAACATCAGCGTATTGGATTCATGAAGGTAGAGATTATTCTGCCAATCGATTTTTAACAGCTGGCTCTTGAATTCCGATTCATCGGAGAAAAACGGGTTGAGCTCGTCGACGGGATTGCTGGATGTCCGGAGATAATCCACATGAGACACTTTGAGCGTTTGTTCCCACCGGTTCCGAAGAAAAAGCCCTCTAACTTTACAAAGAAGAAAGCGTGAGTTGTAGGATTGGACAGAGTTGAGATCGTCTCCGAACTTTCCGCCCTGCGTATCCAGGTCGGTCTCCGTATCGACCCATCGGGCAAAAAAATCCAGGCTGATATTTGCCGTCAGATCGAACCCAAACCTTCCTGAGAGTGTGAGATTCCTGTGTCCGTCTGGCTCTGTGTTTCCTTCGTATTTCGTGCTGGCTGCGGAGAAACCATCCGTGCGAAAGAGAGCTACGGCCGCCGAGTATCGGACTTTAGTTGTGCTCCCGCTGACTGTCACATTCCCCGAATAGGTGCCATAGGTACCGCCAAGCCCGGAGAGGGAAAACTTGGGTTTGCCTCTGTCCTGTCGTGTGATGATGTTGATTATGCCGCCCATAGCATCCGAGCCGTAGAGTGTGCTCTGTGGACCGCGGAGGATCTCGATGCGGTCTATATTTTCGACGAGTGGAAGACTCATGTCAAAAGAACGGGTGGGAGTGATGGGATCGTTGATCTCTGTTCCATCGATCATGACGAGGGTGTGCTCCGCGTTTGCGCCCCGGATAAAAACAGTCGCCTGTGCGCCGGGGGGACCATTCTGTGCGCAGGAGAGCCCGATTGTACCCTCGAGAACCTCGAGAACTCGAGATTTCCCTGTTTTCGTGATATCCTCGGCGGTGATAACAGCCACGGAGCTTGCCACTTCTTTTAAGGAAGTCTCCACACGGTTAGCCGTGACTACGATCTCATAATGGATAGCGTCCTTTTTCTCTTGGGATGGATCCTCTGTTTCTTGAGACTCTTGAGAGTAGAGATGGAAGCACAAGATTAAAAAAATTATCAGCGTGCTGAGAACGCGTCTGCCCATAGAATTTCCTCCTGTGTGTGTCCCCCGCAGTTTTTGGCTTCTCTAACGGTGATACAAAGCAAAAAAAAATCACCCAACCTTCCACCCGAAGATGGGCCTTGGGGTCTAAGGGAGGTTTCCTGACTCTCGGATCTTCCTCCTTCCAGGCCTTCCCATCCTCCCGCAAAAGGACAGTGGCGTCTTCTGGAAGTTGTCCCCGATTACAGTAGCGGGGGCTGCGTCCGTTTCCCACGGACTTCCCTGCACCTTAAACCCAAAGATTCAATTGTCAAAGAAAACTCAAGATCGGATATTCTCACACGTCAGGATACTTGTCAAGTGGCATTGTAAGCATTTCCAAAAGCGTGATGGCAAGTAAACTCCATGCGGTTTTGAGGGATCCAATTGGGTGGTGGAGAAAACCGTGTGGAAGGCTGGACGCGCTCGGAACATCTCCCATTGGGAGATGTGAGGGAAGCCTGGAATCGAGCGAAGTTTCCTCGCCGGAGAAACTGAGTGTGTTTTCGCAATCGCCAATTGGAGCACTCGGAACTTCTTTCATCACGGTTTTGGAAATGCTCCCAGTGGCATTTGCCATGCGTGTGAAGAGCTCTTGTGCTAGATCCCTTTTCCGCAATAGGGACAATAGACGAAATCGGGACCTACAGAACGCCCGCAATGAGGGCATACCATTGCGCCATCCCGATAGCCGGATGTCATTGGAGCACCTTGATCATCAAAATATGTCGTGCAATTTTCGCACACCCAGAAGGGTATGCCTCTTTTTACTGGGAAAAGCGGGATAAAAAAAAGGCTCAGGTAGTTATCCACTCTTTTCTGGCAAATCTCAGGATGGCCACAGAATGGACAGATTCTTGGCTGTTTTATCAAAGTCACCGTTTTGGGCTGAACGCCCCCTATAAAAAAGAACATCTGCAAACCTTGAGATTCATTATTCTCTTATCAGCGAGATCTTGAAAATTACAGTACCTCCGCCTGTTAAATGACACGGATCGAGGCACTGGACATAGGCCTTTCCCTCCTCCGGTCCAGAAAGGCCCAAATCTTTGGCATCAATACCCCTGGAGAGAGCGACATAATAGGGCATCAGGGATGCCAGTGAGTGCATGCACACCGGATCACTGCGCTTTGTGTCAAGGATGTATCCATCACGGAGACATATCGAATCCCCTACTCCGTAGACAGGACAGCGGCCGTTGATCTCTTTTACTCTTACAATCAAATCCATTGAATCTCTCCGTTATAAACCTGTATTCACCAGGATAGGTCTCATTCTACCATATTTATTTTTCTTTTAGGTGTTTAGGCCTATCTCCAACGGAGCGTAATGAGCAGATAAATGAAGAGAGGGCCGCCGAGAATGGCAGTGATGATTCCCACGGGGAGTTCTGTGGGGGAGAGGATGGTTCTTGCGATCGCGTCGCACAGAGCGAGGGAGGCGCCCCCGAGAAGAAATGAGCAGGGGAGCACTGTCCGCTGGTCGAAGCCGCTGAGACGTCTCACGGCATGAGGGATGATCAGGCCGACAAAGCCGATCGGACCCACAAAAGAGACGACCGCTGCTGTGGCCAACCCGCCTCCTGCGAAAACGTGTCTTTGGACTCGTTTAACGGCAACGCCGTGACCGAGAGCCATCTCTTCGCCGAGCGAAACCTGGTTGAGCGCGTTTGCGTGCCAGAAAAGGAGTAGGAGGCCGGGGATGAGGAAGGAGCTGAGAGAGAGGAAATCTTTGTAGCCGACAACATCGATCCCGCCCATCATCCATCTGTGGTAGAGAACAAGGACATGAGGGCTTGCCAGATAGCTGAGGAAAAGGATCGTTCCGCCACAGATGATGCTGATCGTCACTCCGGCAAGGAGGAGCGTATAGACGGACATTCCCTGAGGCCTGCGGGATAGAGTATAGATGAGAGCCAGGCTTCCGGAGGCACCCAATAGGGCGAGGAATTGGATGGAGCTAAAGGGGCCCCAGCCGATCCAGAGAGCGGGTAGCGATAGCGCGCAAAAGGCTCCCAGAGCTGCGCCGCCGCTCATGCCTAGAGTGTAGGGTTCGACAAGCGGATTCCTGAAGAGCACCTGGAAGGACGCACCGACAAGGGCGAGAGTGCCGCCGGCCAAAAGAGCCAATATCACCCTGGGGATGCGTTGGAGCCAGAAGATATCTCCATCGGCGTTTGATTCGCCGCGCCAATAGGCCCAGACATCTGCGGGATCCAGTGATTCCGCACCGATCCAGGGGGAGAGCACAGCGACGGCGAGGAAGAGGAGGCCGTAAAGAACGATCGCTTTACCCTTCACTCTTTTTCTCCTTCAGCAATTTGGGGAGGAGTGTGGGCCTTCCCGACTCTGGATGGGAACCCAAAAGGATGTCTTTGCCGTAGATAGAACGGACCGTCACGGGTGTGAGAACTTCGGCGGCCGGGCCTGTAGCAACCGGTTCTCCCCCTGAGAGAATCATCATCCTGTTGCTGAAAAGCGAGGCCAGGTTGATGTCGTGTGTGACCACGGCAACTCCTATACCGTCTCTGGAAAGGCGCTTGAGCAGCCGGAAGAATTGAACCTGGTGGTGGACATCGAGTGCGCCCGTCGGTTCGTCAAGGAGCAATATCTCGGGTTTCTGGGAAAGAACTGAAGCGAGGAAGGCGCGTTTCTTCTCACCGCCTGATAAACGGGACAGGGGCCGTCCTCGGAGTGGTGTCATTTCGGTAAGGTCGAGGCATTCTTCGACGACATCTAGATCTCTTTTTTCGAGGGTTCCGAAACCCCGGGTGTGTGGGTAGCGGCCCATTTTGACGATCTCCTCGACCGTGAAATCGTAGAGGCTGACTGTCTCCTGGGGCAGATATCCGAGAGATCTTGCGACCGAGCGTCTCTTTATCTCGAATATATTTTTTCCGCGAAGAAGGATCGTTCCCTCAAGAGGACCCAGAACACCGGATGCGATACGCAGCAGCGTGCTTTTCCCTGATCCATTGGGACCGATGATGCAAAAAATCTCCCCCGGTACGATCTCTAGGGAAGGGATATGAAGAGTCCAATCCGATTCTGGGAACACATGCCGAATGTTTTTGAGTTCAAGCATCGGATGCCCCGCTAAAGGATTCGGGATGAAAAATTTCTGCGAAGCGACGAACGGTTTGAGCGATACGAACACCCGGAATCAGTAGAAAATCCTCCGTGAGATAGTGAATATTCCCAGACTTGACGGCGGGAAGCATGGGGAGCTGTAACCAGTCTTTTTTTAATAGCTTGAGCCTCCCCTCCGGAACACCTCCAGGGATAGCTTCGATAATAACATCAGGCTGGCGTTTGACCAGGGATTCCTTGGAGATCTGCGGGTAGAGTCCTGAGGCATCCGCAAATATGTTTGTGCCACCCGCCACGGACACCAGCTCATGCATAAACGTCCCCGGCCCGGTTGTCATCAAGCCTGTTAGGTCTCCCGGTGTGTGACCGAGCGTGAGAAAGACTTTTTTAGGAGGCCGGTTGTGGATTCTATCTTTTATAGCTTGAAGGTCGTCTTTTATATTTTGTACGAGTGAGATGGCCTTGTCCTCGGCCCTGAGTGTCTGCCCGATCGTGTGGATGGCGGCCCAGATATCCTCGAGCGTGTTGATCTCAATGGAGAGAAATTGGATTCCGTGTTCTTCACAAAATCTTGCGAGAGATTCGTTTTGCCCCTGGATGATCAAAAGATCCGGCTGGAGAGCCGTGATCTTCTCTCTGTTGGGGTCGATCAATCCGCCAATCCTTGGGATTGTTCGGGCCGCAGGAGGGTGTGTGCTGAAGTCACTGACTCCCACAACTTTCCCGCCTATGCCAAGAGCGAAAACCACCTCGGTTACACTCGGAGCGGCACAGATGATCCGTCTTATCTCTCCAGCCTTCTTTGCACCCTCTGATGGAGGCGTACCCGAATTCTGGGTTGAATCCTGATTGCAGTCAGAGAGAATTAGAAAAAATAGACAAAGACATAAAATCAATAGGGTGTGAAATGCGTATTTTGGCTTTATCTTTCTCACTTTTTATTTCGAAAAGTCCGAGAAAAATTATTGCGTCTATGTTCCTCTTTGTCAAGGAAGAGCTTCGGGGGCTTTGGGTGGCGCTCAATGCATCCTCCTTTAATCTTCATTCGAAATTTTTCTGTGGGTGCTATCGGATAAGGGATGAGCAGCAAAGGTAGGAAGCTACCGATTTTCTAAGAAAATCGGTAGCCTCAAGGGGATGGATTAAATGATTAGGGGATCTATCTTAAATCCTTCAAAAAAAGGAGGGGTAAAAAGGAGGGATTTGCGCGTTGTGTTAACTCTTTGTTCTCTCATTTTTGCCATTTCACTTATATATACGGTGAAAAGGAGAAAAAAGTTGCTGTTTTTTGCCTATTTCCTGGTTATTATGTGGAAAATTGGGAAAAATCTGCAAAAGACGGCGCAAGAAGCGCTTGATCAGAGGATTGAGGAGGACAAATGATTTTGCGGATTTTCCTGCAGGAAGCGTTTTTGAAGTTTAAGTTATTGATAGTAAACAGTGTAGAAAAAAACACTTGTTTTTCTTTGGCTTTTGGGTCCCTTTCGCAAACTTTCCAATATTATACCACACAATGACCAACGATTTCAACATAAAAATGAAAAAACTTTGCAATGAACAGAAGTGGGGATTTTATGCATGATTTTTCCCCTAAAAACGGGGATTTTTCAGTTTTTTGTGGCGGACAGAAAATCAAGACCAATGTTCACATTGTTTTGACTCCATTTTTCTGATTAATTAGAATACCCGGAGAGATGAAGGAGTCCCAAGATGGATAAAGAGACATTCAGAAAGTTTGGCCACGAGTTTGTAAACTGGGTGGTGGATTACTTGGATTCGGTCGAAGAGTATCCTGTGCGGGCCCAGGTCGGCTCCGGAGAGATACTCGACCGGCTTCCCGAAGCGCCCCTTGGAATGGGGAGCCCATGGAACATATCTTCAAGGATTTTCAGGAGATCATCCTTCCGGAAATGACACACTGGCAGCATCCCTCATGGTTTGCCTATTTTCCGGCCAACAACAGTCCCCCTTCTGTGCTCGCGGAGCTACTGACAGCGGGGATGGGAGCCAAGTGCATGATCGATGCTCTGAACAAGGAGCTGATCGAAAGAATCAATCAGACTGGAAAAGTGCTTTTAATACAGACGACTCTTAAGGGGAAGTTCGTGTTGCGAATGGCCTTCGGCGCACGGACGACAGAGGAGCGCCACATACACCAGGCGTGGGACCTCATTGTGAGAGCAGCCAAAGAATTACTGGGGAGAAAGGGATGAGATTTATTGTCGACGATTCGATCTTTGCTCAGTTTCCGGAGCTGTCTCTGGGCGTTCTGATCGTTCACGGTTTGGATAACCGTAGAGCTTCGGATGAACTGCGGGCTTTGATCTCAGCCGAGCAGGAGACGGTCCAAAAGACTGTCCATTCAGAAACTCAGTCTCAGATTCCCAGGATCGCCGCATGGAGGAAGGCCTATTCGGCGTTCGGCGCCAAACCGAAAAAATACAAAAGCTCGGTAGAAAGCCTGTATCGGATGACCCTCAAAGGGATCGCACTCAAACCCATCAACACGATCGTGGATATCTACAATTATATATCCCTCAAGCACATGGTTCCTGTCGGGGGAGACGACATTTCCCGCATCGATGGCAATATCACACTCCGGTTCGCTTCTGAAGGCGAGATCTTCCGGCCGCTCAATTCCGATAAGGTGGAGCGCACAAAACATGGAGAGGTGATCTATGCGGATGATGTGGATGTCCTCTGCCGTCGGTGGAACTGGCGGGAGTGCGACAAGACAAAGATGACGGAAGAGACCCAAGGGGCCGTGCTTGTCGTCGAGGGATTGCCTCCGGTCGACAGGGGAGAAGTAGAGAAAATCGTCGGAGAACTCAGTCGACTGGTGGAAAGATTTTGCGGTGGCGAGACGTGTGTCGAGCTTCTCCACAGAGCTCGGACAGAGATCGTGGTCTCCTGACAATCGGGGAGCCACTGAATAGAAAAGATACGAATGTTAAACCTTCTCAGAACGATTGTTTTCTCGCGGTTCTCTATCCTAAAAAAGTGGTTTTGAGTCCTCAAAAAAGGCCTGGATCCTCCAAAAATGTTATTCCGATTCCTTAGCTGCGTGGATTCTTTCTATCCATCCGAAGGCAGCATTCTTTTTTATTTCCCTTTGTGTGTAGGGCTTGATGTCCAGAACAGGAGTCCCCTCGAACATATCCAATCCCGAGATCTTGAGGATATTCCTTTCCCTTCCCTCAAGCTTGACGACTGTCATCCCGATGGGATTCGGCCGGCGAGGACTCCGTGTCGAAAACACACCCCTCTTTTTATTGTCATAAGGCGGATGGGCATAGAGATTTCGTTCCCGGGACTCGTGAAACACGAAGATAAGGATAAGATGAGAAAATCCATCGATGTCGTCCAAACCCGGTTCGTAGGTCTTGAACACTTCGACCTCACCGTAGATATCATCGAATCCGTGCGGGTCATACCATGTCTTTCGAGGGATATCCTCCCTATTTTTAAAGGGGGAATGAACGATCCCTATGGGTTCAAAATGGATCTGTTTGGATGTCATCGATTTTAACCTTTCTGTGAATGATTTGGTTCCTTAAAGAGCTCAGAGAGCTTTCCTTACCGGCATACTGAATGAGGTGGCTGGAGCAGCGGCAGTCGGATGCTCCAAAGCCGGGGATTGGGAAAGAATACTTCCCGCACATCCCGATGATATCGGATGCCAGTTGGCATTCGTTGAAATAACCGGACCGACACCAGATTTCCTTGATCTGAGCGTTCCGCAGAAGATAGTCGATGTGCCAGAACAGTTTTTTCTCTGTTCTGAGATGGCGGGCCAGCCTCCCTCTGAGATTTCGTTTCGCTCGTCCGATGTAGAAGTAGAGACCCTTGGGGTATTGTCTTCCGGGGAGTTTTCCCGCTTCGATCTGGCAAGGCTGCTCCAGCTTCAGGACCAAGACATAACTTCCTTTATTTTCCTTATTCAGGTGAATGTCGTCCGCCATGATCTCTGTTCCGACTCCAAACCCTGGGATTTTTACAGGTCGATGCCCTTGGGGGTTTCAACGTTCCGTTTTAGACATGGGTCAACCAATTTCGATAGCCTTCTATTTTTCCCCTGACAATGCGATGATAAGTTTGTTGTATTCTATCGGTCACTTCTCCCCTTGTGCCGGCACCGATGGTGTATTCCTTTTCAGAGGCCTTCCCGTTCGACCCGTCAGAGGCTTTGACGATCGGGGCGATCTCTACGGCAGTTCCGGAAAAAAAGGCCTCATCCGCTTGAAGGAATTCCTCCTTAGTGATGGGGCCTACAGCGGATTCGATGCCCAGGTCCCGGGCGAACTCGAGGATGCTTGTCCGGGTAATGCCCTCGAGGATGGACTCGTTCATATCGTTGGTTTTTAGAAGGCCGTCTTTGACGATAAATATATTTTCTCCAGGCCCCTCTGCGATATTTCCTTCCAGGTTCAAGTACACAGCCTCATCGAATCCCCTGGACCTGGCTAAGTGACCGCCGAGTGTGGAAAGGACATAGACGCCACCGAGCTTGGCCTTCATATCGAACTGGCTGTGGTGGATTCGCCTGTTGGGCAGGATATACACAGAGACTCCCTTTTCCGCTTCAGCTCCGAGATAGGCGCCCCACTCCCAGGCAGCGATAACCAGTTCTACGGGGGAAGCTTTGGGCAGAAGTCCCAGGTTCCCGTAGGCATAATAGAGGAGCGGGCGGATGTAGGCTGAATCCAATCGGTTCTCTTTAATGATGAGTTTTATGGCTTCTATGATCTCTTCTTTTGTGAAGGGCACGTCCATCGAAAGAACGGAGGCCGAGTGGAAAAACCTGTCCATGTGTTCGGGAAGCCTAAAGACAGCAGAGCCATTCGCTGTGGGGTAGGCCCTGATCCCCTCAAAGACCGAAGTTCCATAGTGAAGAGCGTGACTCATGCTGTGGACGGTGAGTGCAGGCCAGTCTATGAGTTTTCCCATTTGCCAGTATTTATTTGCTTTGGGAAATTGTGTGTCATGGAACATGTTCTCTCCTTTGCTTGTCAAAAACTTCAACGTTGGTTTGAATCATGAAATCAGGGCTCGAGAGTGAATTCCCATGCGCACCAGACATCCTCCGGATGGGGGTCGGGCGGACAGACCAGGCATTTCGTTCGGAACCTGGGATCTATGGTTTTAGCGAAATAGCTGTATTCGATAATGCCCACGGATTTACATGGGAAATCGGGAAGTCCCTGCCTCTTGCGCGCATCCTGAACGCGGCATTTGTTCATCCGGAATACGCAGCGGGTGTCACTCTTCTCGAGGACTTCCTGGACATTGATGTGTGCATACAATCTGAACTTTAGGCACTGGATGAGGGCTGGAACGCCGCCGCCGGGCTCGATCCCCAGCCTTTTCATGATCCGCTTGGCTTCGATAACCGTGAACAGTTCCCATGCCTCCCTGTCCAGATCCATGGCGGCTTCGATGCCGTATCGGTTTTCGACCGCGCGGAACCAGAGCCCGTCGTGGGCCAGCCAATTCTTCGAAGCATCCACCAGCAATCCAAGGAGCTCTTCCTTGGACATGTCTTTGACTTCTCTCATGTTACACTCTTTTGCTCTTTGTATTGGGTGTCGGGTTTCAAACGTTTGGTTTTCTTTTTGAGTTTTTTGCCATCCTGCTCGTTGTGTTCTATCGCCGGGCCAGCGGGTTCGTAATATGTCTTCTCCTTATGGATGACACTACGGATCCTATTTTTTCGGGATAAAATATTCAGGTATTTCAGAACCTCATCTCTGTGTTTACCTAGAGAAGCGGAAATATCCGAAAGGGTTACCGGTCTTCGATGAATCATCGAAAGAATTTTCTCTTCGAGATTTTTTTGTTGAGGGAACTGATCCAGACGATGAAAGTCTGCGATGATGGCGCATTTTTTTCCGAGGGTTTTTTGGATCTTTTCCAGCTCTTCGATGGACAGGGCCTTTGCGTGTGCCTCTGCAGGAGGGCGGATGACTGTGTTGAGCTGGATCCTGTCGGGTTCGATCTCACGAACGGCCGCCTTGAGTTTTTCTATGTGTTCTGGAGAATCGTTGATGCCCGCAACGAGCATGATCTCCAGCCATATCTGTCCTTTGAATTCCTTCCGGAATTTTTTCAATCCAGCGATGATGTCTTCCGTCTTTAATGAGGCGGGAGGCCTGTTGACTTCGATAAACACGTCTTGAGTGGCCGCATCGAGAGAGGGAACGACGAGGTCTGCGGCACTTAATTCCTTCCGGACCTCTTCATCCGTAAGCAGAGTGCTGTTCGTAAGCACGGCCACCGGAATGTCTGTGATTGTTTTGATCTCACGGATGAGTGTTCCAAGGTCCGCGTTCAATGTGGGCTCTCCGGATCCGGAAAAAGTGATATAGTCGATCCTTTGCCCCGATGAGAGAGCCCGCTTGATTTGAGCTATAACACTGTCGGTCGCAAAATACTTTTTTCTTTCGACGGTTTTTTTAGGGGTGGGTCCCAATTGGCAGTAAATACAATCCAGAGAGCAAGTTTTAAATGGAAGGATGTCAATTCCCAGTGAGAATCCAAGTCGCCTTGAGGGCACGGGTCCATAGATATAAATGGGGGACTCTTTTTCCTTAAGTTTTGTCACTCTTTTTACACGCTGTCCTTATATATTTCGATAAATCGTCTCAGTGATCTATCGTACGTTCTCTCCACGTCATCCGGAAAAAGACAGGCGGGTAGCTCCTTCATGCTCCAGTGGTATTGAAGACACTCACAGCATATGCCTTTTTTACTGCAGGGCTCATAGCTGCAGTTGCATATCTCCAAGTTTCTGCTCTTATCACATTCCTTCATTTGACACTCCCAATTTTAAGACGAAGTAGAGACAATAGCATTGATAGGTCGGATTTTCAAGGCCATGGGAAAAGCGGCTATCGATCTCACGGTTTGTCCCCATTACGATGTTTCGTTTTATCTATCAGGTCTATCGTTATGTCTTTCTGTACTGTTTTTTCCAGGCGTATTTTTTTTGGTAGATGCTATCGGCGAGAGCTCGCCTCAACGTCTCCGCCGCAAGAAAAGCACAGTGGGTGCTCTCCTCGGGTAAACCACCCAATTTTTTCAAGATGGATTCTCCGCTGATAATGGCCAAGGCTTCTGTGAAGGTTTTGTTTTTCGCGAGCGCTGTCGCCATGCTCCCGCATGCGATGGTCGTTGCACAGCCATCGGTTAAAAAACTGCATTCGGATATTTTCCCTTCCTTCATTTTGACAAACATTTCCATCGTATCTCCACAAATTCCCTTCACCTTGCTATAGCCGTCGGGTTGCTCCATGGGCTTGAAGTTTCGCGGATTCTGCCAGTGTTCGATTACAACCTCTGAATATGTGTTTCTGGCTTGCTCCAGGATCATTTCCTGCAATTGTTTGGCAAATTTCTCGAGATCTTCTTGTTTAGGCATCGGTCGATAATTTATCCTTTATATCAATATTCGAAACAGGGCCTATAAGCGAAAGTCCGTTGGGCCCATTATTATACCAAAAGGGCAGCTCTGTATGTCAAAAAGTTCTTATCGAGGGAGATGATTCTAAAAAGAATGAGGGATGACTCGTCCGATCGACGCACATTTTGTATGTCATCCGCGGCGGAAAAAATCGAGCACATCTTGAAGGGCTCCTGCAAAATTTCTGATTTTGTCCTCGGTCATGCCGGCGTACCCGATCCGGATGCAACCGGGGGCTCCAAAGACAGATGCGGGGACGGCACTGAATTTTCCCATGTCCAGAGCTCTCTCGACAAATTCTTTGTCGTCCACGGCGATATCCTCCGGCAGTCGGGCAAGCACACTTATTGCGCCAGATGGGAAATCACTGTCCCTTCCGGCGAGATCGAATCCCTTCTCTTCAAGAACTTCGATAACGAGCGCGCACCTTTTCCTCAGCTCGTCTTTGATCTGTGTGTTGATCCGTGGAGGTTCGCCCTTCTCGAGATCGCTCACTTCCTCTTTAAGAATATCGATCAGCATTTGTTGCCCCATGACATTGGGGGATGAGGAAAAGGATCGGATCATTTTTGACATCCAGGAGTTAGTAAAGGTTTCATCCGCAGCAAGAACATAGCCGATTCTCGCGCCTGGGATCAGATATTCTTTGGATGCCGAGCTGATGATCACCGTTCTTTCAGGAGCGTATGCCAGCATGGACTGAGGCTCTCCTTTATAACGCAGTGTTCCATAGACTTCATCAGAGAGGAGGATGAGGTTCAAGCGTCTTGCCAGGTCGGCCAACTGTCCCATCTCGTCCTCGGTAAGAACATCTCCTGAGGGATTTGTGGGAAAATTGATAAGAAGTGATGTGATTTTGTGCTCTTCGATCTGCGATTGGATTTTGTCGAAATCGGGATTATAGTTTTCATCAAAAAAATTGAGGATGATGGGATGTCCACCCGCGTTGAGTATAACTCCCCTATAATTACTCCAGTAAAGGGGAAGAAGACCCACGTTTTGCCGGTTGGCGATAAGGTGCATCACGATCGAAAGGCCCTCTGTGGCTCCGGTGACGATCGCCACATTTTTTTTACCCAGGCCTTCTTGAAGGATCCCCGGTATTCCTTTCAGGCGGTAGGTCAGGGTCCAGAATCGACCGAGCAATTCCCGAAGCTCCTCTAAGCCTGCGGAAGGGCCATAATAGATCTCCCTGTCAGGAAAGATATCAAGGATCTGGCCCTGATCGCTGCGGATGAATGCGGGATTTTTTTGGGCAATGACCTTTGCCTTTGCAGCGATCGCAGGGATTATGGGTTCGGAAGAGATGGTCTGGCGGATGCCATCAGGCATCGACGATTCGGCGATCTCAAGGAGGGGCGTTTTTTGTGTTGTTGTATTCATGATTATACTCCTAGTCAATTAGATTGTATTATTCGCGAGTTGAGAAGCAGTTCGGGCTGCAATACACTTCGTTTTTGGTGAAAATCGCTCTTACACACAATACGAGATATCATTTTTTATCTATGAGAGCGGCGATGGCGTCACGCACGTCTTGCATGGTAAATCCATATTGTCTCCGGAGGCGTCCGAGAGACAAATCCAAAGAGATGTTGCGCGGCAGGCCGAGCGCGTTAGCGATCTTCCGCTCCGAGATTCCCGTCTCTCTTTCTATGTCACTGAGGGTCATCCGCCCTGTGATCAGGATCCCGGATTGATCCTCGGCCAATCTCCCCCTCGTGATCTTCGGTTCTTCCTCATGCGCGGCAGGTGTTTCGTCGATGGAGGGCTGAGTCTGACGGGTCGTTTCCTCCGGAGCATCGGATTCTTCCCGGATGGATGAAGTTCTGGCCGCTCTCTCTTCTTTCTGCAAAAGCGCGGTAATGGCATCCCTCACTTCAACGATCGAAAATCCGTACTTTTTTCTCAGCTGGCCGAGAGTCTCATCTTTCGATATGCCGGATGAGAGACCCAGTTTGCGCAGGAAAGTGTCGCTAGGTATACCCGTGAGTTGTTCCACTTCGGCAATTGTCATGTTGCCTGTGATGGTCAAGTAACCCTGCTCTTCATCGATGAAGTCATTGGGTGAGAATTCTCTTCCAGCTCTTTCTGCCGCTCTAATTCCGTAGTTCTCGTATATCATTGGATATTTGGGTGTGAAAACCCAGAAAACAAAAATGACGAGGATCGATCCGAGCACAGTGAGTGAAATAGCCCTGCGCCATCTATTTTTGAAAAGAGATTGGGCTTTCCCTTTGATCCAGCTCCAGGCCAGAATCAGATGAAAGATCAAAAGGCAAATAAATGCGAGGGAGAGATAGAGATGGATATCGCTCCATTGATGGCGATGGAGACCCAGAAAATATTTCTCGCTCTCCCTGACTACAGGACCTTCGGCAAGAAAAAACCCCATGAGGATACCGATTAAAGCTATACCGAACATACAGATGAAGAGAAGCGTATCGACAAGATATTGCCAGTCTGATTTTTTCATTGTGTCTCCTTGTTCAAAAGGCTAAAGAGATTTTCCCAGAGCTCTTGGACTTCGTTGGATGCTCTGCATTCGCCTCCTTTTCCACTTGCCACAGTCAAGATCATCTGAAAATAACCTCCCGGCCAACTCCCACATCGATAAAATGTTCTTTGAAAACATCGGAAAACATCTTACGGGCGCTTTCTCCGGTGCAGTGACAGGGCCCGATTTTTTGAACACCCAATGTTTTGAGCTCTTGGATGACCTCCTCGATCTCATTTTTTTGGAAGCCCGCAAGATGAAAGCCTCCCAGGGATGCAAAGATGTTTTTATCGAAAAGGTTTTTAACTTTGGAAAGGATGTTGGTGAGTCGGGGATGCGCACACCCCGTCACCACAACCAGACCGTCTGTTGTGTCCAGGACCAGCGACTGTTCCTTGATCCATCCTTTGATGATCCCGGTGGTCGAAATCCCTTCACAGATCTTTTGATGGTCCGTGACCTCGACGATCGAAACCCCGGAAGCAAAGATTTTTGCCTTGAAGTCTTCGGGAAAAAACTCCGGCAGCCAAACTTCGATTTCTGGATTCAACTCTAGCAGTGAGCTCAGTCCGCCTGTGTGGTCCTTGTGGAAATGAGAAAGGAATACGCAATCGATGCGCCTCGGTTGGATTCCGAGTTTCCCCATATTATGCAAAAGAATCTCTGGCTTTGTTCCTGTATCGAAAAGGATTGATTTTTCAAAACCTTGGATCAGGCAGGAGAAACCCCAGTCTGCGGGAAGCGATTTCTCCGTGGTGTTGTTGTCATAGGCAATGGTGAGCTTGCCCTGTTTTTTCCTTTCCATATATTCTTTCCTTCTCTACGAAATTCTATCCGGTCTGGTCCCTCCGGCAGGAATTTCCGCTCGAACAGGGGGGTGAATCGCAGCGCTCTGCGCTCCCGCAGCATGTCAACCCAGCTGCAGCGGAAGATTTGAGATAAACAGCTCCAGGGGTTGAAATAATTTTTGTAAGCTGTTTTGAATGGCACTGTTGGCACACAAGGTCGATATTGTCCTTCCGTGTGCGGAAGTAAAATTCTGTGATCGCACCGCAATCTTGACACTTAAACTCATAGATCGGCATGATCCCTCATCTCAACGTGTCATTGTCGCCCCACACTTAGGGCATGCCCTTCGGTTGCAAGGCGTCCCTCTTTGATGGGATACACGGGTGCCGCACGATGGGCAGATGCACTCTCCTCCTGGGCCGAGACCCCTTCCTCCCATTCGTCCTTGTCCGCTACCGCGGCCTTGGCCTCTTCCGTCTCTTTGCATTTTTGCCTCCTGATCTGGATTATTCACGAGTCGAGGATACCGTTTTTATGAATAATTCAGGCTAGTTATACTTTTCCATAATGATCCTATCTTCCCTCATGAGGTCACCGGCATACTCGTTCATGTTTGTTTTTTTCCAGAAGGGAAGTTTTTGATGGGCTTCTAAATACTTCAACGGGATGGGGTGAGTGCCGATAACTACGGGAATATCCCAGTATGTTTCGATGAACTGTTTGAACTGTCGGATCCGGGGGCAAGGCGGATAGCCAACGACTAAACCGGTGGCGAGGTGAATGACCTCCGCTCCGTTTTTTTTCATTTCTTCAGGGACGTATTCGACATTCCCGCCCGGACAGTTGCCGCAGTAGGAATAGCCGACGACCTCGACGAGCTCATCCTTAGGATATATAGCGAATGCCCCCACGCGTTCTCTGAGAGCTCTAAAACACTTCCCCCCGCCACAGTCTTGGTAACGGCCACAGATGATGATTCCGATTTTTTTCATAGCATCTCCTTCTGTTTGGTCCCGGGAATCTTTCAGGCCCCTTTCAGGATTCTATCTGCAACTTCCATAAAAGCCTTACTCGCAGGCGACTCGGGGAGTGCTTCGATAAAAGATTTCCCTTCATCCCCAAGGACGACGATCTGCGGGTCGAGAGGGATTCGTCCTAAAAACGGAACCAGCATCTCTTTGGCCGCTTTCTCGCCTCCCCCCTCTTTAAATATGTCGATCTTCTGACCGCAGTGGGGACAGACCATGCCGCTCATATTCTCGATGATGCCGTGGATTTTGAGGTTGAGTTTCCATCCGAACTGGATGGCTTTCCGGGAGTCCATGAGGGAGACCTCCTGAGGTGTGGTGACCACCACGGCGCCTGTCGCCGGTATGAGCTGGGCGACGGAGAGCGGTTCGTCCCCGGTCCCGGGAGGGGAGTCGATGACCAGCCAGTCCAGCTCTCCCCACATCACTTCTCCAAGGAATTGCTGTATGGCTTTCATCTTCATCGGTCCGCGCCAGATCACAGGGATATTGGGATCCTGTATCAGAAAAGACATGGAGACCAGCTTCAAGTTTGCATTGACCTCCACGGCGCGGATCCCCCCGGAGGAAATATCCAGTCTTTTGTCTTCAACACCCAGCATTTTTGCCAGGTTGGGACCGTGGATATCCACATCCAGCAGACCGACTTTTAATCCTTTTTTCGCAAATGCAAGGGAAAGGTTTGCGGCCACTGTGCTTTTTCCGACGCCACCCTTTCCGCTGAAGACGAGCAGTCTGTTCTTTATGTGCTCGAGGTTTTTATCTACTTTAATCTGGGCCTCATCCTGTGCCATTACAAGTCCTCCTTCAGAAATTGTTGTATTGCGTCTTTAACTTTTCCTTTCGCTCCATTGACTATTCGGATTCCAGACGAGCTAAGAACCCTTTCGGCGTTCGGACCGCACTGTCCAGTGATCACGACGCTCGCCTTTTTTTCCACAGCAAATTGGGCGCTCTGGATGCCTACGCCACCTGCGGCATCGATATTGGGATTTGCGAAGACCTCAAAATCTTGGCTGTCAGGTTGAACAACGAGAAAATACGGGGCCCGCCCAAAACGAGGATCGATCTCTGCATCCAGGTCTTTTCCTGTAGCTGTAATGAACAGAACGGATCCTTCGCTCTGGCTGAGGGATGGCTGGTCAATGGGGTTGTCTGATCCCTCCGCAGGACCGTGCTTGTGGCCGCAAAGGTCCTCGCCCACCTCCAGGTCTTGCTTGAGGAATTGGGTGATGACGGTGTCGATAGGCCCCTGCACGCCGATCAATGTTTCGATATTCTTCTGTGCAAAAAGTCCCTGGGCACGCGGCCCCATGCCTCCTGCGATGATGATGCTGACTCCTCTTTCAGAAAGGAACTGGGGAAGAAATCCCGGCTGATGGCCCGGATTCGGGATTTCTTCCCTACTTGCCACTTGTCCTTCTTGGATATCAACGATCGTGTAGGAGGCGCATCTTCCAAAATGTGCTGAGACATGACCCATGTCTGTCGAGATGGCAACTTTCAC
>JASFPP010000018.1:0-32406 GCA_050115915.1 Candidatus Aminicenantota bacterium
GCAAAAGTTTCGCTTTGGACTATTTAACCTCCTTATGCAGGGTGTGCTTTCTGTCGAATTTGCAGTATTTTTTCAGCTGTATTTTCTCTGTCTGCTGCTTTTTGTTCCGAGTGGTCGTGTAGTTCCGTCTTTTACACACCGTACATTGCAGAGTTACTATTTCTCTCATGGTTCTTCTCGTTTATTCTTATTGATTGCCTGATTGCATTCTTCATCGGTCCGTTCTTGAGGCGGACCTGACATCCTTAATCCTTATTCGCTTTCCTTTGTCCTTTCTTTCTTTATCCTTTGTATCGCCCCGTCACATCCGGGAACAGACCCTGCATCCTCTCCGCTAATCGATGATCTCTGTGACCGATCCCGCTCCAACTGTCCGCGAACCCTCTCGTATCGCAAACTTCAATCCCTTCTCCATCGCCACCGTCGTTATCAAGTCAATCTCCAGATTCACGTTATCTCCTGGCATCACCATCTCGACTCCACCCGGCAACTTCACCGTCCCCGTCACATCCGTCGTCCGAAAATAAAACTGTGGCCGGTACCCCGTAAAAAACGGCGTGTGCCGCCCTCCCTCTTCTTTCTTCAACGCATATATCGACGCCCTGAACTTCGTGTGCGGCGTTATCGACCCGGGCTTCGCCAACACCATCCCTCGCTCTACCTCATCCTTATCCGTCCCTCGCAACAAAATCCCTACATTGTCTCCAGCTTGCCCCTCATCCAATATCTTCCGGAACATCTCTACCCCAGTCACTACACGCTTCCGCGTCTCGCCAAAACCTACAATCTCCACTTCCTCGCTCACCTTGATCATCCCTCGATCCACTCGCCCCGTCACAACCGTTCCACGGCCGCTGATCGAAAATATGTCCTCTATCGGCATCAAAAACGGCTGATCCACCAAACGCGTCGGCTCAGGGATATACGAATCCACCGCTTCCATCAACTCCAACACCGACTTGTTCACCTCCGCCTCAGGATCCCCATCCGACTCCAACGACTTGAGCGCACTCCCCCTTATCACAGGTATATCATCCCCAGGAAACTCGTACTTCGTCAATAACTCACGAACCTCTAACTCCACCAAATCCAGTATCTCCGCATCATCCACTAAATCCGTCTTGTTCATGTACACAACAATCGCTGGAACATTCACCTGTCGCGCCAACAAGATGTGCTCCCGCGTCTGCGGCATCGGCCCATCATCGGCCGCTACCACCAATATCGTCCCGTCCATCTGCGCCGCACCCGTTATCATGTTCTTTATGTAATCCGCATGACCAGGACAATCTATGTGCGCATAATGCCGATTCTCCGTCTCGTACTCTATGTGCGCGATCTGTATCGTTAACCCCCTCTCCTTCTCCTCAGGAGCATTGTCTATCCGATCAAACTCTACAAACTCAACCCTCTCATTCGTCCTGTGCAATACCTTCGTTATCGCCGCCGTCAACGTCGTCTTCCCATGATCCACATGCCCAATCGTCCCTATGTTTAAATGCGGTTTCGTCCTCTCAAATTTTGCCTTAGCCATTTCCAATACCTCCTAATGTCTAATTTAATATACCGAACTAAATTTTATCCAAAGCCCACGACCAGACTCGAACTGGTGACCCCGTCCTTACCAAGGACGTGCTCTACCTACTGAGCTACGTGGGCAGCACAACCCGAACAAAGCGGGAAACGGGACTCGAACCCGCGACAAACGGCTTGGAAGGCCGTTGCTCTACCAACTGAGCTATTCCCGCAAAAAATGGGCAGGGAAGGATTCGAACCTCCGAAGGGTTGCCCCAGCGGGTTTACAGCCCGCCCCATTTAACCACTTTGGTACCTGCCCATATATTCGGCAACGGACTTACGTCTATTGGGTCTAGTCCTTCTCTCCTATTGACCGAACATGCCAATATATAAAAAACAATCGCCCAATAACCTAAGCCACTTCATCCAAAAAAGCCAGCGAGAGGATTCGAACCCCCGACCCGCTGATTACAAATCAGCTGCTCTACCAACTGAGCTACGCTGGCACAATCGTCAATGAAGACGTTCTTCGATACGTTTAAACTTTTATGTCTTTATAGGGGTGAAATAAGAAAAGAAAGGTTTGTTCTCCGTTTACCTTGCGCTATCGATTCAGCTACATCTACACCTAACTTCGACTACCCATAAAAAAAATAAATTTTTTCATCAGCAATACTACACGACTTTGTCACTTTTGTCAACCCATTAACTAAATTATTCGCAAAAGAAGCGCACACATGTATGGGCGTAACCGATCGCTGATAAAATGTATATGTTGTGAGCATCGTTTCCCCTTCGGGTGCCTACCCAAACTAATCCACCAAATTCACACTTCCGGGCTGGTTGGATCGATTTGCAGCATTCCAATACAGTTCCGCGGACCACTGCGCCCGTCTATAGGAATAGGCAGCGAGTGCCGGCAACAACTCGTGAATAATCTATACTGAACAAAACATCTCTTCAAAAGGAGGATTTCGTGGTGATTTCGTTGACATTGAATCGTGCAGTTGTTATGATTTCACTTCATTTCCTTAAAGGATTTTAACCATGATCAAAAGATACACAAGGCCCGAAATGGGGGCCATTTGGGAAGATCAAAACCGATACCAGAAATGGCTCGATGTGGAAATGGCAGTGTGTGATGCCTGGTTCGAGCTGGGAGAGATTCCTGAAGACGCCCTCAAGAGGATCAAAAAAAAGGCTTCCTTCAGCACAGAAAGGATCGACGCAATCGAAAGCGTCGTGAAACACGACATCCTGGCCTTTCTTACATCGGTCTCTGAATTTGTCGGCAAAGACTCTCAGTATGTCCATCTTGGATTGACATCTTATGATGTTGTTGACACGGCCCTATCCCTCCTTATCAAAGAATCTCTGGAAAAGATCGCCAAAGGTTTGGACACTTTCAAAGACGTGCTCAAAGAAAAAGCGATCGCACACAAAACAACGGTCATGGTCGGACGGACACATGGGGTTCATGCAGAACCCATTACCTTTGGCGTCAAGGTCTTGGTCTGGTACGAAGAGATCCGTAGACATATCGAACGCGTCTCCAGGGCAACGGAAACAATCAGTTATGGCCGGATATCCGGCTCAGTGGGCACCTACATCCATCTCGATCCCAGGGTCGAGGAGATCGCGCTGTCGAAACTGGGTCTTCGAGCCGCAAAGATCTCCACACAGGTCCTTCAGCGCGACAGGCACGCTGAAGTCGTCGCAGCACTGGCACTCGTTTGTGCCTCCCTGGATAAATTCGCCCAGGAGATCCGGCACCACCAGAAAACAGAGGCCCTAGAGCTGGAAGAACCCTTTTCGAAAGGCCAGAAGGGCTCGTCATCCATGCCGCATAAAAAAAATCCTGTTCGAACGGAACGTGTATCAGGACTTGCCCGTATCACGAGGAGCAACCTCCAAACGGCGCTGGAGAACATCCAGCTCTGGCACGAGAGAGACATCTCTCACTCATCCGCAGAGCGCGTCATCCTCCCGGATTCCTTCATCATCACGGACTTTCTCCTCGCTGAGATGACAGATATCGTTAAAAACTGGAGAGTTCATCCAGAACGAATGAGAGCAAACATCAATCTCACGCGCGGACTCATCTTCTCCCAGAGAGTGATGCTGGCACTCACCAAGAAGGACATCTCCCGCGAGGATGCCTATAAGCTCACCCAGCGGAATAGTCTAAAAGCCTGGGATGAGCAGAAGGATTTTAAAGACTTGCTGAGAGCGGATCCCGAGGTGACAAAGCTGCTTTCTGATGAGGAGATCGAAGATTGTTTTTCCCTCGAACCGTATCTGGACAAAATTGACTATATATATAAAAAGGTGTTCGCCGATGAAAGTTAGAGTTTTGGTCTCCTTTAAAGACAGTGTCCTCGATCCGCAAGGGCATACGGTCAAAAACGCCCTTCACACCCTTGGCTACAAGGAAGTGAAAGATGTCCGTCAGGGCAAAGTGTTCGAGATCGAACTGGAGAACATCTCCGCCGAAGAGGCGGCGCGGATCATCCCTGAGATTTCCGATAAAGTTCTGGCAAATCCGATCATCGAAAAATTTGAATATCAGATTATCGATTAAAAAACCATGAAATTCGGCGTAGTGATCTTTCCCGGCTCCAACTGTGATTATGACACCTATTTTGTTTTAAAGGATGTGTGCAATCAGGAGACCATTTTTCTCTGGCATAAGGAGCACAATCTCAGGGGAGTGGATTGTGTCGTATTCCCCGGAGGGTTTTCCTATGGGGATTATTTGAGGTCGGGGGCGATCGCGAAGTTCTCGCCGCTCATCGAAGAGGTGAAAGAGTTTGCTGAGCGGGGCGGCCTCGTTCTCGGCATCTGTAATGGTTTCCAGGTCCTTTGCGAACTGGAGCTTCTCCCTGGTGCGATGCTCCGGAATAAAAACCTTAAATTTCTCTGTCAGCATGTCCACTTGAGAACGGAGAATACACAAACGCCGTTCACGAACAGAGCCCAGAAAGGAGATGTGCTAAAAATTCCAATCGCCCATTTTGACGGCAACTATTTTACTGATCCAGAGACGTTAAACACGCTCAAAAAGAACCAGCAGATCGTCTTCAGGTATTGCGAACCCGACGGCCAGCTCACAGAGCGGGCCAACGTCAACGGATCCATGGACTGTATAGCCGGGCTCATGAACACATCCGGTAATGTCTTGGGAATGATGCCCCATCCAGAGAGAGCATCCGAAGCCATACTCGGCAGCGAGGATGGACGGGTCATCTTTGAATCGATCATCCATTCACTCGAATAAATACGCGGAATTCACCATTATGATAGATAAAAAACTTCTGAAGGAACACAACCTCACCGAAGAGGAATACCAACTGATCGTTGAGCTCATCGGCAAAGAGCCCAACCTCACAGAGTTGGGCATATTCTCTTTGATGTGGTCCGAACACTGTAGTTATAAAAGCTCGAAGATCCATCTGAAAAAACTTCCTGTCGAGGGCAAAGACGTCATCCAAGGACCCGGTGAAAACGCCGGCATCATGGATATCGGTGAAGGACTGGCTGTCGTCTTCAAGATCGAATCCCACAATCACCCTTCCTTCATCGAGCCTTACCAAGGTGCCGCAACAGGCGTCGGAGGTATTTTGCGGGATATATTCACCATGGGGGCCAGGCCCATCGCCGTCATGGATTCTCTGCGTTTCGGACCCCTAGATATGCCCAAAAACCGAGCGATCATGGACGGAGTTGTCGCGGGTATAGCCGGCTATGGCAATTCCATCGGAGTGCCCACTGTAGGTGGGGAGATCTATTTCAACGAATGCTACTCCCTCAATCCCCTCGTCAATGTTTTCTGCATCGGTATCGCTGAAAAAGAAAAGATCTTTTATGCCAAAGCCGAAGGCGCCGGGAATCCTGTGCTCTATGTAGGTTCCAAGACGGGTAGGGATGGTATCCACGGAGCGACAATGGCGTCTGCCGAATTCGGCGAAGACCTGGAGGAGAAAAGGCCCAATGTCCAGGTCGGCGATCCCTTCAAGGAAAAGCTATTGCTCGAGGCATGTCTTGAGGTTATGGATCAAAAACTGATCGTGGGAATTCAAGATATGGGAGCAGCCGGCCTGACCTGCTCAACGACCGAGATGGCCTCTAATTCGGGAACAGGGATCACAATCGATCTCGATCTCGTCCCGCAACGTGAAGAGGGCATGACCCCCTATGAGATCATGCTTTCTGAATCCCAAGAGAGAATGCTCATCGTAGCCAAAAGAGAAAACGTGGATGATGTCCAGAAGGTTTTTGCCAAGTGGGATCTGGATGCGGTGATTATAGGCCATGTCACTGACAATGGGCGCCTCATCGTTCATGCAGGAACGGAGAGGGTCGTAGATATTCCTGTCGATCCCGTGGTCAACCTTTGTCCCGCATACAAACGCCCGAGTTCAAAACCAGCTTACCTCAAGCCCAAATCCCAAATCGACCCAAACCCTTCTATCCCTGAGGATTTTAACGGAGTTATGCTCGAACTCCTGTCCTCACCCACGATTGCAGATAAAGAGTGGGTCTTCCGTCAGTACGATCACATGGTGCAGATAAACACGGCTCTTCTACCTGGTGCTGATGCTTCTCTCCTGCGAATCAAAGATTCGAACAGGGCCCTGGCGATCGCTCTGGATGGCAATTCGCTCTATGCTTATCTCGACCCAAAAACCGGCGGCCAGATCGCCGTCGCAGAGGCCTGCAGGAACTTAGCCTGTGTCGGAGCATCTCCCATCGGCGTCACGAATTGTTTGAACTTCGGGAATCCCGAAAAACCGGAGATCATGTGGCAGTTCCAGAACGTCATCGAGGGTATCAGCGAAGCCTGTCGAGTGTTCAACATCCCCGTCACTGGAGGAAACGTTAGTTTTTATAACGACACAGAAGGTGTATCCATATACCCGACACCTGTGCTAGGAGTTGTGGGGCGCCTGGATGAAATAGATAAAACGACAACCCCTCATTTCAAACAAGGGGGAGATATCATTTGCCTTCTAGGAAAGAACAAAGCTGAGCTCGGCGCCTCGGAATACTTAAAATGTGTACACGACGAGGAACGCGGAGCCCCCCCACAGATTGACTTGAGCTTTGAAAAAAGGGTGCATGAACTCTGCATCGCGGCAATAAAACAAAAATTATTAGCCTCCGCCCACGATGTGTCTGAAGGTGGATTGGCCGTCTGCCTCGCAGAATGCATTTTCCTCGGCGATCTTAGGGTTGGATTCAATATCGACCTTCACGACGATATAAGGGCCGATGCCCTTCTTTTTGGGGAGAGCCAATCCCGGATCTGTGTCTCCGTTCGCGAAGATGACCTCGACAATTTACGCCAGCTCGCCCAAAAATACAGCATCCCTTTGGCTGTACTCGGAAAAACGGGCGGAGAGCACATGGTCATCCGTCACAAGGGAAAAGAGCTGCTCAACATCCCGGTCCTTCGAGGATACGATATCTGGAAGCAGAATATCCCCGATGCTTTTAGGATAAAGTGATACGGACTGCACAAATTTCTGACAGGGATGATTCAGTTTAAATATTGATAATTTTGCCCCCAGAGATTAAACTGACGAAAAAAGCTTTGAGAAAATAACCCTACTGTGAACATTTTCAAAACAAGATTCACCCTCTTTTTGATCTTATCCTTCTGTACGGTACAGGGTTTTAGTATGGAATTCAGCCTCAAAATTGCGGGAGGCGTCGATTTTATCAATCCTCAGGAGACGAACACTGTCCTTCAAGGTTGGGAAGACTACTGGATAGCCAGAGCTGATTCAGAGAAGAATTGGACATATCTCGGAGGTCAGGTCTCCACGCTGAAGCGGAGCTACGATTTTGAAGTTGAGTTGATCTTCAACCTCACATCCCGTTTCGCGATCGGTGTTAGCGGAGGGTATATTTTCGGCGATGTGAACGAGAAAGCCACAGCGTTGACGATCGAGAGAGTTTTGGGGACTTTCGACCATGTCAAACCCACAAAGATGAGCGCTATTCCTCTCATCCTCAGCGGATATTACATCCAGCCCCTGAGTCCCACACTCAGTGTATTTTTGAGGGCGGGAGGCGGACCGATGTGGGCCAAATACTTCGAGAGAGACGGGAGTAAAAAAACCGATGCTGAAAGTTATTCCTATCCGCAATCGATCTCTTCTTCGTCTCAAGGCCAGATCTACTTGCTGGGATTGGGTGTCGTCTTTGAAACGGAAGCGGGAATTCGTTTTTTTGTGGAGGGGACCTGGCGAATGGCATCTATCACCGGTTTTTCCGGAGAGAACAAACAGGAAGAGACAGGGGCACTCAACTATGTCGAAGAATACGAATCGAGTTATGAGCTCTGGCAGGCCAAATACCTGATCTCTCTCGAGCCGCCCAGCGGGGAAAACTACAGAGAGATCCAACAAGCAACGATCGACTTTAGCGGTTTTTCTGTGAAAATAGGTTTGATCATCAAATTTTAAAGGGAACAAAAATGAGTGAAGATGTATTCCGGAGTCCGAAAAAACGAGGGAAGATTGCCGTATTCCTCTCGGGAAGAGGATCGAATTTTGTGGCCATCCACAACTCCATCCTTGAGGGGCAGATCAACGCGGACATCGACCTAGTCTTTAGCAACAAAAAAGAAGCGCCCGGTTTGAAAATAGCGGAGGAGCGCAACCTCCAAACGCTGTGCCTCAATCCCAAGAAATTTGTCTCACGAGAGGACTATGATCGCAAGATCGTGGAGGAGATCCAGAAGAGAAAGATCGACCTCATTTGCCTTGCAGGATACATGCGGATTCTAACCCCGCTCTTCTGCGAGGCGTTCATAAATAAGGTGATCAATATCCATCCGGCTCTGCTTCCTTCATTCCCGGGGCTTCACGTTCAACAAAAAGCCATCGATTGGGGAGTCAGATACTCCGGGGCTACGGTCCACTTTGTGACTCCTGAAGTGGATATGGGGCCGATTATCATCCAGGCCGTCGTCCCGGTGCTCCAGGATGACTCCGAGGAAACACTCAGCGAAAGGATCTTGAAGGAAGAGCATAAAATCTATCCCGAAGCTGTCCGGCTGTACTTCGAAGGGATGCTGGAAGTCCGGGGCCGCCGCGTCTTCATTCTTTAAGCTAGCATCGGCGCTTTTGACCTCGAGCCTTCGAGATGAGAGCTAAAGGCTCGGGGGAATCCGTTTCGGAAGTTTGTCGAAGAGTATTTTGTATAACTCCGGATAAGAGTTTTTGGCCCCGATGAGGAGAAAAGCCAAAGGCATGACCTCCTTAGCCTGCTGACTCATCCGGCCGACAATCTGACGGATATCCCACTGCGCCGTTATGTCCTCCCGAAGCCTTGCTATATGGTATAACTCCCTGGCATTGACTTTCATAAGAACACGTTTTTTGTGTGCATTGGTGAGGACATAATCTGCTCCAGTTTTCAGAGTGTCCTTCAACATCCAGTAGCATTCTTCTGTCTGCCCGACGACATCAAGAAAATCCCTTTCGGCACCGATATCTATGACAGAGGGAGGCACAACGACACCCAAGGCCGGATGATAGGGTTGCGCTGTCAAAGTGGCCATCCGATGTCTTTTGAGTTGAGCAAAGCAGGTGGCGGATATTTCCAAATCGTAGGTCAAATCGACGTACTCAAATTCCCTGAGGACCGCATCAAAAAATTCCATGTGCTCGAAGGCGGCCTTACAGAGGTTTTTTTTCTGCTTCACGTCCAAAGAGCTGGCCTTTTCCAAACACGCCCTGTAGGGGCATCTCGAAGATGTGTGCAGCAGAGCGGCGATGAGCCTCGTGTCTCCATCGGCTGTATAATCCACCAGTTGGACACAAGCATCCTTCCCTCTCGATGTTACTCTTTTTTCTTCTTCATGATCCCGATCCGCACTTGACATCGAGATCGACTCAGCCGCTTTTGCAAGACTCGGATATGTTTTAGCATCATAATCATTCACCTCCGTGAAAAGTAGAATCGATGGGGCAACTTCTTTGGCGAGGGTATAGATCTTCTGGTTGAATTCCCTTATCTCGGCCAGCTCATTGGATGCAAAGCGCCGGATGAGAAACTCGAGGTTTCTTGCGTTTGCTGTCATTCCCAACTGGCCCAGGGTTGCGAGGCTCACACAATACCGGGCATCCTCTTTCGCCCATCCATTCAGGATCGAATGCTTTTTGGGATTGGCTGCAAGATTCGGATACATTTTAAAAAAATAAGGTTTGAGCTTTTTATAAAGCTTATGGTAGAGGGCGTCCTGGATCTTTATAACCTTAACAAAAGCCTTTTGTTTTCCGGCCTTCTTTATCTCTTCGGGGAGAAGAAATTCATCATCCAGCTTTACGTAGCGTTGAGATTTTTCCGTGTACGAACAGAGGCGGAACTTCTCGATCTCCTCGATGGCCAAGCGGCTGACACCGATAACGTCAAAATTGAAGACAGCATGTTCAGCCACGGAATGGTGTCCCATTTTGAAGATGATGTTTCTGTTTGACCGCCTGGCTTTCTCTACCTCCGACCTGGCCACAGCCCTCAAAACATCAACAGAGCGAGGATCCCGCGAGATGCGTGCATAGGCGGCGGACATGGTCTCGGGAGTGACATTCTGGATGGAGGGAGTCTTCTTTTTCAGCTCATCGACAACCGAACTATCGACATTATATCCCGCAAGTATCACTTTCATGGCTTCCCCTAAAATAAAAGACAAAGCAGGGAATTGTCAAACGTCCCTCTCCTGTTAGTTCTTCCGCTTTTTAGGCTTCTCAGAAATTTCCGGCTCTGTCATTCTCAAGGGATCGAGGAGGACGTCTATACTTTCTTTGGCCAAGAGCCCCGTGGATTCCAGAACTTCAGCCAAGCTTTTTCCCTCTCTGCGGGCCTGGTCCGCAACCTCAGCGGATCGGAGATAGCCGATATACGGAGACAGAGCGGTCGTTCGTATCCATCATTTTAGGGGAGTCGATGGCCGAGGTCAAACACAGAGCAGCTCGCTGAGAACGTCGGCTCACTGGCAAAGAGTGGGAGAGAGAGCGTAGAGTGGCCAAAGGGAAGAGAGAGAGCAGCTCTTCACGCCCTTAGACGTCTTGACAATCGAGGTGACAAAAACTACTGTAAAAGGGCCATCTCAAAACTGGAGATAAAATCCCATGTTCGAATATGATGCACTCATCGTTGGTGCGGGCGGAGCGGGACTGTATGCGGCCCTCGAGGCCAGCAAGTCGGGTAAGACGGCTGTGCTTTCCAAGCTCTTCCCCGTCAGGTCTCATACGGGAGCAGCACAGGGGGGGATAGGGGCTGCCCTGGGAAACCTCGAAGAGGACAAACCCGAATGGCACGCTTTTGACACCGTCAAGGGAGGAGACTATCTCGCCGACCAGAACGCCGCCATAATTCTTGCTGAAGATGCCGTCCAGGCCGTCTACGACCTTGAAAACAGGGGGCTCCCCTTCAGCCGAACCCCCGATGGACTCATCGATCAGCGCAGGTTTGGGGGGCACACGCGGAACTTCGGTGAGGCACCGGTCCGACGGGCCTGTTATGCGGCGGACCGGACCGGCCATATGATCCTCCAGACTCTCTACCAACAGTGCATCAAAAATAATGTCAAGTTCTTTGACGAATATTACGTCCTGGATGTTATCATGCAAGGTCAGCGATGCAGGGGACTTGTCGTCCTTGATCTCCGAACAGGAGAGATCCACACCTTTAAAGCCAAGGCCGTTCTTTTTGCGACAGGGGGCTTCGGCCGCATGTACAGGATCACATCCAATGCATACGCCAACACGGGTGATGGCCAAGCACTCTTATTGAACCGGGGTGTTCCCCTCGAAGACATGGAGTTTTTCCAGTTCCACCCGACAGGGATCCGCGGGCTGGGGATCCTCATCACTGAAGGAGTCCGGGGGGAAGGAGGAATTCTTCGGAATGCCAGGGGAGAGCGTTTTATGGAAAGGTATGCGCCAACGCTGCTGGACCTGGCGCCACGGGATATGATCGCCCGGGCTATTCACACGGAGATCCGCGAATTCAGGGGATTAAGGGGAGATGGATCGGTCGACGATTTCATCCATCTGGACGCGACACACCTGGGAAAAGAAAAAATTGAGGCCAAGCTCCCCGATATTGCCGAGTTTTCCCGGACATACCTGGGTGTCGATCCGGCGGATGAGCCCATGGCAGTCCACCCCACAGCTCACTATGCCATGGGTGGCATTCCCACAGACCTCGACGGGAAGGTGATCCATGACAGCTCTGGAATCCCCTATGAAGGATTGTATGCAGCCGGAGAATGTGCGTGTGTGTCCGTGCATGGTGCAAACCGGCTCGGAACGAACAGCCTCGTCGAGCTCGTCGTCTATGGACGCCGCGCTGGCCAAAACATGGCCCGGTACATCAAGGACGCTGAACAGGGGTCTATCCCCCCAGATACCGCAGAGCCATCGCGAGCAAGACTCGCCGAACTCAAACGTCCGGGGAACGGACCGGACCCGGAATCTTTGCGCCAGGAGATGCAGCGTGTGATGATGGAAGACGTGGGGATCTACCGCACCGGGGAAAACATGGCAAGGGCTAAGAAAGCCCTGCAGGAAATACGCCAGGTCTACACCGAAGTGAAAGCCAAAGACCCTAGCAAGAGCTTTAATACACAAGTGCTCGAGGTCCTTGAGTTAGGTCATCTTTTGGACCTTGCGTACATAGTGGCTTCATGCGCTCTCAACAGGCAGGAAAGCAGAGGAGCGCATGCGCGCGAGGACTTTCCAGAACGCAATGACCAAAAATGGCTCAAACATACACTGGCATGGCTGGAGGGGGATAAGATCAGACTGGAGTATAAAAATGTCGACATTTCCCGATGGGCACCAAAACCCAGGAAATATTGAGGGAGAGGAACGATGAAGATCTGCGTAGAGATCCAACGATTCAATCCTGAATCCGACAAAGAACCCAATTACCAAAAATTCGAGGTCGACGCAGAGCCGACGGATAGGCTTCTCACGGTACTCCTCGAAATCAAAAGCAAACAGGATCCCACTCTAGGGCTCCGCAAAAGCTGCGCTCACGGCGTATGTGGGTCTGATGCCATGCTCGTCAACGGGAAAGAACGGCTGGCTTGTAAAACTCTTATTCAGGATGTTGTCCAGGAAGAAGGCGCTGTTATCCGGGTGGAACCTCTACGCAATTTACCCATCCAGAGAGACCTGATGGTCGATCAGCAAAAATTTTTCGAAAACTACATGCATGTCAAACCTTATTTCATGAGCTCTAAGGAACCCGAGGAGAAGGAGTTCCGGCAAACGTCAGAAGAAAGGCAAAAATTCGAAGAAGGGACAAAGTGTATTCTGTGTGTATCCTGTTATTCTGCCTGTCCGGTCATCCAGGAGATCAATCCCCAATTTTTGGGTCCTGCCGCTGTTGTCCAGGCCGCTCGGTTCAACGATGACAGCCGTGATGAGGGATTCGAGGAGCGTCTCCCTCAGCTCGACTATCCCGATGGAATCTGGCCCTGTGAAAGCCGTTTTGAGTGTACAAGAGTCTGCCCCCGAGGGATCAAGATCACAAAAACGATCAACCTCACCAAGCGAAAAATCCAAGCATCGAGAGGTTAGCCCTTCATCACACCCACAGGGACGACACGAACAACGAGTTTTCCGATGCCCACCTCATGGGAAACTTTGACGACCTCATCGACGTCTTTGTAAGCCTGGGACGCCTCCTCGGCCACCCCTCTCCAACTGGTGGACTGGAGTTCTATCCCCTTCCCTGCCAGGTCCTGCTTGATCTGTTCTCCCCGGAACCGCCGACGCGCCTCGTGCCTGGACATCATCCGTCCGGCTCCATGAGCCGTCGAACCAAAACTCAATTGTTCAGCCTGTTCGGTCCCCACTAACACATAAGACGCCGTCCCCATGCTCCCCGGGATTATGACTGGTTGACCCACAGAACGGTAAACTTCCGGAATCTCCTGACGGCCCGGACCGAAACTCCGTGTAGCCCCCTTCCTGTGGACACAAACATTTTTTGTCACATCCCCGATCTTGTGCTTTTCGAATTTGGCCACGTTATGGCAGACATCATAAACCTGATCCATACCCTTAGAGCTGCCTAAAACTCTTTGGAAGACTTCCCGAACTCGATGAGCGATCATCTGACGGTTGGCAAAGGCGAAGTTGACCGCGGCGCTCATGGATTTATAGTACTGCTGACCCATCTCCGAACGGATGGGTGCGTTTATGAGTTCCCTGTCAGGAAGATTGGAGGTTCTGTACTTGTTTTCCATGGCCCGGATGTAATCGGAGGCAACCTGATGGCCGAGGCCCCGGCTTCCACAGTGGATCATGACCAGGATCTGCCCCAGAGTATTGATGCCGAAGGTATTCGCCACCTCAGGATCATAAATCCGGTCGACCTTTTGGATCTCCAGGAAATGATTACCCGCCCCCAGGGTACCCAGCTGAGGGATGCCCCTCTCGACCGCCCGTTTGGACAGATAGCCCGGATCCGCGCTTTCCATCCGGCCGTACTCCTCGGTCCGTTCGAGGTCTACACGAGTCCCATAGCCACTCTCGACAGCCCATTCAGCCCCCTTAAGACAGACATTTTCGAGGACACTCCGGCTGACCTGGAGTATTCCCCCCTTCCCCACGCCAGCTGGCACAGAGTGAAAGATCTGACGAAGAAGCTCCGTCCTCCTTGACTCCACATCCTTTTCCATAAAATCCGTTTTCAAAAGCCTGACACCACAGTTGATATCATACCCCACGCCACCGGGAGAAATGATCCCGTTATCGAGGTCAAAGGCAGCCACTCCTCCTATGGGAAAACCATAGCCCTGGTGACCATCAGGCATGACATAGGCCATTTTCTGGATCCCGGGCAAGCAGGCGACATTTTGTGCTTGCTCGAGTGTCCGGTCGCGCTTGATGTTTTCTAATAGTTTGGATGAGGTATAGATCACTGTGGGAACTTTCATGTCCCCGTGTTTTAAGATTTTGTATGTGTTTGCGTCGATCCTTTCTAAGTCCATGCCTCCCCCCTCATACATCCACCACAACCTGCACGATGAAGAGATCGTTCGAATGGATCTCCATCTCATCGTAGGTTATGGCCTTGACGTCCCCGAAAGGTTCATATTGCCCTGCCGAGTCATCGCCGATAAAAAGACCCTCGAGTTTATACAGATTCCTATCCCTTCGGATCTTGATCCCCTCCACACCGTGGAGGAAAAACATGCGGGAATCCAGCAGATACAGGATTTCTTCCAAAAAATTCACGAGTAGCTGTTCGAGGTCGCGTCCTTCGAGTTTAATCGGTAATCGAACCTTTCTCTCTATCTTTTCCCTGTCCCACATGAGAGACACCATAGCATAAGCTGCATTCGTAAAGGCCTCCTCCAGGCTTTGCCCGAAAGCCTGGAATTTGGCATCGGCGGTGTGCTCTAAGAACCGGTATTCTTTTTGATTGTCCTGGGACACTAGAATACCCCCGCGATAGGATACCCACAAGAGGAGCATTTCTCTTCCACGAGCTTATTCTTTTGGATGGTGAATCCTGACCTTTGGATAAGAGATGTCCCACAACGGGGACAACGTGTGTCCTCGGACTCCCCCCAGACATTGCCGATATAGATATAACGCAGGCCCTCATGTTTTCCGATAGAAAAGGCTTTGCGCAGAGTTTCAACAGGTGTGGCCGGTGTCTCCGTAAAGTTGTAATCCGGGTGGAACCGGCTGATATGCCAGGGGATGTCCGGGTCTACATCCACAATGAACCGTGCGATCTCTGCCAATTCTTCGTCCGAATCATTCTGGCCGGGGATGATAAGGGTGGTGACCTCGACCCAGATTCCGAGAGTATTCATCAATCGGATGGATTTCAGAACAGGTTCCAGATGCGCCTTGCACATCTTTTGGTAGAATTCTTCACGGAAAGACTTGAGGTCGACATTACAGGCATCGAGATTGGGATTTATGGCCTCCAGGGCCTCAGGCGTCATGTATCCGTTGGTCACAAACGAGTTCCCAAGCCCCTCTTTTTTAGCGAGTGCGGCCGTGTCATACGCGAACTCGAAGTAGATGGTAGGCTCGGTATAGGTGTAAGAGATACTCTGACACCCTTGATTTTTCGCTGCCTTCACAATCTCTTCGGGCGAGAAGGACTCACAAGTACCTGCATTTTCTCTGCGTTTCGATTGCTGTGAGATCTGCCAGTTCTGGCAAAAGGGGCACTTAAAATTGCATCCGATCGTCGCGACAGAAAAGGCGGTGGAGCCGGGCAGATAATGATAGAGCGGCTTTTTCTCTATGGGATCCACATGGGCAGCGATCACCTCTCCATAAACATGCGTAACGATTTTGCCCTCCCTGTTCTGCCGCACGCCGCAGACGCCATACTTATCCGGAACAAGCTCACAGCGGTGGCTGCAGAGGTCGCAAACACACTTCTGCTCATCCATGGAGTGGTAAAGCATGGCTTCCTTGAGCATTGGCTTATCCTCTCACCCCATAGATCTCGATCAGGTTTTCCTCTGGGTCTTTGACAAAATAGATCATACGGCCCGAACGTTCGACCTCTATGAGGGGGATATGTTTGCGTTTGAGGTCACGAACGAATTGTTCTTTGTCTTCGACTCCCATGCCCCAATGGTTGTATCCGGAAGTAACAGGCTCCCTTTCCTCTGTTTGTCGTTCGGTGAGGAAAAAGATCTCGAGGACTAAAGAACCGAACTTGAGCTTTGTGAGAGTACAGGGCGAAGGAATACCGAAAATCTGATTGACAAGATCGGCCGGAAGAAGGCGTGTCTCCTCTTCCTCAAATCCTAAGTCCTTGATATAGAAGTCTTTGAGCTTTTCGGGATTCCTCGCCAAAATCCCGAAATGATGGCAAAAAATATTCATCGGCCCTCCCATCCAAAAAGTTCGCTCACAGACCAATTTACCAGAAAATGGCCTCTAATGATAGCCATCCGAATTCCTCGACAGCAAACGTTTATCTCTCTTATATGGCTAGCCTTTTATATCTAAACAAAACACTTTTGTTTCGAGGAATTTTTTGGGATTAGCCAAGGGAGGAAGATTCGAAGGAGGGACAGAGATGCCCCAGAGCGCATTCCGGACACCGGGGCTTACGGGCCTGACAGACCCGCCGGCCATGATCGACGAGCATGTAGTTGAAATCGATCCATTCCTCTCTAGGGACGATCTTCATAAGGTCCTGTTCGATCTTATCAGGATCTTTTTCACGGCTCAGTCCCAGCCGTCCCGAAAGTCTTTTGACGTGTGTGTCCACGGCGATCCCTTCGGATTTTTTATATCCACTGGACAGCACAATGTTGGCTGTTTTTCTTGCGACACCAGGGAGAGTGATAAGATCTGCCATGTTATCGGGAACTTTTCCAGAAAAATCTTCGACGATCTTTTGAGAAGCTCCGATGATATTTTTAGCCTTATTCCTGAAAAACCCAGTGGAACGGATTGCCTCCTCCAATTCCAATTGGTTCGCTCGCGCAAAATCCTTTGCGTTTTGATACTTCTGGAAGAGTCCAGGTGTGATCTGGTTAACTCTCTCATCCGTACATTGGGCAGAGAGGATCGTCGCCACAAGGATCTGCAGAGGGTTCCGGAACGTAAGAGCTGTGTGACTCTGGGGATATGTCTGATGCAAAATCCGGATGATTGCGCTGATACGTTCTTTTGCTTCTTCCATTTATTGACCTTTCAAGCAGGAATTTTTCGACACGGCTCCTCTCTAGACACCCAAGTCTTTGCGCAACTGAATGAAACGGAGTATATCCGCCCGGCAGATGATCCCCACCACCCTGTCTCCATCCATGACAGGGACCTGATGGATATCCTTGGAAGTCAGGCTTTTCAGTATGTCGCCGCCATCGGAATCGAGGGCAACCGCTTCCAGTTTATCTCTGGGTGTCATGATTTCAGCCACGGTCGTTTTTTCCCTATCCTCGAGAGCAATCGCTTTTACATCCTCCAGACAGACAATCCCCTTAAGAACACCTGCATCCTGGACAAGGAACACGCGTTCTTTCTGTCGAAGTATGTAGACATCGACCAGGTCCTGAACGATTAGAGTGCTGGGAACTGTAGGGAATTCCCGCGTCATCAATTCCTCGGCGCTAATACCCTTGAGCACGGATTCAACCATGACCTGCTGGTATCCTCGCACCGCAGCGCTGTGGAGAAACCAGCCAACAAAGACAAGCCAAAAACCGGAAAGGCCTACCCAAAGAATTTGAAGAATTCCGGCAAAGATCAAGAAAAAAGCAAAACCCTGCCCAATCCGTGATGCGATCTTTGTCGCCTTTCTCAGGTCTCCGGTCACTTGCCAGATTACAGACCGCAGAACTCTCCCCCCATCCATGGGAAAACCCGGAAGGAGGTTGAATACAGCCAGAATAATGTTCATTAGGCCTAAATAAAAAGCAATAGACCCGATGGTTTCACTCACTCCATCCAGAAAAAAGGAGATAAAGAGCGCCATAAAACCTATAGCAAAACTTGCCATGGGTCCAACTAAAGCCATAAAGAACTCTTTTAAAGGCTGTTTGGGCTCTTCGCTGATCTGTGCCACACCCCCCAGGATAAAAAGAGTGATGCTTTTGACCTTCTCGCCCTGGGCAATGGCCACAAGTGAGTGAGACAGCTCGTGGACCAGCACAGAAGTAAACAACAACAGGCTTGTCACAAATCCGATCAGCCAGTGCTGGAGCGAGGGCCAGTCGGGAAACCGCTCAGGGAAATAGGATGACGCCAAGTACCAGGTGAAAAGGATCAGGATTACGAACCAGCTGGAGTCGATACGGATCTCGATTCCAGCGATCTTACCCACCCGCCATGCGTGTTTCATTCCACCTTCACTAAACGATCTCTATCATTTTTTCGATGGCAAGCTTCGCCCTTCGTCTTACGTCATCGGGGACATCGACCCTAACCCTTATTTCCTTGAGAGCGCGCAGTACTTTGGGTAGATCGATCTTTTTCATGTTCGAACAGATCGCATCTTTTTTTAGCGGCACAAAGCGGATCTCTGGATTGAGCTTATTGAGCCGATGGATGATCCCCTCTTCTGTCCCGAGGATCACCTCCTTGATATCCGTGACTTGAGTTTCCTTGGCCATTTGTCCTGTGGATAAGACTTTGTCGGCCAAGTCTATGACTTCGGGACGGCACTCAGGATGCACCCAGACCTCTGCCTTTGGGTAGAGTGCCTTTTGTTCCTGGACATGCCTGGCTCGAAAATTGTGGTGCACATAACAGTATCCATCCCAGGGAATGATTTTTTTATCTGAAAAACGAGCGGCATAAGCGGCAAGATTCTTGTCCGGTGCAAAGAGGATCGTATCGTCAGCAAGGGAATCAACCACTTTCAAAACGTTGGCTGACGTACAACAGATATCACACTCGGCTTTGACCTCTGCAGTTGTATTGACATAGCACACAACTTTTGTTCCTGGGTACTCCGTTTTCCACTGTCTCAACTCCTCGGCAGTGATCATGTCCGCCATGGGACAACCCGCCCCCTCATCCGGGATGAGGACTGTTTTCGATGGCGCCAGGATCGCTGCGGTCTCGGCCATAAAATGGACACCGCAAAAGACAATGACATCATAGTCGAGCTTTGCTGCTTCGCGGCTCAACTGCAGGGAATCGCCGAGAAAATCCGCAATGTCCTGCACATCCGGTATTTGATAATTATGGGCAATAATAACCGCGTTTCTCTCGGCCTTTAATCGCCGGATTTCCTCTACGATCTCTCTTTTCTCCACTTTTTTTACCTTTCATGCCGAATACACTGAATTATTCACGAGCCGATGCCAACTCTCCCCAATCATTAACAAAAGTCGAGGCATCGGCCCACTTACATGAATACTTCAGTCTTTAATCTTTTTTATGTAGGCTTTATAAATATCTCCATCCTCTTCCAGTCCTAAATATTCCTGTCCCGTCTGGCGACACCAAGCAGGCATATCTTCCTTGATGCCTTCATCCGTGGACACCACTTCAAGAATCTGGCCAATTTCGAGTTCTTTGATCTTTTTGGCCGTTTGAATTATGGGCATGGGACAGAGCAAACCATAACAATCCAGGGTTTCATCGGCACGCATAAACACTCGCTCCCAAAAAACCTAAACTCTGACCTTTGTGGCCCCACAATGAGGGCACTCTTCAGCCTCTTTTCTCAACACTTTGCCGCATTCGTCACATCTTTCGAGCTCCACATGACAGCTCGTGCAGACTTCTTCAAGACCTTCGATAGGACCTTCACAGTACGGACAGGAACATTTTTCCTGATCCTTTTTTTCATCTGCTTTATGAGGTTCTTTTTTTTGCGAACGCTTTTTTTCTCTGTAATCCTCTATAGCCTTGTGCAGCGCATCAGCTCCCAAATTCGAACAGTGAAGTTTATTCTTCGGCAACCCATCCAACTCTTCAGCGACATCATCGTTGGTGATGGCCATGGCTTCCTCCAGAGTTTTGCCATGGGCCATTTCACTGACCATGCTGGAGACAGCAATCGCTGCGCCACAACCGAAAGTTTTGAACTTGACATCATCGATACGATTGTCTTTGACCTTGATATAAAATTCCATCATGTCGCCACAGACAGGATTTCCGACTTTTCCGACTCCATCGGCGTTTTTAATGGTCCCTACATTCCGGGGATTCTGGAAGTGATCCATCACTTTTTCGCTGTAAATCATATTATCACTCCTCTTCTTTATTGGGATAAAGGGGAGACATCCGTCTCAACCTTTCTATAATTTCTGGGAAAACTTCAAAAAGATAGTCAATATCTTCGGCCGTGTTCTTTTCCACCAAGCTGAAGACCAAAGAACCTTGCGCAGTGGCGTGGTCCAGTCCCATGGCAAGAAGGACATGAGAGGCCTTCAGAGCGCGGGACGTACAAGCAGACCCACTCGCTGCGGCAATACCTTTCATATCCAGGTTCAGAAGCATGGCTTCACCTTCAATGAATTTGACACAAAAGCTCGCGTGATGAGGGAGCCTGTTTGTGGGGTGGCCCGTGAGAATCACATGTCCCACTTCCTGCTCCATGCGCTCTATGATTTTATCTCTCAGGGGTCTGACATGATCGGCCCATACATCCATTTCTTTTTGAGCTATTGCTGCAGCTTCGCCCAATCCCACTATGCCGGCGATGTTTTCCGAACCCGCACGCTTGCCGCTTTCCTGGATACCGCCATCGATCTGGGGAAGGGCGCGCGTTCCTTTTTTCAAGAAAAGAGCGCCAACGCCCGTTGGTCCATAGAACTGATTCCCGGCAAGGCTAAGGGCATCGACACCCAGACTTTTTACGCTGACATGCATATTCCCTACGGCATCTACGGCATCCGTATGACACAAAACGCCTCGCTCTTGACAGACCTCGACAATCTCTCGAACGGGCTCGATCGTTCCCACTTCGCCGTTGGCAAGCATCACGGAAACGAGGGTTGTCTCTGGAGTTATGGCCTTTGCAACATCTCCGGGATCTACGCACCCGAACTGGTCCACAGGGACTTCAGTGGCCGTGAAACCGGATTTTTCCAGGCTCTTCAAAGAGTGCAAGACCGATTGATGTTCTACGGCGGAGACAACGATGTGATTTCCCTTGGCCCTTTGAGCGAGGGCCAATCCCTTGATTGCGAAGTTATTGGATTCCGTCCCGCTTGAGGTGAAAAAAACCTCCCCTGCATCCGCCTCGATAAGGCCTGCCACCTTTTCTCGGGCAGATTCAATGGCGCTTGCGGTCTCTTGACCGAAGGAATGCAAACTCTGCGGATTGCCGTAGAACTCATCGAGGTAGGGAAGCATGGCCTCCCTGACCTGGGGATGCACAGGAGTCGAGGCAATATGATCGAAATATACGCGTCTCATCGCCCCCTCACATTCCCGATCACACGGATACAACTTCTTTGATTTCAGGGATCTCCTGCTTCAACAGGCGTTCGATCCCCATCTTAAGAGTCATCTGGGACATCGGACAGCCTCCGCAGGCGCCCATGAGCCTCACTTTTACCACCCCGTCCTCAACATCCACGAGTTCCACATTCCCTCCGTCTGCCATAAGAGCAGGGCGGATTTTATCTAATGCCTTCTCGACTAATTCTTTCATCGAATTCTCCTTTATTTAAATCGTTATTAAAACTCACTAGCGATCATCTCTGTTTTGATCATTCAAACTCTTTCATTATAGCATCGAGTTTTTTTTCATCAACATCCAGCGGAGTCATAGCAAGCGGTGTTTCCGAGGGCAAACTCATATCGTCAAAAGACGGTCGATCTTCGCGATAGAGCAGCCCTATGGGTATTCTCTTTCGTTCGGAAAGCGCTTCCAAGGCAGCTTTTTTGTCTTCAGCCCTGTAGCTTTTATCGTTATCGAGATTGAGGATATTCTCCTTGAACCACTTGTTGGTGTTGATCTTGTTGTAAGTGACACAGGGACTCAGCACTTCGATCAAAGAAAATCCGTTGTGCGTCATTCCTTCTATGATCAATGCCATCAGATGTTTGGGATCTCCAGAGAATCCGCGGGCTATGAATGTGCCGCCCGCGACGAGCGCAAGGCGAGTTCCATCCACTGGAGTTTCCTTGGAACCGAAGGGCGAGGATACCGACACAAATCCTTTTTGGCTCGTGGGAGAGGTCTGACCCTGTGTCAGTCCGTATACACGATTATCCACAACGATGCAGGTCATATTGATATTTCTTCGATTGGCATGGATGAAATGGCCCATGCCGATGGAATAAGCATCTCCGTCCCCGCTCACAGCCAGTACTGTCAAGTTTGAATTCGCAAGCTTGACACCTGCAGCTACGGGAAGGGCTCTTCCGTGAAGCCCATGGAATCCATAAGCGTTGAAATAATTGTTGAGCCGCCCATGGCATCCGATGCCCGTCACAACCACCATCCTCTCGGGCGGAATTTGGAGAGATGCCACCGCTTTTTTCAAGGCGGCGAAGAGGCCAAAGATACCGCAGCCCCTGCACCACGTGGGATCATGGAGATGATAGCTGTCTTCCTTCAATTCCCCAAAACTCCTCTGATGCTTTCTGCAATCTCGACAGGCTTGAAGGTATGGCCGGAATATTTAGTGATGTTATGGACACGAGAGCATTCGACACCCTGTCCCTGTATCAACTGGCTTAACTGTCCGGAATAATTGTTTTCGACGACAAACACAGCGCTACAGCTACTCATAAACTCTTCAACCTCACCCTTAGAGAATGGCCAGAGAGTCCGCACCTGCAGATATTTGGTCGAAATCCCTTTTTCCTCCAGTTGATCCATGGCCTCCCTTATCGGACAGACTGTGGACCCGAATCCGATGATCCCGATATCCGCATGTTTCTTTCCCCAAAATAAGGGTGGGATCACATCATCGAGAGCGACATTCAGCTTCTTCATCCGTTTGTCCATCATTTGGATGCGGACCTCCTCATCTTCGTCGCGATAGCCTTTTTCGTCGTGTTCATTCCCCTCCACCATGTGTATCCCATTCGCCATAGAGGGGATAGCTCGTGGCGACAAGCCGCTTTCGGTAAGGACATACCTTTTGTAATCCTCAATGTTGAGAAGCTCTTCCTGTGAGAGGAGTAACCCCCTGTCTATGGCGACTCGGGATAAGTCGAACTTTTCCACAGTATAGAAATTCTGTCCATAATTCTGTTCTGTGAGTAAGATCACAGGACACTGATATTTCTCTGCAAGGTTAAACGCGTGAGCCATAAAATAAAAACATTCCTCGATGGTCCCGGGCGAGAGGACAATTCGTGGGAAATCTCCATGCGCACCGAACACCCACTGATTCAAGTCAGATTGCTCAGGCCGTGTGGGTAATCCCGTGCTTGGACCGGCCCGCTGCACGTGCGCCACTACGATAGGGATCTCGGCCATCCCTGCCAGACTGAAGCCTTCCATCATCAAAGAAGCTCCGGGGCCTGAAGTCGAGGTCATCGCCCGCACGCCCGAGTAGGCTGCTCCCAAGGCCATGTTTATGGCTGCGATCTCGTCCTCCGTTTGTATGACCAAACCATTAAAATCAGGGAAGTGATGGAGAAGCCACTGCCAGATCTCTGTGGCTGGACAGATAGGGTATGCGGCAAAGAAACGGCATCCGGCTGCAAGAGCCCCCAAAGCGGTGGCCTCATCTCCGGAAATAAAAAGCCGGTTCTTATCGGGGTTCTTAACTAGAGTGTGTCTTTGCCGCTCCTTGATGATCTTCTTGGCTTCCTCGCACCCAAGCTTCAGGGCCCCTATGTTCTTATCGACAACCTCACTGCCTTTTCTCTCGAGAAAAACTTCTGATAACACTTTTTCGACGATCTTGAGGTCCAGGTCGAGAATGTAGCACAGCCCTCCCAGGAGTATCGTGTTTTTGAAGATTTCACTTCTGAAGTTCTTTCGAGCAAGCTCTCTCATAGGGAATTTGTGAAACGTACGGCCTCTTTTCGGGGAAAGCCGGAGACTTTCTGCGATGCCACCCTCGCAGAGGACGACGCCATTTTCCGCAATGGAGTTGATGTGCCGGAGGATAGAGTCGCAATCGAAGGCCATGAGCACATCAATGTAATCGCCCCGGCTGTAGATTTTATTCAGGCTTGCCCGGATCGTGTAGTTTGTGGCTTCCCCCCTGATATTGGAGGGAAAATCCCTGTAAGTGACGACCTCCCATCCCTGTCTTTTCAGGATCTTACCCAGCACATTCCCGGTAAATAGCACTCCATCCCCCGCATGGCCTGCTATCATGATTTGGATATCTTTAATCATTGCTTTTAAAATGAGGCTCCAGAAAACCTGCCGAAATAGTATACCATTTACTCATCCAATTCCAGAAAAATCAGAAATCGAAGGAATGACTCCAAAAACACCAAGCTCTGGAAAAGGAGACCTCTAAAATTCAGTTGATTCCCATTGACGCGCCCAGCGCCACTCGGACCAAATTTCTTGCGGCTTATTTAATGCGCAATCTCTCAGGCTGTGGCTCTTGTTCTTTTCGTCTTCATAGGTTTATTGCAACAGAGAATGATATGCTCTTCCACACATCCACAGAACTCATCGACGATTAAACGAAAGCCGCAGACATTGCATTCATATCTTAGGTCCTTTCGGGCTTTTGCCGGAGTTTTCTTTTTTGGAGTCGTTTTGGCTGTTCGTTTCGCCGTTGTCGTTTTTGCTCCTTTTTTTGCTGTTGTCTTTTTCGCTCCGGCAGTTCGTGTGGATTTCTTCGCGGCTGTTATTTTTTTGGCTGCTGCTTTCGCGGGTTTTTTGGCTGTTATTTTCTTCGTCGCTTTTTTTACTGGCATTTCTAACCTCCCTTGAAAATAAGATTTACGCACTCGATAAAAAATATATTTAGCATCCTAATCTCTCGGAGTCAAGACTTTATATAACCTATCATATTTATAGCATTTTGTCCATGATTCTGGTTACAAGATCAATGGCATTCCCTGATAGGGGACGCGGGAAAAACAGAGAGGTGCGGCACTTCAGAGACGGGGCTCAAAAGCAATCGAATTGGAGACATGACAAGACCCGAAGACGCCAGAGTATACATGGAAAAAATATCCTTCACAGACTTCAATGGAAACGTGGCGATGCCTAAGATTGAGCAGGAGCGAAAATGTCTCCTCTGATCCTACCTCAAAATGTCATAACGGATCATGCGATTGCGGCCTTGACCTTATCCAGATCAAGAATCCCTTCGAGCTTGCTGTCGCGAAAAATCGTTTCGTGCCGTTCCACACCCGTCGACACTATGGATACTTGTGTCTCCACAAGATCTTCGATGCGCGAGACATAATCCCTGAATTCCTGGGGGAGTTTTGCGAACTCCGTCTCCTGAGTTACAGAAGCGCTCCATCCTTTATGGGTTTCATAAACGGGTTCCACCTTATCGAGAATCCAGCTATCTGTGGGGAAATTTTTCATAACGGTGCCTTTGTATTTATAACCCACGCAGATCTGGATCTCTTCAACTCCGTCGAGCACATCCGATTTTGTTAGGGTCAGGGTAGAAAGCCCGTTCAATCGACAAGCGTAGGAAATGGCCACGGCATCAAACCAGCCGCACCTTCGAGGACGGCCCGTCGTGGCCCCAAATTCCTTTCCTCTCTCCCTAATGTACTCGCCCCACTCTCCATGGATTTCTGTGGGAAAGGCTCCTCCTCCCACACGGGTCGTATAAGCTTTGGCTATACCTATGACAGCATCGATCTTGTCTGGGCTGATCCCTAAGCCTGTACACACCCCTCCTACGGTAGAATTCGATGTGGTCACAAAAGGATATGTTCCGTGGTCCACATCCAGGAGTGCCCCCTGAGCTCCCTCAAAAAGCACGGATTGGCCGGCCTTCAACCTCTCATCGAGAACACAGGAAACATCTTTGATGTACGTCCCGATCTCTGCAGCATACTCCATATACTCATTATACGTTTTCCCCGCATCGATTTGAGGGGCTCCATAATGCGTCAAAAAAACATTCTTCTCCGCGACGTTCATTGCGACTTTATCTTTGAGAACCGACGCATTAAGCAGGTCGCCGACTCTTATGCCACACCGGGCCATCTTATCCACATAAGCGGGACCGATCCCCCGCATTGTTGTACCGATCTTTTGACTGCCCATCCTCTCTTCACAAACTTTCTCCCAGGCAGAATGATAGGGCAGAATCAGATGGGCATTCTTGGAGATTACGATGTTTTCGCCCACCTCTATACCTATCTTCCGCAACTCGGCGATCTCTTTCAGGAATGCCCTCGGATCGAAGACCACGCCATTCCCGATCAAGCAGAGTTTATCCGGATGGAGGATTCCCGATGGGATGAGATGGAGGATAATTTTTTGGCCGTTCACATAAACGGTATGCCCGGCGTTATGCCCTCCCTGCGATCGGGCAACAACATCAAAAGACGGGGTGAAAAGGTCAACGATTTTCCCCTTGCCTTCGTCGCCCCACTGCATGCCAAGAACAACACAATTCGCCATAAATATCCCTCAAAAAGGTATTTTAAATTTATAAGGAAAATCCTGTGAAAACTGAATTTTAGCAGAAGTCAAACGGTTTCACAAGCTCAAAAGCTCACAGCGACCTGGAGCAGGAGCATATCGTTTTTCTTTGCGATACCCGTCTCTCTGTTAAACTGATATTCGAGCTTGAAAAACGCTGACTGGGAGAGGACGTAAACCAAACCCAAGGTCCAGCGCTCTCTCTCCTCATCTATCCCAAAACCAGGAAGCACCAGATTATAAAACCCTTCTCCGTGAAAAGTATCCCTGAACTCATAATGCTGATAGCTCGCCACCGGCCAGATGCCCTGAATGTTGAAGGTCAGAAGGGCAAAATATCCATTTCCCGAACCGTCTTCATAACCTGTGGGATTCTCGGTGTCCGCCCGAACATACTCACCCATCAACTGATAGTTCTGGCTGACAAAGGAAAGATCAAAATTTTGAAGGACCAGGTACCGGCTGTTGTTATCGTCATATCTTCCCCTGTAATAGGAGTACCCCGCTTCGAACTTCTGGTCGATATTCCACGCCACTCTTCCTCCAAAACCTTTGTCTCTGTTGTTATCTTTAAACTGTTGCCCCTCGGAGAGCCAGCCATTCTCTGCCAGACCGTTCCCCACGTAGGCGGAATAGAGCAACCCAGCAATCGTTCCGGACACCTGAATCCCGATATCCCGCCACATATTCGGGTAAAAGTACTTTACATTCATCGGCGGCTCTACGAGGAACGTCTGATGGGCGCGGCTGTTCTCATTGTATCTGCCGAAGGGCACTAGATAGAGACCCAAGTTAAAATTGAACGCATCGGAAATAGAGAATCCTAACAGGATTTGATTCAAATCCACTCGATCATCCTGTCGGAGCACAACCTCGGCAACATAATCCACCTTGGCAGCAAGAAAACCTGAAAAGATGAGCCCCAGCTTCGGATTCTGCAAGGCTCCAAAGGGATAGTCGCTTTCGTTCTGGCCATCCAGGTAATCCACCGATAAATATCCGTTGATCCTGAGTTGATCAGTCTGCCCGGAGAGAATAAGTGCGCTGAAAAATAAGAGGACAAAAGGCACGAGTTTTTTCATAGCACTGAAAAGTCGAATGGCTCTTCCAACAGAGCTTCTTTCCACTCACTCACATCGGTCTTTTGTGTGATGAGACGCGTGATGTCATTCACTCCCTCTTTGGTGCCCATCCAGATCGCGCCGACGATCACCCCTTCCTTGAGGACGATCTTTTTATAAATCCCCTCTTCTCTAATCTCTTTTCTGAGCTCTTCGTGGTCATTGCCCTCTGGATTCACGACACCTATGGAGGTGAGATGGACACCCATAACTTTGAGCGTATTCGATGGGATCGTGCCCAAGTATTTTTTCTTCTCGTCCAAGACATTGTGAGCGGCTTGCCGCGCCTGGTCGAAGGACGCGGGTATGATTCCATACACTCTGCCTTTGTGTTGGGCGACATCGCCCACACCAAATATCGATGGATCGCTCGTTTGAAGATACTCATTGACGACCAATCCTCGATCCACCTCTAATCCGGCTTCCTGAGCTAACGATACATTCGGTCTCGCTCCTGCGGCGATCAGAGCCATGTCCGCTTCCCACTTATCCCCCCCCTTGAATCTCAATCCACTGACTTTGTCCCGTCCCAGGAACTCTTCGGTGGCCGTACCCACTCTCACCTTGATCCCCATCCTCTCGATATGGTTTTGCAGAATGGATGCCCCTTTCTGATCCAGTTGCCGGGGCAACAACCGGTCAAAGAATTCGACCACTCCGACCTCCGCTCCCCTTGTATTAAGAGCTCGAGCGATCTCGAGCCCCAACAATCCCCCGCCAATCACCACAACATTCGGATGATTGGCCAGATACTCCAAGATCCTGTAAGCATCATCCAAGCTCCAGAGAGTAAAAATCCCGTTTTTATCCTTTCCTTGGAAAGGGGGAACAAAAGAAAAAGATCCATTCGCCAAGACAAGCTTGTCATAGCCCTCCATGTGTCCCTGATCCAATTCGATCTCTTGAGAGCCTGGGAGGATCTTCTTTACGGGTTGGGAGAGGTGAATTTGGATATTTTTATCCGTGTACCACTCTTCGGTAAAAGCGAATAGCCTCTCGAAAGGGATCCGTTCGGCGAGAAAATCGATCAGATTCGGACGGGGATAATAATGGTATTTCTCTCGAGCATACACATCGATTTCCACATTTTGATCGAGTTCCCTCAGAGTTTTCGCAAAGATAACCCCTGCTATACCATTCCCAATAACAATAACTCGCATACGTTCCGTGTCTCTCGGACAGCTTATGCCATTTTTTGAAAAAACTCTTTGCCCACACCACACTGCGGACAAACCCAGTCATCGGGCAGATCCTCAAAGGCTGTTCCCGGGGCTATCCCATTGTCTGGATCGCCATTTTCGGGATCATAAATAAAACCGCACGCCGTACATTCCCATTTTTCCATCGTGATTCTCCTTTCTTAATATTTCCGATTTTGTCGGACCGATCAATCTTCTTCGAGAACGTGTTCCTCATACTCCTTTTCCAGTTTTAATTTGTGTGCTTTTTCCTGTTGAGCGAGAAACTGAAAAAGCTTTTTCAGCTCATCATCCTCAGCATTTTCTTCAAGATTCGAGTAGAGATCAACGGCCTCCTGTTCCTTTTTGGCTGCAAATATCAGAAGATCCTGGAAGGTCATCCCCTCGGCTGGAGTTTCTTCTGTTAAATAATCGCTGATTTTTAGATCAGGGACTTTTTTAATCTCAAATCGTGCGATCTTTTGATCTGTGATGCCTTCCAAGAGGCTCTTATGTTTTTTTTCCTCCTCCTGGAGCTCGAGCAAGAGCTCTTTCAAACCAGGGGATTGGATCATTTCGCCCATTATTTTATAGGAAGCGATGGCTTCTTCTTCCCTGGAAATCGCAAATTTCAGTATATTTTGAAAATTGGATACATCCATAATCTCTCCTTGCTCTTTTATCCCTTATCTGATTTTAACCATAAAGTTAAGCGGACAACTATTATAATGACTTCGCCTTGCATTTTCCAGCGTATTCGATTATTATTTTTCTTCCAATGAAAACAAGAGCCGTTCTCAGTCTTATCTTGGGCTGGTTCCTCCCGGGTCTGGGCCATATCTTTCTGAAAAAATTCACTCGCGGTTTAGTCTTTTTTATTTGCATATCTACTATGGCTATTCTCGGTCTTCTTATAGGGGGAAAGATATACGCATTCCAAACAGAAAATCCTCTGACCATTCTCGCCTTTTTCTCTGACATCGGGGTCGGGGCTCTCTATGCGCTGTCTAAGGTCTTTCCCATCGGTCTCGGAAACATCAAGGCCGTAACATTCGAATTCGGGACGGCTTATATCGCGGGCGCAGGACTTCTGAATTACCTCGTTGCTTTGGATGCTTTTGACATCGCTTCGGGAAAAAAGAAATGATACTTAAAAGCCACATCCTCTCCATGGTCTTATACGCATTCCTGGTCTGTGTCGTTCTAGCCCTCATCAGAAGAGACGAAAGAAAGGCCCAGATCAAATACGGCCTCTCCCTGTTTGTCATCATGGTCATCGGAGCCATCATTTTCGGCTGGTTTATGTACCTTTTCATCTAGCCTGTTTCGTCTCCTTTGAAAGGAAAAATCGTTGTGTTATAATTTTTATCCATTCCGTTCATTTACTGGCCGGCTGTGTCTCTTCAAAGGACAGAAAGGCGGTTTGAACAGGTTGAACGGATCGAATAGTCTGATATGATCGAGCTCTACCACATCTGGAAGCAATACCAAAAAGCGCAATGGGCTCTATCGGATATCACATTCAGTATAGACAGGGGAGATTTCTGTTTCATCACGGGCCCGAGCGGGTCTGGGAAGACCACATTACTCAAGATCATTTACCGCCAGATCTTTCCTACTGAGGGACAGATCGTTATCGACAACAGAAACATCCTCAAAATCTCCGACCATAAGATCTATAAACTGCGGCGACACATGGGCATTGTGTTCCAAGATTTTCGCCTGGTTTTTCATAAGAAGGTGTTCGAGAACGTGGCAGTCGTCCTCCAAGTTCTAGGGATTCCCAGAAAAGAAGTCCGCAGGCGAGTCTTCAATGCCCTGCGCATGGTCAATCTCCACAATAAAATGTGGGAATATCCGGCACATCTCTCTTATGGAGAACAGCAGCGTGTAGCGATTGCAAGGGCAGTCGTTAACAGCCCCAAGATCATCCTGGCGGATGAGCCGACGGGTAATCTCGATACGGAATTGGCTTTCGAGATCATGAGCTTGTTCAAGGAAATCAATAAAAAAGGGGCAACGGTTCTCATCTGTACTCATGACAGAGAGCTCATCCGGAATTTCGGTCAAAAAATCCTCTTCCTGTACAGGGGAAAATTGCTCAGAAAGGAAACACTCTAATTTTCCAAAAGCTGAAGTATTTCCTGACAGAGACATCAAACAACATCTGGCAGTATAGAGTGCGCAATTTTTTCTCGATCACGATCATATGCCTGACCTTCCTCACAGTGGGTGTTTTCCTGGCACTCGCAAACAATCTCGAACATGTTGCAGAACAGATCTCCAACAACATGGCCGCTGTTTTTTTCCTGGACAAAGACATCTCTGAAGAGCAACAAAACGCCATAGAACAGGAATTGGAGCATTCTCCGCTTGTTTTAGAAGCGAGATTCGTAAGTGCGGAACAGGCCGTGGATAAATTCAGAGAAAAGTTTCCCGAACTCGAAGGGATCATTGATAATATCAAAATCAATCCATTCCCCCCATCCATCGAAACCACATTCAGAGAAAAAACCATCACTTTCAGGGAGGCATCGGGACTCATCACCCGGATCAAGAGTATGCCCGGTGTCGAGGATGTGCAATTCAATCAGGAATGGGTCGACCGCGTGAATTCATTTTCGAGATTAGCTAAAGCGGTCGGTTTTTTTCTTGGAGGTATACTGGTTCTTGCGTCCTTTTTCATCATTTCCAATGTGATCAAATTGAACGTCTTCGCAAGAAAGGATGAGATCGAAATTCTTCGGCTCGTGGGAGCGACGAACACATTTATCAGAGTGCCGTTCCTTCTTGAAGGGATCACACTGGGCATTATCGGGGGGCTCGTCTCTCTCTTCCTCCTTCTCCTTTTGATAAATTCGATCCCGATTTACTTGGGGTCTAGGCTCGGAGTTCTGAACGAGCTGATCAATTTCCGTTATCTTTCTCTTGCCCAGTCCATTACTATCGTAGCAGAGGGAGGCATTATCGGTTTTCTGGGAAGCCTCACTTCGCTCGCACGTTTCTTAAAGACGTAAGCCCCTTTTACTCCCCAAGAAAAAGCTGTGAGGCAAGATGGTGAGCCATACGAAGGGGCTCGGGTATCCTGTACTTGGAATATTCGAGCACAAGCTTGCGTGAAACCAAAAAGTCGATTTTATGGCCTGGAGACACAAAAACAGGCTTGACTCCTGTACGTGTGCGCAAGCAATATCCGACCTTCTCGTGATCTGTATTTTCGAGCTTCGAGTATTCTCCCCTTTCCACTCCTGGAGACCGGAAGGGATAAAAAGAATTTTTAGCGCATCCAATCGTGCTGATATCAAGGACAACTCCCACATGGGATGCAAGACCCATCTTCCGGGGATGAGCGATTCCGTTGCCGTCGATAAGCGTAACGTCCGGTTTTCTGTTCAGTTTTCGGAAAACCTTTAACAAAATAGGGCCCTCTCTGAAATTCAAAAAACCGGGCACATACGGGACGGGTATATCACCGATTTCCTTCACGACCTCGACGATGACAAATTCGGGCATTTTATAGACGACGAGTACAACACCGATCTTTTGTAATGCATCATCAAAGCTGGAGTCCA
>JASFPP010000019.1:0-29686 GCA_050115915.1 Candidatus Aminicenantota bacterium
GTATCAACTTCATGAACCTCTCCACTGCCCGTTCTGCCAACCGGGCCAAAGAAGTTGGAATGCGAAAGGTGGTGGGTGCCTTAAAAAGCCATCTCATCCGGCAATTTTACGGAGAATCTGTTGTGTTTGCGTTTATCTCTCTTGTATTGGCCGCAGGGATCGTTACGGCCGTACTGCCAGCGTTCAGTAAATTTGCTGATAAAGAGCTCTCCTGGAACGTTGCAGGGATTGGAGGTATTCTCGTTGGTCTGATCGGAATCACTTTTTTTACAGGTCTTATTGCCGGCAGCTACCCGGCTTTGTTTTTATCCGCTTTCCAACCGGTCAAAGTCATTCGTGGAACGCTCAAGGCAGGTTCTACAAGTTCCTGGTTCAGAAAGGTCTTGGTTGTGGTCCAGTTCTCTCTATCGATCTTGCTGGTCATAGGAACTGTTGTCGTCTACCAACAGCTGACCTACATGAAAAACAAAAGGCTGGGATGGGATCGAGAGCACATGGTGTATATCCCTCTCAGAGACGATGTGAAAAAGGTCTTTGATACGTTAAAAATGGAGTTGCTGAAGGACTCCCATGTATTGAATGCGACGGCCACGTCTCAGCTCCCTTCTTATATCGGGAGCAACTCCAGCAATTTTAATTGGGAAGGAAAGGATCCAAATTTCACAATGCTGATCGGAAACAATCCCGTTGATTTTGATTTTATTGAGACACTAAAGATTGAAATGAAAGAAGGGCGGAGTTTTTCCAGAGAGTATTCCTCTGATCTCTCATCGGCTTTTGTCATCAATGAAGAAGTGGCCAAGTTGATGGGTAGAGAATCCGTCGTTGGAGAAAGCTGTATGTTTTTCGGGCGAGAGGGAACCATTGTTGGTGTGATGAAAAACTGGCATTATCAGCCTATCCGTCGCAAGATCGAACCTCTCGTGTTATACGTAGCGCCTGAACGGACCTGGATTATGCTTATCCGGATTGCTGCGGGGAACATTTCTGAATCTATAAAAGCCATAGAGAATGTTTGGAAACGGGTGATTCCCACTTATCCTTTCGAGTACTATTTTCTGGATGAGAATTTCGATGAGATGTACAGGCGCGAAGAATCGATCGGGACATTGTTGAAATATTTTGCGTCTTTAGCCATTTTTATTGCATGTCTCGGCCTATTCGGACTCGCCTCTTTTACCTCTGAGCAGCGCACCAAGGAGATCGGAATTCGTAAGATTCTCGGGGCGACTGTCTCGAACATCACGGTACTTCTCTGCAGAGAGTTCTTTCTGCTCGTTTTTGTTTCGAACGTTATTGCCTGGCCGGTCGCATATTTCCTGATGAGAAGTTGGCTCGAGAGTTATGCCTACCGCACGGGCTTGAGCGTGTCAATCTTCATCGCAGCCATGGCGATTGCCCTTCTTGTTGCATTCCTTTCCGTGAGCGTCCAAGCGATCCGCGCAGCCACCGCCAATCCCATCGACTCTCTCCGCTACGAATAAATAGGGGTCAGGCACCTATTCCCAGGGGTAAAGAAAAAGTGGACCTGGCACCAATTTTTTACAGTGCTATCATTTTTGACTAAACCCTAGTATTTTTCTATAATTTAAAGTTAATCAGCATATTTGGTTTATAGAAATACTGAGTCGATCATTTTTTAAAATCTCTCTCAATAGAGTTGAATATGAAATTTCAAACACAGACAAAAGTTTTTATTGCCGCAACTCTGGTGTTTTTTATGGCTTCTTCCGTCCGCTCAGATACCGAGGACAAGATCAGCTCCAATCTGAAGAGAATGATCCAGAGCCAGGGGGAAATGGCTCGATTCACCGTATGGATTTTTTTCAAGGACAAAGGCCCTGAGCTCGATAAAAAAATGGCGACAACTCGCTCCCTATGGAATCCTCGCACTCTGAAGCGTCGCATGCGGCACCTTGAATACACTCCTCTCGTTGATGAATACGATGTTCCTGTCGATGCGAAATACATCCAGAGTGTTCAATCCCACACCATCCGGATACGGCATCGTTCACGATGGCTGAACGCTGTCTCTGCTGAGGCCTATGGATCTGCTTTGCAGAGAATAGCGGGCCTTGATTTTGTCAAAAAGATCGATCGCGTACGTTCTTTTTACTTCCGTGAGCCAGACTGTTCACATCTGACTTATACACAATCCGTTATGAAGCCTTCTATAATCGCAGAACCTCACGCCTTGGATTATGGGCCGTCCTTCAATCAAGTCAATCAGATAAATGTACCCGCCCTTCATGATTTAGGCTATAGCGGTCAAGGTGTTTTAATCTGCATGCTGGATACAGGCTTTAAAAACTTCACCCATCAAGCTTTGGATCATTTGGATATTCACGCCACATGGGATTTTGTGAACAATGATCCTAATGTTTTCGATGAGGAAGGCCAGATGGGCATCGGAAACCACGGAACGCAAACGCTGGGCACAATTGGGGGTTATCATTCCGGGGAATTGATCGGTCCGGCCTATGGTGCGTCCTATATCCTCGGAAAAACAGAGAACACCGAATGGGAGCGCCACATCGAAGAGGATCATTGGGTTGCAGGCGCCGAGTGGGCCGATGACCTGGGAGCAGACATCATCAGCAGTTCTTTGGGCTATCGTTATGAATTTACCCATGGGGAGGGGGGTTACTCATCAGAAGATATGGATGGAGAGACGGCAATTGTCACTCAAGGAGCTAACATTGCAGCCAGCCGTGGCATCCTCATCGTCAACTCTGCGGGCAATGAAGGCCCTGCACTTCCCGGTGAAAACACGATTATTGCCCCTGCCGACAGCCCTCATGTTATCGCAGCCGGAGCTGTCCATGCCAATGGAGTGCGTGTGGATTTCAGCTCGATGGGTCCCACAACAGACGGCCGGTTCAAACCAGATGTAATGGCCCAAGGATACGAAGTTCACACCGTCGAGATCGGAGGTTTCAGCATCTACGATTCCGTAAATGGAACCTCTTTCTCCTGCCCCCTGATAGCCGGGGTTGCAGCGCTCGTTCTGGAGGTCAATCCAACGTGGACAAATTACGACATCATGGAAGCGATAAAATTGACGGCTGACAATAATTCAAATCCCAATAACGAATATGGATGGGGAATGGTGGATGCGTATGGGTCCGCTTTTTATGGAATGAAAAAATTTTATCCCCCAAGTTCCTTCAGTGTCGAGCGGATTCCGAATAATTACATTTTTTTCTCGCAGTATATCGACCGGCTCACATGGAGCGCCAATCCCAAGAACGAAATGCCTGTGGCCTCCTACCGTTTGTATGCGGGCCGGTCAGATATCCAGGATGACGAATTCGTTTTGATCGCCGAGGTAGACAGCCAAACTTTTGTATACGACAGACGCGGCCTGCTGGAAGAAGAGTTGTTTGTCTATAAGATCACATCCGTAAGTGATACGGGTGAAGAGAGCGATCCCATATATGCGACTTACAGGCAGTGATTCCACTAAACCCTTGGCTTTAACTGCCATGGACTTATGAAAGGATTTTTTATGATGCGAAGGCTATTCCCTAGGTTGGCATTGATGCTTTTTCTCTGCGCGATTTTATCTCAGACATCACAAGCTACACAGGTCAGTTTGGGCATCAACTTTGGTTTCCGTCATGTGGAAGACGGTGTGATTCAATCGACTTACGGAAACAGCACTGTCTACGTTCCCTATTTTAGACTTCGTCCTTTTAGAAATATAGGTCTTGAAGTGGCCTATGAAGGCGGATACAAAAAAAGTGGCACTATCGGCTTATACGAGGAAAACAGCACTCTTTCCGTGACCGGATGGGAATTTTCCGGGATACTCTATCTGCCCGTTCGCTCCTTGATGGGGTACATCAAATTCGGAATGGCCTATTATTCCTACAAACAGGATATCGAAAGCGACTTTATCCGCGAGCCCGTGGACCATACGAAATGGACCAATGTTTTTGGGGGTGGAGTAATCTGGAATCTAGCGAGAGGCCTGTACGTATCGGCAGAAGTCAAAACAGTGCCTCTGAGAGTGATGCCTTTCGATCGGGAGGTCGACTTGAGTGGTGTTCGTGTGGTCGGCGGTATCGGCTATTCCTTCAACTTTTAATTCTATAGATGCTCTCCCCGGATATTTAGAAGACATCACTATTTACTGTAATAATCCTACAGCAAATCAAACATTAGAAATTTTTGACACCTGGATTTTTGTATGATATAAATTTATCCGCCCTATCGGGATTGAGGTAAGAACAAAGGGGATGGCGCTCAAAATCTGAAGTGATGCGTTCTTTCCGGGGTTGATCTGTGCCTTTTATCTTGTGCGCGCTTGTTTCTTTTTCAGCCAAAGAAAAGGGGGTGGTAGAAAAAAAGGAATCCTAAAGAAACGAAGATTTCGTTCATTCCAATTTTATGTAGGAGGGATTATGAAAAAAACACTTACTTTTAGCATTTTGACCATATTTTTGGGTTTGTTAATGGTTTGCTCGGCTCCGGAAGCAGATGATACAGAGGTACCCATCACGACATCTTCCAAAGAAGCGCTAGATTTGTTTTTAGAAGGTAGAGACAAGTTTGAATTCATAGAGGTTGATGCGGCCGCAGAACTCTTCGATCAAGCCATAGCCAAAGACCCAGATTTTGCCATGGCCTATTTCTTGCGGGCAGATACCATTGGAGGATTTAACGCTTGGCGTGAGAATTATGAAAAAGCGATGAACCTCTTAGATAAAGTCACTGAAGGAGAAAGGCTCTATATTACCTTCGGTAAAGCCTGGGGAGAGGGAGATTATGCTAAGGCCAAAGAAAATGTTACGCAACTTCTGGAACTCTACCCCGCGGATAAAAGAGTTCTATTAGATACAGGAATCTTTTATGCAAGTGTAGATAATGATTTTGAAAAGGCCATCCAATACTATCAGAAAGTTCTAGAAATTGATGAGGAATTCGCGCCTGCTTATAATTACATGGGCGGTGCTTATGCCGCCTTGGATAATCTGGATGCTGCAGAGGAAGCATATAAAAAATACGCTGAGCTCATTCCCAATCGCCCCGATCCGTATGATTCTTTAGCATGGCTGTTGAAGGATAGAGGGAAGTTTGACGAATCTATAGAGCAGTACAAAAAAGCCTATGAGACAGATCCCTTATATATCTGGGCGCTACGGGGCATAGGCCAGAACTATATTTTTAAGGGAGAATTCGAAAAAGCCCGCGAATTCTATCAGAAGATGTATGATGAAGCTCCCAACATCGACGCAAAATTCAATAGCCTGATCTGGAAGTCCGTTTCTTATATCCATGAAGGGAATATCCAGGATGCGCTAAAGGCGTTGGATGAATATCAGGCAATAGGCGAAGAAGACAAAAATATACCTGGTGTTGTTTTTCCCTTAAGGGTTAAATCAATTATCCACACAGAAAATGGGAATCTTGAAGAAGCGATGACTTTTAACGAAAAAGCGGGAAAACTCGCTGTCGAGGCAGATCTGGATGATGTGATCAAGGAGAACCTGATACTTTTTACAACTCTTGATAAGGTATATATCCTGAGTGCGATGGAAGATTTCGAGGCAGCAATAGCGGAGGCCGAAAAAGCCAAAGTCATAATCGAGAAAAGAGATGCCAAAGATTGGGATCAGTGGTTGAATGGACATCTTGGCTACCATTATGTCCTGAAAGGGGACTATGACAAAGCGATCGAACACTTGGCACAATCGAGCCCCTTTAACATGTGGCATACATTCTACAGAGCTGTCGCTCATGAAAAAAAAGGCGAAATGGAAGAGGCCATGAAGTTCTACAAAAAGGTGGCGGATACGAACCGAAACGGCTTAGACCTTGCGTTTGTCAGATCGAAAGCCTTGGAGAAGGTGAAAGAATAACAAGAAAATTATCTCTCGAAATTGATTCGCTTAATGTGAATTGGTAAACTTGGGCCTCATGACGGAGAGGCCCGAAGTCGAATTATGTATTCTCGGCGTAGATCTGGCGGGTGTGCCACATCGACCCACGGGGATGTGCGTACTCCGAGGCTTGAAGGCAAAGACTTGTCTTGCCTATTCCGATGCGGAAATTATTGAGTGCGCCGAAAAGGAAAAACCGGATCTTATTGCCATCGATGCGCCATTAAGCCTCCCACCCAGCAGAAAAACAATCGAAGATAGAAACGGCGAACACTATCGTGTCTGTGACCTGGAATTGCGGAGACGAAAAATCCCGTTCTTTCCGATCACTTTGGGTCCGATGAGAGTGCTAACGGTGAGAGGGATTGCGCTCCGCGGGGAATTGGAGAAAAAAGGATTTCGTGTTGCAGAGATGTACCCGGGCGGGGCTCAGGATATCTGGAAAATCCCTCGTGCACGGCGCAATCTCCCCGGCCTTAGACGGGGACTCCGACACCTCGGCATCAAGGGCCTGAAAAAAGACATCTCAGACCATGAACTGGATGCTGCAACGGGGGCTCTTGTCGGTCTCCACTTCCTCCAGGACAAAGCCGAAGTCTACGGCAATTTCACCCAAGGCGCCATTCTTATGCCAAAAACTGCAGGTTTGATCAATACAGCATGTTAATTCTGCTGACCTCGTGATTCAAGCGTTTTGGCTTCATCCGCCCTCCCCAGCTCGCGTAAAAGATCTGCATAATCCCCTATTGTTTCCTTTATCTCTCTGCTATCTTTACCATAGACCTCTTCCTCGAGTTCCAATGCCCGTTTGTAGTAATCTTCCGCCTTTTCCTTCTCCCCAAGGCCGCGAAAATAAAGTGCGCCGAGATTATGTAGGGAATCCGCTAGAGCATAGGGGTTTGAGCCAGGATTTTTTTCGCAGATATCCAGCGCTCGTAAGAGATGTTTTTCCGCCCTGCCGTACTGGTGCATCTTATTCAGAACATGCCCTAGACCATTTAGAATTTCGGCGAGATTTGGGTGTTTGAGTCCCCACTCCTTTTCTCTGATGATCAAAGCTCTCGAGTATACCTGCTCGGCTTTATTGTACCGTTCGGTACTTTGATAGAGGAAACCGAGGTAGAGTAGACTTTGTACGACCTGAATATTTTCGGGACCGAAATACTCTTCCATGATTCTTAACGCACGGTTAAGCAACTTTTCTGCTTGAAGACGATTGCCCATATCAATATAGAGGAGAGCCAGGTTGTTCAGAGATTTAGCTACATCGGGATTGTCTTGGCCATAGGCTTTTTCCATCACTGTCAAAGATTGTTCATAAAAGGATTTGGACTCTTCCAAATTTCCCATTTTCTGGTAAAGAATTGCCAGATTGGTTAAACTCTGCGCGATATCCGGATGATTTTCTGCCAGGGATTGCCGCCTGATGTTCAGTGCTTGTTGGTAATATTTTTCAGCCTCTCCAAAATCCCCTTTATAATAAAAAAGAATGGCGATGTTGTTGAGACAAGTGGCCACATCAGGGTGAATCGGACCCAGGGTTTTTTTACGGATGGCCAATGCTCTTTCATAAAGAGGTTCGGTTTCATCAAACCGCTTCTGGGTTAGATAAAGGCTGGCCAGCCCATTCAGGGTGCGGCCAACCTCTGGATGGTCAGGGCCCAGAACCTTCTCTCTGATTGCCAGGGCCTGTTTGTAACATTCTTCCGCCTCATCATACCGGCCCTGAGCATAATAGAGCACGCCAAGATCGCTCAAGCTTTCGGCAACTGCCGGATGATTGGACCCGAACACTCTTCTGCGTATCTCAAGAGCTCTCTTCTGAAGTTGCTCAGATTCCTTCAGTTTGACCTGTCTGTAATAAACCTGAGCCAGCTCATGCAGACTGGCTGCAATGTCCGGATGGTCGGGCGGAAGAGTCCTTTCCCTGATTTGGAGAGCTCGAGTTGCCGTTTTCTCTGCTTCGTCGAAATCACCCCGTTGTTCCAAAAGAAGGGAAAGGCTCGCCAGACTCTCGGCCACTTGAATATCCTCATCATCGAGGAGCTCTTCACGGAGTTCCAGTGCCCTGCGTAAAAGAGGCTCTGAATCTTCGTATAGACCTAGTTTAATGTAGACCGTCCCGATGGTATCCATCAACCTGGCGCGAGTCAGAGGCTGTTCTTGAAGCCCCTGCTCGATCTCATTCGCTCCTTTACTGAGGATCTCTCGGGCCGTTATTGTATTGCCCCGCGCTTCACCCGGGTCGGAAACCTCGAAAAGATCGATCAAAAATTTAACGACATTCGTGGCCTCATCCCTGGCCTGAAGTGCAAATCTTCGCTCTCGACGGAGATCCATTGTGTACTTCAAACCCAGCAGCAGGAACGCTAAAACAACAACAGAAATGATTGAATTTCTAATCCGCTTTTTCGGCTTTTCTCTGATCTGACGCAGCCGTTCTGCTGTCTCTGTGGCTGAAGGGCGAGCGGTGGGAACCGCGGATTTAAGACGGTTGATGAGTGTCGCGAGATCAGAGCTGACCCCAGAGATGGGCCTTGTCTCTGCCTTCATGGCCTTGTCCAAGATCGTAGAAGGCTCGTCTGTCTCGTCATAGGGTTCCAGACCCGTAAAGAGCTGTTGGAGCAGCAGGCCGAACGAATACATATCACTCGAAGCGCTGACCGCTTCACCTCGGGCCTGTTCCGGACTCATGTAAAGGGGCGTTCCCACCACTGTTCCGCGTTTTGTTTTGAACGACTCACCAGGAATTTCAGGTGTTTTATACATTGGTTCCTCATCCGGTAGGGCTCCAGGGACAGACAGCGTTAGATCGGCCGGTTCCGCGGCCTCCTCAAGTTTGGATTGAGCGATTTCTTCTATATTCTTTTTGATATCTTTGTGTGTTGTTTCATCATGCAAAGTGGTTTTTCGTTCGGCCTTACTGAAACGAGCAAGTCCAAAGTCCAAGACTTTAACTGTGTTATTTCTTGTCAGCATGATGTTGGAAGGTTTGAGGTCGCGGTGAACCACTCCCTTTTCATGGGCCACAACAAGAACTGCCGCAATCTGCTCGGCTATCTTTAATTTATGGGATTTATCGAGATGCTCCCGCTGTGCGATCTGAAGGCTCTGTCCTTCGATCAACTCGAGTACGAGAAAATCACTGTCGTCCCCTTCGATGTAATCATAGATCTGACAGATGTTGGGGTGTTCGAGCTGCGATAGCACGCGTGCTTCTCTGAGGAATCGGACTTTAGTTTGAGTGTCCAGGCGGGATTTTGCACGGATCGTTTTGACCGCGACTTTCCGTTTGAGAGTTTCGTCGAGACCTTCATAGACATCCCCCATGCCCCCGCTCCCGAGGACATCCACGATGCGGATGTGTCCTATTGTTTTTCCAAGTAAACTCATTGGATAAATGTGCGGGGTCTTAGACTTCGAGCGACCTACTTCTTGGTTATTTGATGGACGAGTTCTTCAACAGCGAAACCCATAACAAACGCCCCGATACAAGTTGTTGCATAATCGAGGTTCGAAAGAGGGACCTTGAGTGAGAAGGCGATCAACCATAGAAATCCTCCGATGATCCCTCCGATGGCTCCCCAAATAAAAAATTTCCTTGGCCCTGGCAGTGGTTCAGGTTCAGGCCTTGGTGGACGTGTGCCACACCATCCGACCAATGCCCAGCCGATAGCCATGAATACATATGCCATTGATTCCCTCCATATTTAGAATTTGTTTCCGCGGATAGTCAAATATGTTCCTGTTTTGAACTACCCCTTGTCTGTGACTCTGGTTATATCACAGAAGATGAGTGTGGTCAATTTAGAAAAACGGGTTCATTTTTAGAAGCGTAAATGTTGATTTTCCTGAAGGATATGGTAGAATGTGGCGTTTTATGCTTTTTTTTCGTCAAAGTAAACAGAGAGCATCGTTCGCGCGTTAAAAGTTGTGTAGGTGACTGATTTTATGAAAAGAATAATCGAAACAGTAATGGCAGTTGCACTCGTTGGAGTGGGTGTAGCTTTTCTCTTTTTAACCGGCGGATCCAAAATCCAGGATCGAAATTCAGGATATCATCGAGCTCTCGCTGAGACGAGCATTGTCCCCGGAGAAGAACCGGGCCTCGATCCTGCGGAAGCGGTAAAATTAGCCCCCTTCCTGCCTACGCCTATGTGTGTTGTCGATAAGATGCTAGAGCTGGCTGATGTGGATAAAGATGACATTGTTTATGACCTTGGTTGTGGGGATGGGCGGATCGTTATAGCAGCCGCAGAAAAATACGGTGCCCACGGCGTTGGCCTGGATATCTACCCGCAATGGGTCAAAAAATCTCAGTCAAATGCCATGAAGGCAGGGGTCGAGTCTTTAGTGGAGTTTCGCTTGGAAGATGCCACATTGGCCGACATTTCAGAGGCCACTGTCGTCGCCCTGTACTTACTCCCAGAATCCAATGATCTGCTCCGTCCCAAGCTCGAGAAACAGCTTAAACCAGGGGCCTTGGTTGTCACTCACAATTACCATATCCCTGGATGGGGCGAGAAAGAAGTCTGCGTCGAATACCTCAAAGACGAACTGGGTAAAGAACACACTATCTTTGTCTACAGACCGTAATCTCCGGTTTATCGTTTGAGAATTCTCCAGAGAATCCAACCGACAACAGCAAGTCCAAGACCGCCATATCGCAGCACTGTATAGAGGGTTCCCGCAGTTATTTTAAATCCATAAACAAGTACCAAATACCCCACAAATAAGAGTGCGCCGGACAGGAATATACGGGGGCCCCAAACAGGCCGTCTGATGTTTTCCTTTTGCTCTTCCATTGATATTCCTTTGATTCCAGATTCTTCATAACTTATATCAAAGAGGAGACAGCCGGTCAATCAACCAGCCGGACTTATACCAAATGTCAATAGGGCAATTATCACTGCATGAGAATTTCGACTCATCAATAACGTCTCCCACTAAGTCGATAGATCATGCATTCATTTTTGTCTCATAACTTGATAAAATATATGAAGGATGACTTCAGGAGGAAACAATGGTACAGGACGAACAACCAAAACTCTCTGAAGAGGAGTTTGTGCGTAAAGCAATCAAGAAGCTCAGGGGGAATTATAAAGGGATTCACAGCGTCTACAGCGGGTTTAACAACGCATTTCAGGAATATTTCGGAACCAATCCGGTTGCAACGACCCAGAGATTGGCCAAGGAGGGAAAGATCGTCATACGTCCAGTTAAAGGTGGTGTGATCCTCTACCTCCCGGAGGACGTGCCCAATCGGACTGAAAACGTCCTTAACAAGATTCTTGAAGACTAACTGAGCATTTGCACGCAGGCATCAAGGTTTAAAAATTCCACCTGGAAATTCGCTTGCTTTAGCCTTAAGTGAGATTGAATGCCCTATAGAGCTCCTCGTATTTCTCTTCGTTGATGTATTTGTACACTTTGAGTTTATCGAGAATCCACAGGCATTTCCATTCTAGCCAAGAACTCTTCCCTGTTGGGTTTGTGGTCAGCGGCCTAGGAATAATTGCTGTCAAACGGATGATCTGTTCGACATTCAATTCACTCACATCTCTTTGAAAATAGTGCTGAGAAGCTGCTTGTACACCAAATATACCGGAACCCAATTCAATCACATTCAAATACAACTCGAAGATCCTGTCTTTTGATAGCGATTTCTCCAATCGGCGAGCGATCCAATATTCTTTGATTTTACGCACAAAACTCTTTTCTGTGGATAGGTATAGATTTTTTGCCAGTTGCTGTGTGATAGTGCTCCCTCCCCGCGCCAGTCTTTTTTCTCGAATATTCTTTTTGATCGATTCTTTAAGCTCATCAAAATCTATCCCTTTATGCCAGTAGAACGCTGAGTCTTCTGTGATGCGTACAGCATTCTTGAAGAGATCTGGAATTCGCTCGAATGAAACCCAGTTCTGTCGAATATCCAAGGTTTCGCCTTCTAACAGAGCCTGTTTGATTCGCATTTTCATGAGTGACGTCTCCCTGGGATTAATTGTTTCCAAGTCTCGGACATCAGGCAGACTTAAATGGATATAAATAGAAAATGCGAAGAGAGAAACACAAACGATAGCCAGAGAGAAAAGTCCTCTTTTTGTGCGCTTTGATAACCGAATGCCCATCAAAAGAAAAATTCCGTGCAGATTATTTTTCCGGCCTTATGAAGTTCCTCCCTTATTTCTTTTTCCATCGAGGAAGACCGCGTCCGGGAGTCCACGGAGCGCCCGCGTCTTCAACAGTGTCTTTAAGCTTTTTCAGGTCGACCTCGATCGCCTGCCGCATCTGCTCCAGCAGCTTCTCGAAGTCGGTGGCAGCGATCTCATAATTGCGCCTATTCGTTTCTGTGATGGGACATGTCGTGGATAATTGTGCGCTCACCCGTCTCATGATTGAGGGTGAAATGGGCTCTGATCTGCGCCGCACTGTCCGATCTCCGTACAATTCGATCTGGAATTTCTGAAGGCGACTTTCAAGAGCGCGTACCAGATCCCCCAACTGTGGATCTGCCTTTGGCGTATCCAAAAGCGCCTTCTTGATGAACTGGATCTCCCTCATGGCTTCGTTAGTTGCCGCACCGGCTCCCATGATGGCTCTCTGAAGCTCTCCGGCTTTTTTCTGGAAGGCAAGAAGCTCACTTTTATCCTTCGCCGCAAGCGTAGCTAATTCTAAAGATTCCACAGCAAATGTCTGAGGTTCGCCGAGCTCAGTTAACACTCCGTCGACTCGCTTGGCGATCGAGACCGTGAACGTTCCCGGTATCACTAGCGCTCCCTCGGAAGGCTCATCCCAGGGGCTCCGCTCGCGGCGTTCGAGTTCCGTAGGCTCCACTGTGGGATATCTCAGATTCCACGCCACTCTGTTTATTCCTTTTTTGGTTGGTCCTGTGAATTGTCTCACAATCTGACCGTCGGCGTCTTTTACTGTAATGACCAAACTCGGCTTTTCCTCGCTGTCCTCTTTTCTCAATGTGTCCCATCCCGGGAATTTTACTGACTGTCCTGCTTTTTCCGCTTTTTTCTCGGCCTCTCGTCTGGCCTCGGCACCGGTCTTCAGTGAATCTTTCAAGTAATAGGTGAATACAGCGCCAAAAGGTGGGTTTGGGGCAAGGTAAATGCCGTCGCCCAGAAAAGCTTTTCCTTTAAGGTCCAACGGACGCCTTTCGATGTACATCAGCGCCTTTTTAACGGGGAACAGGATACCCTCCTTGTTCAATAGATTTTCGCTTACCACTCTGAGCGGTGAATAGTCATCCAGGATATAAAAGCCACGGCCAAAGGATGCTCCGACCAGATCGCATTCCCTTTCTTGAATCTCAAGATCCCTGAACGAGATGGTTGGAACGCCCCCCTTGAGCTTTATCCAGTGTTTTCCCTCATCGACAGTGAAGTAGATACCGAATTCTGCGCCGATGAATAGAAGCTCCGGTTTCTTTTTGTCCTGTGTGATCGCCCATACGATCTCCTCTTGTGGCAAATCCCCAACGATAGATATCCAGGTGCGGCCTCGATCTGTGCTTTTGAAGAGATAGGGATTTAAATCCCCGGTTTTATGATTGTCGAGGGCGGCATACACGGTGTCTTCATCGTGTTTGGAAGCACGTATTTCATTGACAAAATAGCGATCTGGAATGCCCGGCATCTTTGCGATTTTTCTCCAGGTTTGTCCTCCGTCTTCTGTAACCTGGATCAATCCGTCGTCGGTCCCCGCATAAATCAACCCTTCCTTAAGGGTTGATTCGGAGATCGATGTTATTGTGCTGTAGATCGACATGGCCCCATGATCCCAGAGCGCATCCACACTCCAGGTTTTTCCCATGATCTTCTGTTCGAGACGGAAGATGTTTCTGGTGAGATCGGGGCTGATTGCAGTCCAGGAATCGCCGCGGTCGTCGCTTCTGTAAACTCGTTGTGCGGCAATATAAAGTCTTGTGTTCGAATGTGGGCTTATCATAATTGGTGTGTCCCAGTTCCACCGCGGCGGGTCCTCCCCCCTTTCCGGCTGCGGTTTGATGTCCACCCGCTCCCCACTCCGTTTATCGTACCGCATGATATTGCCGTTCTGCCATTCCGCATAGATGATGTTCGGGTCCTCTGGGTCAATCGCACACGCATAGCCATCGGCTCCAGTCGTGATGATCCAGTCGCTATTGAGAATCCCGTTCTGGTTCATCGTTCGCGAAGGGCCTAACTGACTGGAATTGTCTTGGGTACCGCCATGCACATTATAAAACGGCAAATCGTTATCGAGACACATCTTATAGAATTGGGTTATAGGAAGATTGGCGAAATACTTCCAGGTCTTCCCATGGTCGAATGTCTCATACAGGCCTCCATCGCATCCGGAAAGGAGGTAGTTTGGATTATCGGAAACAAAGGCCAGAGCGTGATTGTCGGAATGTTTATGGGTTTCTCCGATGGGATTAAAAGTTTTGCCGCCATCATTGGTTACACGCATCCACACATCCATTTGATAGACGCGGTCGAACTGATGGGGGCTTGCGTAGATCTCCTGATAATAGTGAGGGCCTGTGCCTCCGCTTGTGTAGCTGCTGCGTTTTTCCCAGCTCTCGCCCTTATCTGTAGATCGGTAGAATCCGTTCTCTTCCCGATTGGCCTCTATGGTTGCGTAGACCACATTGGATTTGATCGGGGAAACAGCCAGCCCGATCTTTCCCATGTCTCCTTTCGGGAGCCCCACTTTCAACCTTCGCCATGATTTCCCGGCATCTTCACTTTTGTAGAGGCCTGACTCAGGGCCTCCTCCCATAAAGGCGGCGACACTCCTGCGCCTTTGATAGGCTGCTGCATAGAGAATATCCGGATCTGTTGGATCCATCTCCACATCCGTTACACCTGTGTCTTTACTGATCTCGAGGGAAATTTTCCAGGTTTTTCCGCCGTCTTCGCTCTTGTAAAGACCACGCTCACCGCCTGCCGACCAGAGAGGACCCTCTGCGGCGACATAAATGATGTTGGAGTCGCAGGGGTTCACCAGGATTTTTGAGATGTGTTCGGTTTTTTTTAGCCCCATGTTCGACCAGGTCTTTCCGCCATTCAAGCTTTTATAGATGCCATCGCCCCAGCCGACATGACGGCCGCTGACGTTTTCTCCTGTTCCAATCCATACGATATCTGGATTATTTGGATCGATCGTGATGCATCCGATGGAATAGGAGGCTTGATCATCAAAGATAGTGGTCCATGTCGTTCCGGCATTCACTGTTTTCCAAACATTCCCGGATCCCACGGCCACAAACCAAATACTCTGGTTCTTGGGATGTATGGCAATATCGCTGATCCTTCCAGACATGAGTGCAGGGCCGATATTTCTGAGTTTCAGTCCAATGAAAGTCTCTGCATTCACAAGGGTGGTATTTCCTTTTTTGGTTTCCTCGCTCCATCCAGACATAGAAAAGATGAGTGTAACGATACAAAGCCATGGACAGATTTTTCTCATTATTATCCTCCTCCTAGATAAAAGTGATTGGTAAAAAATGTTGAATTCTTATAGATCCCTGTGTGCATTGACCCAATATTTTGCATCATTTTTAAATGGTATGAAAGAGTTTTTTTGTTTTGAGGGGTGCAGGAGGTTTTAAAGACCAAACAACAAACCATTTCTATTTGACATGTCTCCTGCCAATGTTTATGTTATTCTCAACCTGGCAAAAGGACAAGAAAGATGAAATGTCCGAAATGTCACTCGGAAAATCCAGAAACACAACGCTTTTGCGGAGAGTGCGGAGAGGCGCTGAGTTCATCTGAATCTGACGATTTACCTGATCTCTCTATCACAAAAACTCTGGAAACACCAGCAGAACGATTGACTCGTGGAAAAATTTTCGCGAATCGCTATGAGATTATCGAGGAACTTGGTAAAGGAGGCATGGGGAGTGTCTATCGTGCCGAAGACACTAAAGTAGAGGAAGAAGTGGCTTTAAAGATGATCAGCCCTACTGTTGCTGCGGATGAACAGATGATCGAACGATTCCGGAACGAGCTGAGGTTGGCCCGGAAGATCAGGCATGAAAATGTATGCCAGATGTACGACCTGGGGGAATCGGAGGGCAGATACTACATCACTATGGAGTATGTCCCGGGAGAAGACCTCAAAAGCTTCATCAAGAGATCGAGACAACTGTCCATCAATACAGCCATAACGATCGGCAAACAAATATGCGAGGGGCTTGCTGAGGCACACAAGCAGGGGGTCGTTCATCGTGACTTAAAACCCGGCAACATTATGATCGATCAGGACGGGAATGCCCGGATCATGGATTTTGGGATTGCAAGGTCGATAAAATCCGAGGGAATAACGACGCCGGGCATGATATTTGGTACTCCAGAGTATATGTCACCAGAACAGGCAGATGCTCAAGAGGTCGACCATCGATCCGATATCTACTCTTTGGGTGTTATTCTGTATGAGATGGTAACCGGTCAGCTCCCCTTTTCAGGGGATACACCCCTTTCCTTAGTTTTGAAACACAAAAGTGAGAATCCCAAAGAACCTAAGGAGTTCAATCCTGATCTTCCAGAGAATTTGAACCGGTTGATCCTCAGCTGCATGGAAAAAGACAAAGATAAGAGAGTCCAATCGATCGAGCAGATCCTTAGCGAGTTGACAAGCGTGGAGACAGCAATAACAGCTATGAGAACTGAGATTCCGGGCGATGAGCTCCGCAAACGAGATGGAGAAAAATCAAAGATCGATATGAAGAAGATATTTGTGCCAGTGCTGATATTTTTGGCTTTGGCGATCAGTGCTCTTGTCATTTGGCGTTTGATTCCAAGCAAAGAAGTTATGACAGCAATCGGGGAAAAGCCTTCGATCGCCGTCCTTCCCTTCGAGGATTTGAGTGAGCATAAAGACCAGGAGTATTTTTGTGATGGGATGACAGAACAGATCATCACGAATCTGACGAAGATCCAAGACCTAAAGGTCATTGCCCGTACATCCGTCATGTTGTACAAGAGTTCCCATAAAAATATCACGCAGATCAGCGAGGAGCTGGGAGTTTCTTACGTTCTTGAGGGGAGCGTACGGAAGGCAGGGGATACCCTCAGGGTGACGGCCCAGCTCATCAAGGCGGCCGATGGGTTCCATCTCTGGGCCGAAGATTACGATCGGAGACTGGACGATATTTTTGCGATCCAGGATGATGTTTCCCAATCCATCGCTGATGCTCTTGAGGTGACTCTATCGGAACGGACAAGCCGAACGATCCGCTCAAGTTATCCCAAAAATGTACTCGCCTATGATTACTACATGAAAGCCCGCCATTTTGTAGAAACGAAATACATGCAGACCAAGGATGAGAGAGATTTCGAGCAGGCCCTGGATTGGGCAAACAAAGCGATCGAGCTCGATCCTGATTTTACTCTGGGTTACATAGGGCTTGCATATCTTTATGAGAATCGTCTGGTGGTAACCGACGATCCTCGGGATTATGCCAAGCAACATGAGTATATCCAAAAGGCCTATGAAAATGATCCGAATATCCCGGCAACTAATGCAGCCATGGGAATGATGCTTACGCGGTTGAAAGAGTATGACCGGGCTTTTTCACATCTCAAAAAAAGCCGGGAGATGAATGTCAATGATTGGGAAGTCCAAGCCATCTCGGGCGTGTTTAGCATTTATATCCATCATTATGATCAAGCGATCGAATGTTTTGACAGAACTTTAGATCTCAATCCCTTATACTTTTTTGCACTATCCAATCGGGGCTACATCAGAATGTTATTGGGAGATTTTGATAAAGCGCTCGTGGACATGGAAAAGTCTTATCAGGTTCAACCCGCATTTGTATGGGGTCTCAGTAACTATGCGCTTGGCCTAGTCCTTAAAGGTTACTATAAAAAGGCTGAAGAGATTCTGGATTTAGCCGAATCTATTCCCCCTGGATTTGCGGCAGAAATTCTTCCCATGACAAGAGCGATTTACTATGCGGCTCTAGGAGAGAGGCATAAGGCCTTAGCGGCTAGCAGGAAGGGTGCTGTCTTGGCTGTCCTTGGTATGAATGAGGAAGCGGTCGATACTATTGATGAATACACTCGGAGCGAAAAAGGTGAGTATGTCGGATTTTATTCATACTTGAGCCTTTTGAATCTCCCTCTTTATGATTCGCTCCGCGATGAGCCGCGATTCCAAGAGATTCTCGGACGAGAAAAATCAAAATATGAGAAAAACCTAATCGAGTACTCATTTCCTGACTTTGACAAAAATTCCAGGTGAAGGTGTTAACAAATTTTACAGCGTATCTCAATTCAGGCTCACATTAGATCCCAATAGAAATCATTTTTTTTGTGAACTCTTGAGGAAATTTGAACAGATGATGTATATCTGAAGGAATTTAATTGTTGGGATCTATCATGGCATATTAATTGCTAATTATAATTTCAATTCATTTAGATTTTGAGCTGGAGGAAATATGAACAGGAGAGATTTTTTAGGTAAGACGAGTTGTGGATTTGCAGGCCTTGTGGCAGCACCGGTGCTATTCGGTGGGGGGAATACTATAGGCCAGGAAAAGAGGCGCAAGTACAAGATCGATATCGAGATCTATGAGGCGCGAGACGATACCTGGTGTCATAAAAAAGGTGAAAAGTTCGAGTATCCGAAGGATATTGGCAAAATCTGTCCCTGGCTCTTGGCCAGCATGCATGATTTTATCCGTCTCTTAGAACATGGTGTTACACTCCCATGGAAGTATGAAGACACCCCGTACGAAAAGGTGATTGATCCCGACGGTGTAACGACAGAATATGTCCGCTGCCCAGATCCCACCGCTGATTTGGTAGCTAAAATCACCAGGACTGCAGTGAGCTAATTATTTTTGGATTATTCGATCAACAATTTAATTCCCTGGTTCCGTTAATCTCCCCATAAAGAGGATCGTTCCTGTTTGCTTATCGCGGATCAAATAGAGGAAGGGATGGTCGGCGATAAATTGAGGGAGGTCTCTCGGCGGCAGCGCTGACTTTACCCCCATCACGACCGCTGTAGCGGCCGCGGCTTCGGTTCCTGCCTCATCCACATCTATGAATGCCTTGTGAACGACATCCGAGATCTTGACCTCTTTTTTGGGTTCCATGCCAGAGAAGTCTGCACTATCTGAAAAAGCATCGATCATTCCCAAAGACTCCAAAATCTTTTTCAGATTAGAACTCCTTGTGGTCGTGAACCTTGGGATATAGACTTCGATATGAGTGATACTCAGATTTGAAATCCACTCCTTCAGAGATTGTGGATTTAACTGTGTTTCCAGCTCAGAGAGTCCATCGATTTTTTTCGGGAGGAGAACAACCATTGAAAGATTGCCTCCTTTATAGGATATTTCGAGGACTTGAAGATCCTTGCCCTCTCTGTAACCGAAGAAACTCTTTTGTGTCATCATCGGCACTTTTGTTTTTGTCCCCTCTGTCATCCAGAAATCCTTCTCTTTAGTTTTGTGGGGCTCAAATTTTCTTGTCCATTCCGCTTTGAAATAGATCGTGTTTGTTAGAATCAGCCGGGTTAGGGCATCGATTATCCCTTTTCCGAGGAGATCTTTGATCTTTTCTTCGGTCTTTTGTTCCACCCAGTCATTAATCTTGAGTCTGGAACCTTCAGGATCTTTTATAAAGTCGACATTGAAAAGATTGGCTTCGTAATACTTTTGATTGAGCTCTAGAAATTCTGAAAGGAGATCATAACTCTTCTCTAGCCAGAGTGCATTGGCGATGTTCAAGCGAAACTCGCTCTCCTCCTGAATTTTCTGGAAATAAGCCTGAAGCTCGAAGAATGTGGGGTGGAGTTTGCTTTGGTCTAGAGAAAAATGGAGCACATCCGCCATTTGTTTCTCGGTTTTATTGCGTGCCCCTCCATAGGTCATGGCGAGAGCTGTTGAAATACTGTAAGGCGAAAAAAAATGATTCCCTTTTATTTCCCTGATTTTTTCGTAAAGGTCAAGGGCAAAAGCGGTATTCCCATCGACAAGGGCTTGCATTTCGGTCTCTTCGGAAAAGCACACCCCAGCACAGATCAAGATCAAAACAAGACATACTGATTTCATTTTCTTCTCCTCATTAATTCATGGTGCTGATTATTTATATTATTGCTTATTATAAACCAATACACTATCTTTCCGTAGTATTCGTTGATGAGGCTTGTGGGCTTCAGAATTCAGCAATAGAAGGATGAAGTTCTATATCATACGAATGTAGACTATATTTTTTCCAAAACTATAGTCATACAAGGAGGGCGCTTTGAAATCAAAAAGGATTCAACTCATTATTTTGTTTTTTTTGTTGGTATTGATTCCAATATTTGCTTCAGCAACCGATGATGTTGCGGTTAGTTTCGAGAGGGTGAGCGATAGAGTTCTGGTCGTTAAATCAGGAAAAGTATACACAGACCAGGTTATTGCTCTGGCCACAAAAAAGGGTATAGTTGTTATCGATACGGGAAAATCCCCAACGCTCACAGAAAAGTATCGGGAGGTCATCGAAAAGGAGTTCGGGCGAAATGATTTTACCTATGTAATCAATACTCATTTTCACTTCGATCACACGAGTGGAAATCAGATCTTTCCTGAGTCTGTGATCATCGCTCACGAAACCAGCCCGGAAAGAATGCGCCAATTCGACCGGGGGAGGCTTGATTTTGTCACACAGAGACGTGCTGTCATATCGCAGTGGGAAAATCGATTGAAGGCTCTGGATCCAGATTCTGAAGACGCTCAAAGATATCGTGATCTCATCGGCACGGCTGGGATCATGTGTGACGACCTGGAGAATAATTATATCCTCACTCTGCCCACTCTCACATTCAATGACCGAATGACACTGGATATGGGGGACCTGACTTTCAATTTGATCCACTTCGGAGAGGGCCGCCATACAGGGGATGACATCATTATCCACAGCCCCGAAGAGAAGCTCCTCTTTACCGGAGATCTGTTCTTCAAAGGCAGTCTGTTCATCGCCTTTTCCTCAGAGTTCGATGCGCCTCGATGGATGTCGGTTATGAACTCGGTACTGAAGGATGAGGACGCAATCGAATGGGTCTACGATTGTCACAATGGACGCATGAGCGGGGAATTCATAAGGCTGTGGAGGGATTATCTGGTCGGGTTGTGGGACGACCTATCTGAAGCAAGGGAGAATGGACTTGGTCTAGATGAGGCGCAGGATCGCTTTTCCTATGAGAATCAGTACTCCTTCATCGCTAAATCCGGCATAGATCCGGAGCAATTAAAAAGAGAACATATAAACAATGTCAAGTATGTGTGGATGCGCATCCATGAATCACAGCCTGCGACCGCTGTACTCGAGCAGATAATCACCGAATCAGGGATAGATGCCGCTCTTAAGAAGTATGCTGAGCTCAAGGACGCTCCTTTGGAAAAGTATTACTTTGACGAAGCGGAGATGAACCGGTTGGGATACCAGCTCATCAATCAAAAAAAGCTCAAAGAAGCTGTCGAGATCTTCAAGATGAATGTGGAATTATACCCTGAAGCCTGGAATGTTTACGACAGCCTGGGCGAGGGTTATATGCTCCTGGGAGAGAAAGAGCTCGCTATTAAATATTACAAAAAATCCCTGGAGATCAATCCTGATAACACCAATGGCGTTGCGATGCTAAAAAGACTGAAGTCCGAGAAATAATAATCGACAAGGTGGCCCAAAAAAGAAAAGTCATTGTATTATTAGCTCTATCCCCTGGGCCGCTCTATATGGTCAGTGCAGTCGGCCGTCTTTTTTCTCCTCTCCCCAGGTAGGGAGTTTGAATTGCTCAGGCTTTGATTGGAGGACGGTCTTAAGCCACTCGGACGGGTATCCCACACCCCGGGCCCTTCCGTTTTCATCCTTGACGTAGCCATCGTTGTATTTGCAGATAAGGTATTCCCCTAATTCGATCCAGCGCTTAACAACCATGTCCCCTTGACTGACGGAATAATTGGTGAGGAAGCGCACCATGAGCTCCGGGTCTTTGTTCAATAAATCCGCCGCTGTTTTTTCGATGACAGGCTGCATTTCGAGCAGTTGGTCCTCGATTTTCTTTTGAACCTTAAGGATGTCCTGCACCATGTCACTGTAGCGGAGATTGGCGAAGTTCGCCACAAAATTGAATACCCACCATGCAGAATCCCAGGAGAATGTTCGGATATCTCCCACCGTGAATGACTTTGGCAGAGTGTCGATACAGCAGTACAGGGGGACGTAGCAGCTGGTGTAAGTATCGTCGAGGCCGTACCAGTATACGCCGCCGATCGGATCAGGCAGCCAATCCCGCGACTGAGAGATAAAGGAAAAGGCCGTTTGCTGAGTGGAGATGGGCCTTTCCCAGCTGTACGTGATGCCATCCACTTCCCATGTCAGTCCACGGCATCTCAAAGGGCTTCCGAATGGCCCGGCGTCCACACCCTTGGTCATGTCATAGGGGGTTCCTTCGTAATGGTCTCGCATGACATGAATCACATCCTGAAGGGTTAGTTTCTTATCAGGCTTGATCCACAGTGGGTACGGTTTAGTCCCCTTGACACCCCGCTGAAAATCCGGTGACAGCTTCATGGATGGTGCACAGCGGCGAAACATGCTCCACACACGCGCCGCACAAGTTCTGAGAGACGACGGTTTCGGAGGATCATAGGCATAACGGAAGCTGAAGGGCTTACCGGATTTATTGTCATAATACCCCTTTTCTTCCGCATAGGATATGACATTTGGAGAATACATACAATTGTCAGGATCGTCGGTCGGAAACTCGCCGATACGCGACATGTTGGCATGGGCACAAATATATCCGTCCGGAACACGGAGGGCCACCCAGTGAGCCCCTTTGCCACCCGGTCCGGGACCGATCATTTCCATGATCCATGCTTCCTTTGGGTCGGCGATGGAAAAAGATTCTCCTGAGCTGCCATACCCGTATTCTTCGACGAGCTCTGCCATAACTTTGATAGCCTCACGAGCAGTCTTTGATCGCTGTAGGGCGATTTCCATCATCAGAAAGTAGTGGAGAAGCCCTTCTGGATTTCTCAGTTCTCTTCGTCCGCCGAATGTGGTTTCACCGATGGCCAATTGATGCTCGTTCATCAAGCCGACGACAGCATATGTGTGTGCAACCTGCTTGACCTCACCCCTGATCTTGCCGTCTCTTCCTCTCACTTTGATCGTTGCCCCGGGCTCATGGTCTTGGGCAGGTATATATGCGAGATGGGGATGGAACTCTCCATCACAGGTATAGGTGATCATGACAGACCCATCCCTTGACGCTCCTTTGGTCACAAGAAAACTAGAGCAGTTGTCATCGGCCCATAAATGGATCATCAAAGAAGTTGTTAGAAAAAAGATAGAAAGGAATAGAATTCTTGCTTTCATTGGGGTTCTCCTTTTTGTGGTGAAAAGTGCCAAGATTTAACCTATAGCAGATGTTTCTAAAATGCAAGCAGTATTTTAGGAAGCATCCTTAATACCGTGATGACGGGGATTCCGAGTGCTCCAATGGGTGATTAAGAAAACAAAATTCCGGTTGGTGTTTGACCGTCCTTTTTATCTGTGTTATAAGCTGTTTCTTGGAAAAGGGGGAGTCAATGAAAACATCCAAAAAACTCTTGAGAGACCTTCTCTCTTCTATAGAGAACGATCATGAAGTCTCTGATATCCGTACATGTGTGTATTGGACAGCTGTCACTTCCTATCGGTGTGGCCTTGCCTCAACGATGGCGGCTTCGATTCCTCCTCAAGAAGGAAACCAGGTGGAATCTGCCGGTGAGCTTCTCCCCACAGGTGCAAAAGGACTGGCAGAATTGTCTCTCTCCGACCGCATTCTGGAGGCCTCGATCGGTATCGCTGCGGTGAATTCTCTGCTGCAGATCGATGAATCCGCATGTGAGGAAAGGAATGCTGCTGAAGAGATCCGTGCGTTGGGACAGGGGAAGCGAATCGCGATTATAGGGCACTTTCCGTTTGTTAAAAAGCTCCGAGAGGAAGCGCAGGAATTGTGGATTTTTGAGCTTCCCGGCCGTCGACGTCCGGGAGATATCGTCGGCAAGCAAATTCGAGACCTGCTTCCTCAAGTGGATGTTGTGGCGATTACCAGCACAACTCTGATCAACCATACTCTGGGAGAGATTCTGGATCTTGTAAGCCCAGATGCCTACAAAATAATGCTTGGGCCGAGCACGCCTTTGTCTCCAGTGCTATTCGACTATGGAATTGACGCTATTTCCGGCTCTATCGTCAGGGATCGCGGTCAGGTACTCAATTGTATAAGCCAGGGAGCAAATTTTCGTCAGGTTAGAGGTGTGCGCAAAGTGATTCTGCACCGGATAATGTAGGAAGTCAAAAAAATGCGTGCCAGGTCCACTTTTTTTTCACCCCTGGAAAGAGGTGCCTGACCCCAATTTTATTCTGCCTTTGACTTGTCGTAGACGATCTTACCACCCAGAATGGTGTACAAGACTTTTATCAATGGTATGTTTTTGGGATTCGGTCTTAGCAAGTTTTCAGATAGGACAACCATGTCTGCCAGTTTCCCCACTTCAAGAGTTCCCTTGATGTCTTCCTCGAAGGATGCATAGGCAGAACCTAGAGTGTAATATTTAATGGCCTCAGCCATCGTCAATCTCTGCTCCGGATAAACCCGGTATATAAGCTCGTTCAGGTTAAACATAGGATTGAGGCGCGAGACCGGCCAATCCGTTCCCCAACACAGAACAGCTCCCTTCGTGAGCAGCGTCCTCACCATATCCACGCGCCTCGCTCGTTCGAGGCCCAGGCGCTGTCTCTTGTACATTTCAGCTCCCGTTATTGTCGGCTGCATGGAGGCAATGACACCCAGTTCTTTAAACCTCTCTGTGTCGGCCAGTGTATTTACAGTGTTGTGCTCTACCCTGTGGCGAAGACCTTTTTTCCCATGTTTTTCCTGCGCTCGTTCCACGGCATTCAACACCCAATGGACTGCCTTATCACCGATAGCGTGTACTCCCACCTGGTAGCCGTTTTTGTGTGCCTTCTCCACCAACGCATAAAACTCTTCCTCTTTCATCTGCGCCAAGCCAGTGTTTCCGGGTTCCTCTGTAAAGGGCTCGAACATCAAAGCAGACCTGACACCTATGGTTCCATCTATGTAGCACTTCAAGAATCCAACCTTCACCATGTAGTCGCCCTGGCCTTGTTTGATCCCTTTCTCTATATACTCATCAAGTCCGCTTATGGGCAGCCAGCCATAGACGCGTAGCGTGAGTTTCCCCTCATCCCTCAGCTCCTTATAGACCTCGATCTCTTTGAGATAGGATCCTGTATGGATCCCCGTGATTCCCAGGGATGCGGCATGTTTTAGCGCTCTCTCGATATCCTCTTTGGGATTGGTATCACTCCAAACTTTGATGAGGCTCTGGGCTGCTTCCTTCAAAATCCCGGTTGGTTCCCCTGTCTTTGGATCGATAACGATCTCCCCCCCCTCGGGGACCTCACTCTCTTTTGTGATGTTCGACATGTTCAAAGCCACGCTGTTCACCCACACAGCATGGCCGCCACGCCTTCGCATGATAACAGGATTATGCGGGGAAACCTTATCCAATATCTCTTTCGTCGGCCACCCTAGTTCCCCATACAGACTTGGGTTGGGAAAGGATGCGTATCCGGATACAAGTTTTCTCTCTGGTGTTTCTTTGATTCTTTCTGCGATTTTCGCCTGGATGTGGGCCACAGATGTCGCGCTGCTGAGATCGAGCATAGACAACGATCGCCCGCCAGAGGAGAAATGGCAGTGGGCATCGATAAAGCCCGGAATCACAAGCTTTCGATGCACATCCAGAACCTTGGTTGACGGCCCGATGTAAGCTTTAATTTCGCTGTTCGTTCCAAGAGCGATTATTTTCCCGTCTTTTGAGGCGATTGCTTGGACTTCCGGATTTTTCTCCGAGACTGTGAATACCTTTCCATTCGTGAGTACAAAGTCCGCTTTTTCCTGGTCTTCAATCTGTCCGAATAGAAGCCCGACAAACACCAAAACGATAAAGATTGCAGCATATTTTTTCATGAAATATTCTCCTCATAATCTCTTTTTTTTTGAAGACTTTTCAAGGAAGTTTCCGGTTCGTGATAGCGTGGGTAAAAATGGGTGAGTGTTGTATAGGTGAATAACGTGTTTATGGGTTTTATGCGGATCAATTGAAAAAAGACACAATAGGCAATCATGTACGTTGGATAAAGGTAAAGGGCTCCAACTATCCATATTGTGTACCAATTCCTTATCCCATCGATCTGCGGAAATACGCCAGCTATCAAATCGAAAATAAATACGCCGACGGGATAACCCAGAACCGCAAGAAAATAAAGGATCACTCCCCAAGAATGACCGGCTTCGACAGCTTTTTGCTGACAGTAATTCATACAACGGAGACAATCCTCACAGTTGTGTTTCCAGTAGGGGCGCGGGTTTTTCTTTCCTTTCATCACGATCGCACTGTTCGGGCAGGATTTTGCACAGAGCCCACATCCGATACAGTTGTTATTGGCAAACATCATCTGTCCCATAAAAAATCGGCCGATCAGGAGATAAACAGGAGAGAAAAGAGGGAAATAGACAAGGAAGAGCACCCCCCAAAAGTATTCCCAGAGGTTATTCAGAGTGAACCAGATCGATTTCCCTGATAGAAGTCTCGGAAAATATTTATCGGCTTTACGTTTGGCACTGGTTTTTATCCGATCGATGTTTTTTTCTGTCAGCGAGGGGTGGAGGGAAATCATATTCGCCGGCATATCGAAGCTCAATGAGCCACGGATGTTGTAACCTTTGAATAAAAGTATAAAGACCGGAAGCATGGAAGCAAGGGCTGCAATGCCAGGAATGATGATCGGCCCGAATCGGAGACACCCTCGCGTGGGCATACAGAAGAAATGGGCTCTCCTTTTGATGGGCATTTTAAAAATAAACTTGACCGCCGACCATGGGGGAAGAAGGCCATGTGTCGGGAAAGTAAAGACCACGAGATTTGCCGGGGATGCTTCAATTTCTTCCTTTGGCTTTGCGAGATCGATAGGAATAATTTCCGATGCGATGCCTTTGTTGATACAGGCCTCATGCAGCCAAACAGCCACCCGGTATGAATTCCCTGTGCCGCTCAGAAAAAATATTTTCGCTTTTTTGTAGGCCATCCCTGCTATTGTGTCATACATGAGGATAAATGGAATAGTTTTTCTTTTAGAAATCTGTATAGATTTTCTGAGTTTTCAATATTATGGGGAGGTTGATGTGAATAAAGGCTTAATCGTTCTTATCATTGTTGTTTGTGTTCTTATTCTTGTGTTTATTTGATGAAGCGTTCCTGACATCATGAACCTAAGTCTTCTAATACCTGGATAAGAGTTTTTAATAGCGTTTTGTATCCTACTTAAGCTGAATACAGAGCTGTGAGATAGGGCACACCGATGATCAATAAAGCAAGAAGAAAAATGGCGCCGAATACAAGGCCAAGCGTCCAGAAGTCCTTTCGCGAGATGTAACCGCTTCCGTAATAAATCGGAGCTGGGCCTGTGGCATAAGGAGTGATGATACCCATAATGCCCGATTGGCAGCACAGGAGTAGAGTAAACGCCATTATGGGCATACCGGGAATAGCTGCTCCAGCGGCCAGAATAACTGGCAAAATGGCCGTCACTTGCGCTGTGATGCTGGCGAACATGTAGTGAATACAGAAGTACAGGGCAACCAGGATCACCATCACAACGATCGGTGAGATGCCGGTCATCTGTTTGGCCACACCTTTGGCGAACCAGGTCACAAATCCCACTCTATTCAGACCATCAGCCAGAGTGACGAGTGTGGCGAACCAGACTAGCACATTCCATGCTGGTTTATTACGGAGAATATCATCCCATGTGATGACACGTGTGATCAGCATCAGAGCGATGACGGCTAAGGCAACGGTTGTGGGATGAATGTGATTCCCGCCAAAGATCCACAGGACCAGAGCCAGAAAAACGAGTGCGGCCATGGTTATCTCTTTGTATGAGATCTTTCCCATTTTGGTGAGCTCCTGTCTTGCCCAATCCGGCACTTCGACACTTGTCCTTATTTTAGGAGGGTAGACTCTGTAGATGATGTACGGCAACAGTAAAACGAGAAGAGCACCCATGGGGAGGAATCCCAAAAACCACTGCATCCAGGATATCTCCACACCAACGGTCTTTTGCGCGAGATCCACTGCGAGAAGATTGGGCGCCATCGAAGTTAAAAACAGGGAGCTTGTCAAACAGGTGGCGGCGAAAGCCGTCCACATGAGGTATGATCCGATCTTGCGTGCCGTATCCCCAGGTTCCGATCCATATAAGCCGGGGATATTTTGAATGATGGGGAAAATTGTCCCTCCGCTTCTTGCCGTGTTGGAGGGTGTGAATGGGGCCAAAATTAGGTCCGCAAATGTTATCGCGTAGCCCAATCCGAGTGTCCGTTTGCCAAGCCTCTTTACGAGAACGAGTGCAATACGCCTTCCTAATCCAGACTTCGCATAACCCATAGCGAACATAAAGGCGCCAAAGATCAACCAGACTGTGGTGTTCCCGAATCCGGAGAGCGCCCATTTGATGGATTCTCTTGTTAGATCGAATGCGGGATCAGAAATTTGTAGTGGTGTGTGCACTAGCCTGAATGAGGCAGCCAGCGTGACTCCGATGACACCTATAGCGGCGGAGGGAATCGGTTCGAAAATGAGCCCCAAAACAACAGAAACGAACAGCGCGAAATAAAACCAGGCATTTTGTTCAAGCCCCTGAGGAGCGGGGAAAACAGCAATAGTCACTCCTACAACCACTGGAATAACTGCCTTCCACAGTGGATATTTCATCTTATTAGTGAAGTATGAATTCGGCGTTTCCCAAGGCGTCAAACATATCACAATCAAAATAAATCGGTCAATTTTTCAATCGGGCAACCTTTGAGCTTTCCCCGAGGTCTTTAAAATTGAATGAATATCTTTTATCCTTAGTTAATAATATAAAGGAACGAAACGATGATTGGACGATGGCTTGCGCTCATAACAATGGTATTCTCTCTGACAGTGTTCGATTGTGCTGACAGCGGCAAAAATCCCAATTTTGAATTCTCTGGAGTCCATGAGTTTTGGAACATCATGGATGTTCTCATCCTGGATAAAGAACCAGGCGATAAACAATGGGAAGCCCTGTTCAGCACACCTGGATATGCAGAACTTTTCCGCAGAGAATTTAAAGCCAAAACGTTCAAAAGATATTATAGAGCAGCCTTTATGCCTTCAAAAGCTACCGATAAGGATGTTATAAAAAGCGCTGCCGCGGAGGGAGGTAATAAATTCCGCATCTGGTTTGCTAATTCGATGTTTGAATCTCTGGAATATTCACGGAAAAACAAAGAAAAAGTCATCGCAAAGGTCAAAAGTTTTGAAACATTTCCCTATACTGAAAATGCCATTAAGGAACTGCTCATGTATTTACCCGAAGATAGAGTGGGTGCCCCGCCTGATGTCTCGTTTATTATCTTCAACGATTCGAGAGGTTATACGCCTGTCATCATGTCAATCGACGAACTGACCCGTGAGGAAGAAGCATTAACTTCGGAGAGGATGGCCATTCTGGAAAAAGAGGGCTACACAAAACAGCGCCCGCATGTCCTCTACTTTGCCCACGAGTTTTTCCACTACTACCGCGATCAAAAACTTGAATTTAAATTTCCTGATCGGGAAAGCGATGACTACAGCCTTATCTGGAGGTTAAACCAGATCGAAAATGAGGGGATCGCTGATTTGATAAATGTGAGACAACTCT
>JASFPP010000020.1:0-29484 GCA_050115915.1 Candidatus Aminicenantota bacterium
GATGACTTTGAGGAGCAACATGAAGCAGAGACCAACTGAAAAATAACGACAGTGAGATAAATGCAATTCTTTTCATGAAGGATCCTTTTTGATCATAAAAAACAAACGCCGCTCAGCAACCCGCCTATTTCTTTGGCTCTGGGGCTGCCTTCTTCAGGTCTTCAACAAACTTGGGGTTCACTTTGGCCCCATTTTCTTCTGCCAATCTCAGATGTTTCCAGGCAATATCGTACTGTTTCGTCAAATAATAGATCACAGCAAGATTGTTATGGGCATCGCCATGGTTGGGATCGAGAGCAATTGTTCTGTGGAATTGTTCTGATGCTTCTTTCAGCATACCCTTTCGGAAGTACGCCCCACCCTTAAAAAAATAAACTTTTGGAGGAATCGCAAAATTTGGCTCTTGGAGATCCCTATAAAGCTCTCGAGAAGCGACATCAAATTCTCTTTTCCAAGCGGCAGTGGATATTATTCCTTTTGAGACATAGGCCTCCAACCTCAGATAAGACTCTTCGGCTTTGTCATACTCTTCAATGGCCCTATCAAAATTTTTCTGCCTCATATAAATGTTACCCAGTTCGACGAAAGATTCCGGGAAGTTGGGAGAAACCTCTACGGATTTTACAAACTTCTCCTGTGCCTTATCCAATTTTCCGTCTTTTTTGTGTTTTAAGCCCTCAAGGTAATATTTTTTCGCTAGCGCATAATCTTTAGTGATCCTCGATCTATCAGCCTGTCCCAGAGAGTGAATACTCACGAATCCAACTGCAAGAGACACATAAAGTCCAAGGCACACGCACAGAATAAATGCTTTTTTAAATGATCGTTTTGCGTTCATCGTTCTCGACCCCCAACATATCTATTAATAAACAAGGCCACCTAAGCAACTTTATAATGGTAATAAAAAAAAACTCATTTTTCAAGTTTGGGGAGTTCTGAGTTAGCATCCCCAAAACCGTGATGAATGATGATGCGAAAGTCTCTGGCTTCTACACAACTATACGGGAAATTTTTGGATTGATGCGGGTGACGATCTCGTAGTTAATGGTTCCGCAGAGGGAGGCGAGGTATTCGGCCGAGATGTGTTCTTGCCCCTGCTGACCTAGCAACACAACCTCGTCCTCCAGCTTGACCCCGGGGACATCCGTCACATCGGCGGTGATAAAATTCATGGCCACGCGCCCCCGGACCGGAGCCCGCTTTCCCGAGATCAACACATAGGAGGCGTTGGAGAGAAGGCGGTCATAGCCATCATAATACCCAACGGGTATAACGGCAAGTTTTGTCGGCCGAGTGGTTTTGTATGTGCAGCCATACCCGATAAATGCTCCTTCCGGAACTTCCTTTATCTGAACTACACGCGTTTTCCAGGAGAGCACCGGTTTGATATTCACGGGCTCTCTCTCGTTCTGGATACAGGAGAGATACGTTTCTTTGGAGGGCCACAAGCCGTAGACGCCAATCCCCACACGAACCATATCAAAAAAGGTTTCGGGAAAAAGGATGGTTGCCGCCGAGCATGCCACATGTTTAACGGGTATATCAATGCTGTTTTGTCCTAATAAATCCAGATATTCCATATATAATTCCAGCTGCTGTTGTGCATAGCTGTGGTCTGTCGTGTCTTCGATGTTCGCAAAATGCATGGAAAGGCCTTCGATCTCAAGGTAAGGGTACGCGCGGATTTTTTCGATAAAAGGGAGAAGCTCTTCCCCTCTAATCCCCTGGCGATGAACGCCTGTCTCCGTTTTGATGTGGAGATAAACATTCTTCTTGAGGACAGAAGTGACTCTCCCAAGCTCTTCAATGGTCTCTGTATTATAAACGGTCAAACGCAGGTCATTTTTTACAGCCTCCTCGAGTTCCACAACAGGGACATAACCGAGCAGGATGAGGGTCAGGCCGATCCCACTCTTTCTGATTGCAAGTGCCTCTTCCAATGAGTTTACGCCCAGCCAATCCGCGCCAAACTCAGAGGCCAGATGCGAAATCTCCAGAAGACCGTGGCCATAGGCATTGGATTTCACCACCACAGTCATCTTGCGCGAATTTCCGATAAGAGAACGAAATTGACGAATGTTGTGTTCGAGAGCCCAACGATCGATCTCGACCCACTGGAGTTGAGTCTGTGCCATCTTTACACTCCTTTTCTTTTCATATAGCTCTTTTCGGGCCAAGAAGTAAAGAGGTTATGCTTATTGAGTGAGCCTACACAAAAAAAGGGGTCAAGCTCTTTTTTATGAAAGAAACCTGACCCCTGCTCGGTGATAAGGGGAAAGATCAGAATTTAAAACTAGAATCAGGCTGAGTTGTCCTGATTTCGAATTCGGAAACACGGTTGATCAAATTCTTGGCATCAAGGTGTCTTTTTATGGCATCCGCTTTCTTTTTGCTGAACACTCCCAGCTGATGTCTGTTCCCGTACTCATCGTACAGGTATAAAACTTTTTTACACTTTGCCCTCTTAGAAGCCTCTTCGATCTGAAGTCGGTATTCTATGCTCTGGGGTGATATCATTTGCCTTGCTCCGCCAAAAAAAATCAGCAAGAAACATGCCAAATAATGATACGAAAGGGACAATTTTGGGTTATTAAATGGCCGTTTTACACAAAAAGGATAAGGTATTGCCTAATGCTGAAGTAAAGGCAAGATCAAAGTAAGACTTCTGCTCAAAAAAGACCTGTCAAATCGTATACTTATTGAGGGTCATCCCGTCTGGGAGCTTCTCTCTCTCCCGGTAAATATCCCAGTAATATGTCTTAGCCTCGTCCAATCTCCTATAGAGGTCATGGCTTTTGTCCGGGCGGTGTGTTTGGAGGACATCTCCTTTCTCATCGACGAGCAATAATCGATCACATCGGTTCATTATTCCCGCCGTTCCCACACTCGATACACACACCAACTCATCGGAATCGACCTTCTGTAGCAATTCTCCATAGGTGATGTCCCTCTCTTGGACAGTTGTCCTCATTTCTTTCAATATAGCGACAAGTCCTTGAATGGTGACAGACGGTAGAATCAAAGGACTCTCCGGAATCTTGACCACGGTGCCGTCGCGAAAGGCGAACAAGCAACAGGACGAATCCCATTCTGTCACGGCTCTGTCCATCAGATTTTTGTCCACCCTATCATCCAGGAATAGGGCCGAGGCAGCATCCGGAAGGATCTTCCTGGCTTCATCGATCGCCTTAACGCTCATCAGATAATTGACCCCCAGCTTGAGACAACCGGTCTTGTTGGCCCCCACAGCCCGAATGAGGTTAGGAACGACAACCCCGCTGAAGGGCTCTCCCAAATAGCGGTCATAGCGGCAGGCCACAGCCCTGATGGATGGCTGAGTGGCAAAGGTCACACCGATAGACTGCTCCTCATCCACAGTGAAGGGTCGGAAGTAACCCTGAGCATTCAAATCAGCCATCTCCCCTAAGAACTCTAACATGGAGGGATCTCTGAAATACTGGTGAATGAAAATATTTTCAAGCTCCTCCGGAGAAGGCACAAGATTTTGCTGACTCCTTGACATGCAGAATGCAATCCCCCGCTGAAAACGCTCCAGATTCAGATTCCAGTTCAAGAATATGATCTCCAGGTTGCCTCGATTATTTTTTTTACAAAAGAATCGGATCCCTTCAAAACAGAGAAATTGGGCATAGTGTATAGACCTCGAGACCGCATACACTTTATCAGCGGCATCAAAAAGAGCGAATTTTTTCCCATCAAGTATGTATTGCATCTGTTTGGTCGCCCATTTTACACCTTCAAAACCGGCCATCTATCAACTCCTTTCTTCATTATCTTACATTCAAACGTCATAACTTCAAAATCATCCACTCTTTAGAATAGGGAACACTGCTCATGAGGACACCCTTTTCTTTGGTGACGAGTAGATTATCACTGGGATTATAACCGAATCCATTTTCGGGATCATACAATCCCGGCTCCACGCTGAATGTCATTCCCTCCTCGAGTACAGTCGTATCCCCCAGGGCTAGCCAGGGCGCTTGATGGCCCTCCATCCCCTCTCCATGAGCCGGCCTGTGGTAGATATACTTGCTTACTCCATTCTGAACCTGGTACTTATGGATCATGTAGGCCACCTCGGCACAGGTGCGGCCCGCTTTGGATTCTTTTTCCTGAATGCGGACACAATCGGTAACGACCTGCCACAATTTTTCCCTGTGTTCATCCCAGGGTTCTATCTGATAGTACCTGTAACATTCTCCCCCGTATCCACCGATCCGGACAACCCCAGAAATCTGCAGGGCATCCCCCTTTTCGACTTTCTTGTGGAAAAACTGATTGGGATGGGGGTAGGCTGTCGCCACACCCGTCCGGCACCCAATCCGAACCGCTATCCCCACAGCATTATGGGGTTTGCCGTCACGTTTGATGTCATCCATTATCAGGCTCACACCGTACTCCTCCGCAGCTCGTCCGATGGCAAAATCCGTTGCGTCCGTCCCCTTCTCCAGGAGATAATCCCTGGCAAAAGCATGGATCTTGCTGAAATAATCCATAGCTCTTTGTGTGAGCGCGATCTCCTCTTCGGTCTTCACCATCCGCATTTGAAGGCAGATATCGCTGATGTTGACAACCTTTGCCTTGGGAAGGATCTCTGCAAACCGATTCCATGTGGACAGAGGGAACTCCGTATCGAATCCGATCGTTTTCTCGCCATAGCCCCTAGCCTTTAATCCCTGAAGCAGCCACTCGAAAAGATCGACCCTGTGCCCGATGTCCAGCATGCCCAGGTTGGGGTAACCGCCTTCGGCATGGAGATAGTCGAAATAATAGGCATTGTCCGTGCTCCACCAGGATTTCACAAGGTCTCTGTCAAGCCCAGGATGATACCAATAGAGCGCATCTTCATCGACCGGGATCACTGCATAAAAAGGCCTTTCCGTCGTGCTGTGGAAGAGGCCCGTGAAATAGACCAGGTTCCAGCGCCCTTGAAGAACGATCGCATCGACGCCTCTTTCCCCCGCCTTCTCTCTCAGTCGGCCAACGGTTTTTTTATACCAGTCAAGGGGAAGGCGGTCCATTGTCGCTGCTTTAGGGTGATCGGGATCTTTGACTAACAACTTTTCCGAATCCCCAGTTGGTTCCTGTGAACTGAATGATACATTGCCATTGCACAAGCCAAGGCCTGCCATCCCCATTCCGGCATTTTGAATGAAACGTCTTCGTGTAATCCCCATAGCCTCCTCCTTTTGACCTTCCTCTGGTCAATTGAATAAAACTTGATCTATTTTGCTTTTTTCAGAAATTTAACGATCTCCCGGCAGAATGCAGGAAGATCGTACGGATTTCGGGATGTAATGAGGTTCCCATCCACAACGACCTCTTTGTCGATAAATGTTGCCCCGGCATTTACGAGGTCGTCTTTGATTGCAAAAAAGCATGTCGCCTTCTTATCGCGCAGGATATCCGCTGAGACAAGGACCCACCCTGCATGACAGATCGCAGCGACCAGCTTGCCGCTCTGGAATATCTTTTTGACAAAGATATTTATACTCTTGTGTCGCCTCAAAATATCGGGGGCATACCCTCCGGGAATAACAACCCCGTCAAACTCCCCGGGTTTTGCCTTAGTGATAGACAAATCCTGAGGGGCAGGATAGCCCTCCTTGCTGATATACCCCTCTTTTCCGGTACCGATAAAAACTGTATCTATGCCTTCTTCCCTTAGACGTAAATAAGGATACCAGGCCTCTAAAACTTGATAATGGTCCTCAATGAGGACAGCAATTTTTTTCATCAAAACCTCCTTACCGAACCGAATCCACCCTACGCTTCAATCTGCAAGAAATAACACTGCTGTTTGCATCTCAACCGCAGCTCTTTCCTAAACTTTTTGGAGCTCGCAAAATAGGCTGGAGCCGTCGACTTCGGTCACAACGGGTACAAGCCCCAAGTCTGATGCTAAAGCACGAAAATCATCGGCGGCAACTGTTGTGGCCCTGAATCCGTCCTTGCACACAACAAGGCCATTGCAAGTCGCCTCTTCATCGATCTCCCCGATGAGCCCATGTTCGGCTTGTAGCTTAAACCAGGAGAGTCGGTCATCCCAGAAGCGTTCTGCATAACTGGACAAGAACACTGAGCCTCCTGGACTGGTGACACGCAGGGCCTCTGAGATCAGGATCTTCGGCTCCATCTGGAAGGCGCATATTCCGTTCTGCACACAGACCACTTTATCGAATTGACCGTCCTTGAAGCCCAAACAACCAGCATCCATAGCGATGACAGAACAGTTTGTCACATTCTGGCATAAGTCACCATGGAGGCGAAGACTGTCAAAAGCCGTATCGATACCCACAGCCAACCCGGCTTTCTCTGCCAGCATAAGAAGCACCCTTCCATAACCACAGCCCAATTCAAGAACCCGATCCGTCGGCTTGATCTTTTTCAACACAAAATCGATCTCTGCTTCGAGATATTGTTTCACCCGAGGCGGCGCAATGGAATAACACAGTTTGAGCCTCTCTCCTGATAGCTTCTGAGTGTAATAACGGGCCTGGTCGGGATGGGCCTTGTGTTTGGGAAAAGGGAAGATTTTTAGCCTTAACACCAACGTCTCTCCTTCAAACTCTTGTGCGCTTAGGCATTACTTTGTGTATACCATAGCCCTAACATCTGGTCAAATTATAGACTTAGAGAATACGGAGCCCGCACGACTGATGAAAAGAACGCATACAATAACCAAATGAACCCGCCCCATTAAGAAAAATCGGAAGACCTATTGAATCGAGTTTGCGTATGTATTGAAGAACTCGACGATTTCCGGGAAAAAAGAATCCAAAGTCGGATATTTGTTGCGATTGGCCTCGTATTCACCCAAGAGGTTGGAGAGGTCTCTTATCCAGTAAAACCTGTTTGTATTCTCCTGGATTATCTGCCGTTCCGCTGCGTTTTCTCCCTCACTCGATAACCGGTAACGGACAACACAGGCGCGAACAAGGGATTCATACATCATGGTTTGCCATCCGGGATAAGCCTGCCTTTTCATGGCTTCGGCCACCGTGGCAAAGATCCTCTGGCCTGCCTTTTCCAGGTCGCCGGCGTGGGAATTAACGATCGGATTAACATAAGAGTGGCAAAACTCGTGGACAACTGTGGGGAGGATACTCTTGTCAAAGCGCGGAAGTCCCCTTCTATCCTTTAGCCAAACTCCGAGAATACAGTAGAGCTCTTCTCGCCCATCCGGGAAGACAACCCGCGGACCGTAACAGGCCCCCCCATTCATCATGCCAAGGATGATCGTGAAGCTGACGTCTGATCTGGCGCCAAAAAAACGGTCGAACCAATCCACAACTCTATGATCTGCCAAAACCTTTTTCATCCGCGATTCCGCAACCTGGTACAGATCCATATGATCATCGAAAAATTCCTGGAAGCGGGCATCCTCGACAAAATTCCGGGCTGCATTCTGGAACTTGCGTGTATCCTCCACCGTCCATCGCCTGTCCCAACTACTAGGAGTTGGCTCAAAAGGCACACGCTCTTTCATGCTATCCACATCCTTGACATGGATGGCCATGCTCATCACAGCATCGAAACTCACCCCACGTCGTCGTCGCAACTGCATGGCCATCTGTGCTGCATCATGGTTTCTGAACACTCCGAAATAGTCCTCGACATCCTTGATGTAAGAAGGGAGGCGATTCTGTTTGTACTCCGGATTTCCCGCAAGCCGGAAGATGAGGCTCATCAACTCCACCCGCGGATCGACGCGAACATCGGGCATGCTCGCTGTCTCTCTGCCGTTGACAGGGAAGCCCAGCAGACAAAAGAACAGCACTAGTGCACCGAGTATTATAAATTTTTTGGGCTTAACGCCTCTCATTGAAGAATCTCCTCTCACATCTTTTCGAGCCTCACGACAACTCTTTCTGATTGTACACGAATGGAAAAAAGATTGGGAGTGGAGGTGGGGGAGGGGCCAGCTTTTGACCCGGACATTTGCACACATCCATTCCGAGGGCTAGATACGGTGCCGTTGACAATTGTCCTCAGTCACGTTAAAAGCTGCCCCCCTTCAAATCCATCACGAGGATTCTTTTTCTTTCAAGAGCTCTGCGATCCCACCGATGCTACCCAGAACACCTGTGGCTTCGTAGGGCAAAAAGATCTTTGTGGCCTGGCCTTCGGCCATCTTTTGCAGAGCTTCCAGATATTTAATGGCGATAAGATCGTTAGTGGGGTTCCCTTCATGAATGGCATTGTAAACGGTTTCGATCGCCTCGGCCTCTCCCTTAGCGACGGTCAACTTCTCGTACTTGTTGGCATCGGCCACTTTTTTAATCGCTTCTGCTTCACCTTCGGCCTTGAGAATCGCCGACTTTTTGGCCCCTTCGGCTTCCAGGATCATGGCACGCCGATCCCGCTCGGCCTTCATCTGCCGGTGCATGGCCTCTGTCACATCCACCGGGGGCTCGATCCTCTGGAGCTCGACCCGGGTCACCTTCGTGCCCCATTTATCTGTGGCATCATCCAGGATCTGGCGCAGTTTGGTGTTGATGACCTCTCTTGAAGTCAAAGATTCGTCCAGAGCCAGATCGCCCACAAGGTTCCTCAAATTCGTCTGCGCGAGCTTGGTGGCAGCCAGGTAAAAATTGGTCACGTTGTAGGTCACTTTGATCGGATCGGTCACTTCGTAATAGACAACCGCATCCACCTCCACGACAACGTTGTCCTTGGTGATTACACCTTGGGGGGGGACATCCACCACCTGTTCTCGCATATCCACTTTGATGAGTTTTTCCATAAACGGGATGATGATCGTCAACCCGCTATCAGCTGTACGCTGGTACTTACCCAACCGTTCCACCAACCCTTTCTGCCAGGGCCTGATAATCTTGAGCCCTGTGGCTGCAATCACAAAAACGACAAAGACTACAGCAATCAATACTGCCTCCATTCTAATCCTCCTTGTCTATGGTTTTGACGACTAGATGAGTTCCATCCAATCGGACGACTTCGACATGCGTTCCGGCGGGGATGACCGCTCCGGTCTCCGAGTCGGCCCGCCATTCTTCCTTATCCAACCGGACGCGGCCGACATTCCCCACATTATCGACGTCCTCAAGAACTATACCCTGTTTTCCGATGAAGCGGTCCGCGCCGATCCCGGGCGGCTGTTTTTTACTGAACTGTTCGGCAAACCGCCTCGAGCTTGCAAAAAGCACAAGAGAAACCACGGCAAAGGCTGCCAGTTGCCAGCCAAAACTCAGCCCCAAAATCGCCAAGACGCCGGCGACAACCGCTCCGACACCGAACCACAGGAGAAAGAATCCAGCAGTGAATATCTCGCCGACGACAAAGATCGCAGCAATAATCATCCATATCCACCAAATCTTGATAGCCATGACCTTGCCTCCAATACAGGATTTTTAGGTTCCGTTAACTCCTCGAACCATGCTTATCCTATCTCAAGTGTTCAACAAAAACTACCGAAATCCCGAAGATTTTATTCATTTCGCACGATCCGAACTCATCCCAGACAAAAGAATCGGAGATCCCGCTGGATACACATCGCCAAAAACTCTTGTTGAACGCATTCGTAGAATAGGTTACAGTCGTGCGTTGGTTCTTGCAGATGAGGACATGTCAAAAAGGAAAGGCGATCCACCCATGAAAACAAAGATCAAGAGTCAAACGAACAGTTCGATCCCATGGATGTCTGGAACACAAAGAGCGTTTTTATGTATTCTCTGTTTCGTTATTCTGTCACCCCCATCTCTTTGGACACAGCAGCGATATCCGGGGGATACCTGGGAGCAGGCCGAGAAATCCGAGGATCTGGGTTATTCCTCCGAACGTCTGGCCGAAGCCAGAGAATTCACAGAAGGGCTGAAAACAGCTGCTGTGGTCATTGTCGTGGATGGCGTGATCCTCGACCAATGGGGAGAGATCACGACAAAGTACATCGTTCATTCCATACGGAAGAGCTTTTTGAGTGCGCTTTACGGGAATTATGTGAGGGACGGAACGGTCGACCTGGATGCCACAATGAAAGATCTCGGAATCGATGATAAGGAGCCTTCTTTGACTGAAGAGGAGAAAACCGCCACAGTGAGAGAGCTCCTCAAAGCCAGGTCCGGCATCTACCACGATGCTGCCGCTGAATCGCCGGGGATGAAAGCGCTGAAACCCAAGCGTCACAGCCATAAGCCAGGAACATTCTGGTACTACAACAACTGGGATTTTAACGCGCTCGGAACTATATTCGAGCAGCGGACGAATAAAAATATCTATGAGGCTTTTAAAGAGGACATCGCCGATCCCATCGGGATGGAAGACTTTAGGCCGGAGGATGGGACAAAATCAGGAATTTTGGAGTCGATCCACCAGGCCTATCATTTCCGGATGACGGCCAGAGATATGGCCCGATTCGGCCTTTTGATGTTGAGAAAGGGGAACTGGAACGGAAAACAGATCATCCCTGAGGAATGGATCGAGGAAAGCACTAGGGCCTATTCGGATGCCAGACTGTACGGCTCGGATGCTTACGGATACATGTGGTGGGTGGCGGATGATGGACACAAGTACAAACACATGCCCGGAGTGAACCTGAGGGAGGGCACTTATTCAGCCAGAGGTTACGGGGGGCACTACATTTTTGTGATTCCTGATCGCGACATGGTTGTCGTCCACCGGGTGAATACCTACATACGGGGCAATTCCGTACCCGCAAGCGCTGTGGGTAAACTGCTCCGGCTCATCTTCGAGGCGAAGCTGGACTAGAGACTCCAGTCTCGGTAAAATAGTCCGGTTACATATTATCTATGCACAGTTGCTCATTACACGCACACAAAAAACATGTTCACACGTGACGATGCTGTGTGATACGCATTTATAGGAAGGAATAGATGTCCGATTGGCTCGCTGAAAAAATCAACCTGGGAAAAACAGACCTTATGGTCGGCAGATTGGGATTGGGCGCAGCTTACGGTGCCCCAGCCAAATCCTATGAAGCTGCTTTTGACGCAGGCTGCAACTATTTTTATTGGGGTGCACTGAGAGGTAAAAAGATGGCTGAAGCGATCTGGAACATCGTTTCGAAAGGAAAACGCGACGAACTGATCCTCGTCATTCAGGATTTCAGGAGGAGCCCGAAGGGATTGGAGAAAAGCCTCATGCGGGGTTTGAAAAAGGCAGGCGTGAACGCAGCGGAGGTGCTTCTTCTCGGCTGGCACAATAAACCACCCAAACCTAAGGTTTTGGATGCCGCGGAAAGACTCCGGGAACAGGGATTGTTTCGCTATCTGGGCCTCTCGAGCCACAAACGCAGCCTCTTTCCCGAGTTGGCCAGGGATCCACGTTACGATATCTTCCATATCCGCTACAACGCCGCCAACCGCGGGGCTGAAGAGGACCTGTTCCCACATCTTCCCGACGAGAGGCCGGGAAACGTGATCTTCCAGGCCACAAGGCGGATGTCCCTCGCAAAGTCGAATAAGATCCCCGCGGATGAGAAGAGGCCCACTGCCGGAGATTGCTATCGTTTCGCCCTCTCAAATCCTTTTGTGGATGTGGTCATCACAGGGCCATCGAACGCCCGGCAGCTCGAAGAGAATCTAGCTGAACTGGAAAAGGGGCCAATGATTGAAGAGGAGCTCGGATGGATGCGGCGCATCGGCGATTACGTCTACGGACGAAAATCCAAATGAGTCTTGATAAGGTTTATGCTTGGAGATTCCCATGGAAACGTATAGCCTTGAGTCTATAAGAGAGCAGATCGTCGGCCATGACCTTCTCTTTGACACTCCTTTTGGAGAGAGACATCTTCTCTATACCGATTACACGGCATCGGGCCGGGGTTTTCGGAAGATCGAGGAGACGATCTGGAATATCGAAAAATCCTACGCAAACACCCACACGGAAGATGATTATTCCGGCAAGTATTTGACACAACTCCTCCACGAGGCCGAATCGAAGATCAAGGAGCTTGTCAATGCGGGCCCTGAGGGGAAGATCATCATGATCGGCTCGGGCACAACAGGAGCCCTCAAAAAACTTCAGGAGATCATCGGTGTTTACATCCCTCCTGTCACTAAAGAACGAATCTCAAAGTCAATCCGGAAGACCTGTAATACTAACGATAAATCCCTGGAACAGATCGAAAAAGACAGACCTGTCGTTTTTATCGGGCCCTACGAGCATCACACCAATGAATTGATGTGGCGCGAAGCCTATGTCGAGGTAGTGGTCATCCCGTTCGACAACGAAGGCCGGATCGACCTCTACGAACTCGAGAGACAGCTCTCCCACGAAAAATACAAAGATCGGATGAAGATCGGTTCCTTCTCGGCCGGCTCGAATATCACAGGGATCCGAACGCGGGTGTATGACATTGCCAGGATTTGCCACAAAAAGGGGGCTCTCATTTTTTATGACTTTGCCGCTGTGGCCCCTTATGTGAAGATCGACATGAACAGGGATGAACATTCTTTCTTCGATGCCATATTTTTCTCCCCCCATAAGTTTTTGGGAGGACCGGGCACGAGCGGCGTGCTTGTTTTTAACGAAAAGATCTACCGCAAGGACCTCCCCCCGACCACAGCCGGAGGGGGAACAGTCCGGTATGTCGGTTTCGAGGGGCATGACTTCGCAGAAGATATCGAAATCAGGGAGAAAGCGGGCACGCCCCCCATCCTTCAAGCGATAAAAGCGGCCCTCGTCCTGGACCTCAAAGAAAAGATCGGGACGGACAGGATCGAAGCCATCGAATCCGCGTACACGGAATACGTTATCGAAAGGCTAAAACAGATCGACAACCTCGAGATCATAGGGGATGTGAGCCCCTACAGGGGCGTGTCTATCATCTCCTTTAACATCCAGCACAAAGACAAAATCCTCCACCCAAAGTTTGTCACGAAACTCATGAACGACCTCTTCGGTATCCAGTCCAGAGCGGGGTGCAGTTGTGCAGGACCCTACGGCCACATCCTGCTGGATATCGACGATGAGACATCGAAAAGATTCAGGAGCCAGGTCCTCAAAGGTTGCGAGGGCATCAAACCCGGATGGGTTCGAGTGAACATCCACTACACACTGAGCCAGGATGACATCGACTACCTCCTCAATGCGATCACATTCGTCGCCCGCTCCGCATATCTTTTTCTTCAGAAATACACATTCGATATGAGAACAGCCGAATGGAAACACATCGGGTTCGAAGACGCGATCCCTGAATTTTCCATCGACAACGATTTCGCTCCTAAAACGGTCAACATGGAAGATCTCCCCCGTTTGAGAGAAACCTATCTCGAACAGGCCAAGAGGCTCGCCTCAGAACTGGAAAAACAGGGGGACATGCCTTTTGCGCGGGACGACAAAGACATCGAAGAGCTCAAGTCCTTCTATTACATCCACCGCGCCTAAGCCAGCGCTACCGCACAAAAAAGGAGTGCTCCGTGCCTTCTTCGCTTCGGTCTGTGGCGGGAGGTGGCTCGGGAGAAAGCGCGGAGATGGCATTCCGGAGCTCCGGCGTCATATCGATCTCCATGGATTTTGCCGAAATCTCCAGCTGATCGATGCTTCTGGCGCCTATAATGGGGGCAGTCACTGCCGGATGACTGGCTACCCAGGCTACTCCAAGGCTTGCGGGATGGCAATTGTGCTCCGCAGCTAATGCAGCAAATTTTTCAGCGGTATCGAACATCCAATCTTGACGGTACCGTGTTTCGTAGATCTTGCTCTCGATGAGACGCCCTGAATTTGATCGCCTGTTTGGACCGTACTTTCCGGTCAACAGGCCTCCACCCAGAGGACTGTAAGGCGTAACTCCCAGATTCTCCGATTGGGCCATGGGCAGAATTTCGACCTCTGCCTGCCGTTTCACCAGGTTGTACATCGGCTGAACACAGACAAACTTCGCCCAGCTCTCCTTATCCGATATACCCAAGCCCTTTGCTACCTGCCACGCCGTAAAATTACTGGCGCCGGGATAGAGGATCTTCCCCTGACGCACAAGGTCATCCAGAGCACGAAGCGTCTCTTCCAGCGGTGTCCGTCCGTCATAACGATGGATAAAATAGATATCGATACAGTCCGTGGAGAGACGTCTGAGGCTCGCTTCTACAGCATCCATGATATGCTTCCGCGAGGCTCCTCTGGCATTCACATCCTCGCTCATCGGAAAATACGCTTTGCTGGTGATGATCACATCTTTACGGCAGTCCTTGATGAATTGTCCAAGGATCTCCTCCGCAAGCCCCGCCTGGTAGACGTTGGCACAATCGAAAAAATTGATGCCCTGATCCCTGCAATATGTGAACATTTCGGCGGACGTTTTCCGATCCGCATCTCCCCCAAAGGACATGGTCCCAAAACAGAGCTTCGAGACGAGAACGCCCGTGTTTCCCAAATATGTGTATTCCATGTTAACCTCTCATTGTCCTTCGATTTTCCCAAACACCAGCATATGTAACAATTTTTCGACATCCCGTCAAATCCCTCTTTATCGATTGAGAAAAAGGCGAATTTCGATTAATCTAAGAGGGCTATGTTCGACGACCTCAACTCTTATGACTTTCCGCCGTACAGGCCTCCCAACGAGGCGAACAGCGCCCTCATCAGGATAACGCGCGGATGTCCCTGGAACCGCTGCGAATTTTGCGCCATGTACAAACATCTGAAGTTCGAATCCAAACCGCTACAGGAAGTGAAAGAGGATGTGGAAAAAGCCCGTAAGGTCTACGGCACGGCGGATACGATATTTCTTGGGGATAGCGATAACCTCGTCCACAAAGACCTTTCCGAGATCGTAGCTTTTATCCGGAAGACTTTTCCAGAATCCCAAAGGGTTACAACATACGCCAGGGCAAAAACAATCATCCACCGGAAGATGGATTTTTTGAAGGCCGTGCGGAAGGCGGGCCTCGACCGCCTTCACCTGGGCCTCGAGTCCGGGGATGAGATTGTCCTCGAACGGCTGTGCAAAGGTGCAAAACCCGAAGAGATGATCCAGGCGGGTAAAAAAGCCAAGTCCGCAGGATTCGAGGTATCGTTCTATGTGCTGAGCGGCGCCGGGGGCAAAGACAGGTGGCGGGAACATGCGACAAACAGCGCCAGGGTTTTAAACGTAACCCAGCCGGATTTTATAAGGCTTCGAACACTGACCATTCAGCATAGAACACCTCTCGACGATAAACTCAGAAAGGGAAAATTCATCCTCACTCCCCCGCTGGAAAGGCTGGAGGAGGTCAAGCTTTTCTTGGAAACGCTGGATGTTAAAAATTGTTTTTTAGCCAGCGATCACCTGACGAATTACCTCTGGGCGGGAAACACGATCATTTACAGGGGAGTGGCGGGGGAACTCCCCGATGACAAAGAGCGGATGCTTGCCAGAGTAGAGGCATCCATCGATTACATCCGATCCTCGGATGAAGAGATCAAAGACTCCAACCTTCTCTACCGCGAGGGCCTCATCTCCTCCTTGTGATTGTGATGGGTCGGTGACATTTGCCAACCTCCTGTTGTGTTCATCCCGGGTGATTTCATTCAATGTGAATTTAATGATCCTGTCGTATTTCCCTTTGGCCGGGACCTCGAACTCTTCGACCGTGTTCTGGTATACAGCCCCCACACGGTCGAACAACTCGGCATGGAGGGCCTCGCTGATCGAATAGTGGTCCCCTCCCGCCTGACTAAATTCACTGGAAAAGACAACTTGCAACTTTATCCAGCCCATTTGGAGTATACTATTATGTCCCTCGGCCTGGATCACACGGACAAAAGATTATGGAATAGGTATTGTGTTAGAATGAAAAAAGGAGATCGGGCCTATCTTTAAAAACAACTCCGAGTTAAAAAGAAGAGCACTCTGTTTTGCGGGATCTGTCCTCTTTCATATCCTTGTCCTCCTTGCGGTCATAATCTTTTTCCAACCGCTCGAGATCCCTCTGGAGGAAAGAGTCACAGAAGTGGTTATCACTCCCCAAAAAGACCTTTTTCTTCCCCATCTGGAACGGCTGCTTTCGGGGCGCCGTATTCAAACCATTCCAGATAGAGGGGAAGAAATCCCGCCTCAAACACATCAGCCCGAACGGGAGAAACCGCGTCCACAAAGAGCACTGCCGCAAATTCAGATGGGATCGATCGACAGAGCCCCCTCCCCTCCGCCAGAAATAACCACGAGTTTCAATCTGACTCCTGCTCCAGAGAAGAGCTCGGGATTCAGCTTAAATATCTCGCCCAAAGAAGGCCTCACACCCGATCCGGAAGATTACCTTACAAAGGAAGAACTTGACCTGTTGCACTATCTTTCATCAGAAACCCCCATGCAACGCCCCTTGGGAATGTCCCCGTCCACAGAAACATACGGAGCAAGAATTACCCACCCGGGAGGGGCCACTTTTAACATCAACCAGATCGATATCTCTCCATGGGCTCGGGATGTCGTTGAGAAAATTCAGAGAAACTGGACCATCCCAACGTCCCCAGAAAATGAGGGGAGGGTTGCCGTAGAAATCACGGTGTCCATAAGAAAAAACGGAGACCTCCTCGACATCAGCATCAGGAACTCCTCCGCACATCCAACACTCGACCGGGCCGCGCTCAACGCCATCCGGATGAGCACTCCCTTCCCCGAACTTCCCGATGAGTTCCCGAACGACAGCGTGAAGGCCCATTTTCTGTTCCGGTACAATGAGTAAACGAACTCTTAGCCTCCTATTCCTCTTTGTCCTCCATCTCGGTTCGTTCGCACAGACTTCTGCTCCATTGGTCCGCGAGATCGGTCTGATCGACAGCGACAACTACAGAGGCACATCTCCCCCAACCCAATTGATCATCGGGCTCGAATTAAGTCAGAATGCCTACTACAAGCTCATACAAAACGGATGGACTCTCAAAGGGGGCCTTTTTTTAAAAGGCTTTAATTCCTTTAGCCTTGAAACGGACAGTTTCTTCGGGGGATCAGGGATACACACGTATACGCTGGAATTGAAGGTGGGGGATCGTCTTCTTAAACAAGATTTTGCAATTGCCGTTGAAATGGAGGACGAAGCTCCCCCCACAAAAAAAGAGACTCCTGTCGAAGAGAAAGAATACACTGTGATGATGTACATCGGCGATCAATTGGTCGCTTCTTCAAAAAAACTCCCCACTGTGGAGCCGCCCAGGAAAATCGAAGTGCCCCCTCCCCCCTACCAAATCGATCCATATGCCTCTGCGGCCGAACCGGATTATACTGTCACAGGAGTGCCTATCTTGGCAGCCGCGGCGGCCATCTACCAGACCATCAAAGACCTGACATCCAAAAAAGAGAAATACGTTCCCCCACAACCCCTACAAAAAAAATCAGCGGTCCTTTCCACTTTCCTGCGGAGCAGCCCGGACGGCCAGGTTTATAAAGCCCAGGCCACGATCTCACTCCGTATCCGCCGATGAATCAGGGTGGCTTCCCGAATTGACCAATTTGGAACATTCCTCCTCATTCAAAATTGCAGCGGTTCATCTTGATATGGAGGCATATTCAAAACCGTGTGGGTATGCTTACCCTTGTTTGATTTCTCGACTGTCTCATGTTATAGCTATAAACAATAAAGAGCGAATAGAATATCATATCCACACTTGAAAGGAGAGGAGCGATCATGAGTATCCCGTCCATTCCAGGAAAGAATGTCGAGGTTCCGGAGATCCCTTTCAAGGACAAGGTTGGCCTTCCTGCAAAGAGATCAGCTCTGATCATCGTCGACATGCAGAACGATTTTGTCAAACCCGAGGGGAACCTGATGGTCCCGGCGGCCGGGGCGACAGTGCCCCGGATCCAAAAACTCGTCGAGCTGGCACGGGAAGCAGACGTCCCTCTTGCGTACACCCAAGACACAATGTTCGAGGGCGATCCGGAATTCGAAATCTGGCCCGAACACTGCAAGATCCACACATGGGGATGGGACATCATTGAGGAGCTCAAGCCTTTGCCGGGCGATCTGGTCTGTCAAAAAAGCCGCTACGATGGTTTCTACGGCACTTGGCTCGAGCATTTCCTGAGTTATGTCTGGAAGGTGAAACACCTGGTGATCGCGGGCACTGTGTCGAATATATGTGTGCTTCACACAGCAGCCGCAGCCGGACTGCGCTGGTTTCATGTCGTCCTTCCTGCAGACGGGATATCGGCACTCACCGAATTCGACCAAGCGCTCACCCTCCGGCAGGTATCTTCGTTGTACTCGGGCGATTTGGTGAAATCCACGGCCTATATTCGATTCGAATAAGCAGGAGTTCATGCGGAACCAAGGAAAGGATTCACAGAGCGATCACATGCTGCTGATAAAGATTCGATGAAGAGGCCGACATCATAAAGGGACACACATCATGACAGAAAAGAAGCGGCCGGCGCTTTTCACCGACCTCTACGAGCTGACAATGGCAGCCTCCTATTTTGAACATGGGATCATGGGGCCAGCAAGCTTCAGTCTTTTTGTTCGTAATTATCCACCGCGTCGCAGTTATTTTGTGTCTGCGGGATTGGCTGAAGTTCTCGATTACCTCGAAATGGTTTCCTTTACCCAAGGAGATCTTGAATACCTGGAAAGCACGGGACTCTTCAAAAACGACTTCCTCTCTCATCTCGAAGCCTTCAAATTCACGGGGGATGTCTTCGCCATCCCCGAAGGACGGCTTTTTTTCGTGAATGAGCCGATCCTCGAAGTTTCGGCGCCGATGATCGAGGCACAGATCATCGAAACGTTTGTCATCAGCGCCATAAACTTCCAGTCGATGATCGCGACAAAAGCATCGCGCTCGTCGCACGCAGCGCAAGGACGCCCCTGTGTGGACTTTGCCCTTCGCCGCACGCAGGGCACAGACGCAGGGATGAAGGTCGCGCGTGCCAGCTTTATCGGTGGTTTTGTCGGCACGAGCAATGTGCTCGCCGGGGAACGATACGGCATCCCGGTCTTTGGCACGATGGCTCACTCCTTTATCACGAGTTTCGAAAAGGAGATCGACGCTTTTCGTGCCTATGCCCGAACCTTTCCACAGGATTCCGTTCTCCTCATCGATACTTACGATACTCTCTCCGGAGCCCGCAATGCCGCCCAGGTGGGTAAAGAGATGTCCTTGAAGGGAGAAACCCTGAGAGGCGTTCGTCTCGACAGCGGAGACATGGCCAAACTCAGCAGAGAAGTCCGAACAATCCTCGAGAATGCAGACCTTCGAAACACACAGATTTTCGCCAGCGGAGCCTTCGACGAATACAAGATCCATCGAGTTCTCAACCGGGGAGCAGAAATAGATGCCTTCGGCGTGGGAACGAAGATGGGAGTTTCTGCGGACGCTCCGTATCTGGATATGGCTTACAAGCTAGTCAAATACGAGGGTCAGCCCGTCCTCAAACTCAGTCCGTGTAAGGAGACCCTAACCTCGGAAAAACAAGTTTTTCGCTTTAGCACTCCTCTGGGCTTACTGGAAAAAGACACCATAGGGCTCCGCGACGATGTGTTCGCCAATGCAGAATCCTTAATGATAAAAGTAATGAATAAGGGCAGATCCGTCTTTGTGTCGCCACCTCTACCAGAGATCCAGAAGACTTTTTTTAAGGAATTCGAAAAGCTGGATCCTGCGTACAAATCACTCGAAGGGAGCGAGGAGGATTACCCTGTAAATCTCTCGGCACGGCTCAAAAAGCTGCAGACAGAAACCACACAACGGATCAAAAGCAGGGAACTGAACAACTAGCGCATGGAGTCATCCCCGGGCCATCTTTTTGATGAGATCCAGTGTGGCCCGGCAATCCCCTAGGGCTGTATGGTCTCCGGATTCCAGCTTCTGCCATTTGTATCCGCCGTAAGGCCACAACTCCCCAACCCAAGCAGAGTACATAAGCATCGCACAATCCACAGAGTCGAGGTCCAGTTCCGTCGGCAAAAGGCTGTGTTTGGCCAAGGATTGGCGGATGAGCCGGACATCAAACTGGGCATTGTAGATCACGATCGTCTTCCCGCGGATGATCTTTTCGATCTTTGGATACACGTCTGGAAATAGGGGGGCATCCTCCACATCTCCGTTGGTAATTCCATGGATGGCAGTGGCCTCCATGGGGATCGACTGAGTGGGCCGCACCAATGTATCCAGAAGAGCCTTCCCATCGTAGGATAGGATCGCGACCTGAACGATCTCATCATGATCGGATGTGCCTGTCGTCTCTGTATCCAGGATCACCCAATCTGTGCGCTCTAAGAGGCCGCGGGCCCAATCCATAACACGTTCTCTGTCACTCTCTGTCATTCTGTTTCTATCTCCTCCCCTATTTGGATCCTCAAACATGGCCCAATCCTGAGATCGAGGATTTAAGCGTATAACAGGAAACAAAGGCAGTCAAGAATCGAAAAGTGATTTCCGCTGCTACTGTTTCTGTGATACGAACAATGTATTTCAAAAATTTGACATCTCCCGATTTCAATGTTATACCAAATTGAAACTCCATGGATTCCTACGGCTGGCTCTCGATACTCCCGCCGCTTCTGGCTATCTTTCTGGCTATAAAGACCAAACACGTGTACATCTCACTCACTCTGGGTATCTGGCTGGGCTGGACCATCATATATGGCTGGAATCCGCTGGCAGGAATTATCCATACCGTCAATGTGCTCGTCGGTGTTTTTGCCAACGCCGACAGCACCCGAGTGATCCTTTTCAGCGCTATGATCGGAGCCATCATCACCTTCACCCAATACTCTGGAGGCATGAAGGGCTTTGTTAACTGGATTGTGGGGAAGGGATTGGTTAAAACCCGAAAAAGAGCCGGGCTCCTCGCCTGGTTCATCGGCTTTATTATCTTTATCGAATCCAATATCTGCGTGCTTGTCTCAGGAGCGGTGGCTCGACCCATTTTCGATAAACTGAGGATCTCGAGGGAAAAACTCGCCTATATCCTGGATTCCACATCCGCGCCTAAGTGTGTCATCATCCCCTTGAATGCATGGGGAGCTTACGTGTTGAGCCTCCTGGCTGCCCAGGGAATAAAGGAACCTGTCCGGGTTTTTGTCATGTCCATCCCGTTCAATTTTTATGCGTTTATCGCAATAATCCTGGTCCTCGCAGCCATCTTGAGCGGCAAAGATCTCGGCCCGATGAAGGAGGCGGAGAGACGCGTCCGCGAAGAGGGGAAGATCCTCCGGGATGGAGCCGAACCTTTGATCTCCGACGACGTGGTCATGATGACAGAAAAGCCGGGCGTCGAACCGCGTGCCATCAACATGATCCTTCCCGTAGCCACCATGGTCCTCATGATGCCCGTAGTCCTGATCATAACGGGAAAGGGCAACCTTATGGATGGGTCAGGCTCCCTATCGGTGCTCTGGTCTGTCATCTGCGGTCTCACTGCCGGGGCTATCGCCTACAGGGCCCAGAAAATCATGACAGGGAGGGAGATCACAGATGTGTTCATGAAAGGGGTTTCAGGGCTCATTCCTCTGGCAAGCCTGATGATTCTGGCCTATGCCATCGGCGACACTTGCGATGCTCTCGGAACAGGGCCCTACGTTGCACAGGTTGCCAAATCATCCCTTAATCCAGGCTTGATCCCCGCAATCCTCTTCCTGGTCTCTTGCTTCATCGCATTCTCCACCGGGACATCCTGGGGGACGTTTGCCATAATGATCCCCATCGCTGTGCCGATGATCAGTATCATCGGACTGCATCCAGGGATAGTCGTTGCGGCGGTTTTGGGGGGAGGCGTTTTTGGAGACCACTGCTCTCCCATCTCGGACACGACGATCATTTCCTCAATGGCTTCCGCGACCGATCATATCGACCATGTTCGCACACAGATCCCCTATGCCTTTTCGGCTGCGGGGGCAGCAATTATTCTGTTTCTTGTCTTCGGTTTTGTCCTATAATAGGACCTCAGCTTTTCGTTCAAGGGCTGGGATCATTTTCGAGGACAGGTGAAACCATGAACCGATACCATCGCTTGTTCCTTTTCCTTATCATCCTGGCTATTATTTATGGGCCCGCTGTTGCCTCCCAAGAGGAGGAAGCCCACCCCTATTCCGGGGCTATCCAGAAGTATAGAGACTTTCTCAATCTCTACATGATGTGGGATAAAATTCCCGGTCTCTCTGTCGGTTTTCTCAAAGACGGCGTTGTCTGGGTCGAAGGCTTCGGTTATTCCGACCTTGAAAATTCGGTCCCGGCAAAGCCGGAAAGTGCCTATCGCCTCGCCTCGATTACAAAGACGATAACAGCCATAGCGATCCTTCAGCTTGTGGAAGAAGGAAAGATCGACCTGGATGCCGAGGTCCAGAGATATGTCCCCTATTTCCCGCAGAAAAAATGGCCGACGACCGTCCGGCAGCTTCTCGGCCACATCGGCGGCATCAGCCATTACAAAAATTATGACCGCGAGGGACATATCAAAATCCATAAAAACACAAGGGAAGCGATTGCGATCTTCCAAGATTTTCCCCTGGTCGCAGAGCCGGGCACGCAGTACAACTATTCATCCTATGGCTATAACCTGTTGGGAGCGGTAATCGAAGGGGCCTCGGCGCAATCCTATGGGGAATACATAAAACAGCACATTTTCGATCCCCTAGGCATGACAAACTCCAGGCTCGATGATCCCGTCGATATCATCCCCAACAGAGTGCGCGGATACAGGCTAATCGGTGGCAAACTCAAGAATTCAGAATTTGTGGATATTTCCAGCCGTTTCGCCGGGGGAGGTACTAGATCCACTGTAGTCGACCTTTTGAAATACGCCATCGGAATTTTGGACAGGAGACTCCTACAACCCGAAACTTACAGGCAAATGTTCACACCCATGATCCTCAAAAACGGGAAATACACGAACTATGGCATTGGCTGGAATGTCCAGCCTTTAAACGGACATTTCCGCATCCACCACGGAGGATCACAAGCGGAAACAAGGACATTCCTGCTCATTCTTCCGACGGAACGCTTTGCCCTGGCGATCGCCTCCAACCTTGAGAGTATCGACCGCATGTTCTATGTCAATAAGCTGGCTGAGCTTGTCCTCGGCGAAGACCTGGACCTCGAGGTTTATGTGTTGGGTAAAAGTGAAAAGGTCATGTATGACGCCTGCCGCAACATTTTCTCTCATGGTCTCAGCAGCTATGACTGGAATAAACGACACACGGCTCAAAACAACAGAGACCTTGCTGAATCTTTTTCCTATTTCTTACAGAATGTGAACTCCAGCACTTTGCGTGGAAATTTTTTATCAGCGAAACAAAGGATCGACGACGGATTCCATCCCCTGGGGAAGGAAGCCATGATCAAGGTCGGGAGTTTTATGGCATCGGCGCTTGATTCAGCCTATGGAAGAGGAAAACTCAAGAATTATCACAAGAGCGGCCCTCTCGAATTCTTCAGCGATTACATAAAAATAAGCCGCGATTGGCCTTCGAGCCAGCATCCCTACCAATTCACAGAGTCCTTCGCCGAACAAATTTCCCGATGGAAAGAGGCGTGGGATAGAGTGTATACGGATGAACTGCGAAACATGACGCTCTCTCCTCAAACGGATTTTGAAAACCTGTCCTCCCGTTTGAAAGAGACGTTTGCGGACGAAAAGATCTTCCCGGACTATTCCGCTTCTCTGGCGCGGATTTCCAGATATTTTTTAAGAGAGAACGATCAAAAAAAAGCCTTTGATCTTCTCGACCTCAGCATGGCCCTCTACCCCGACACTCCGGGCCCACTCACTCAATTGGGAGAGGCCTGCATCTGGACCGGAGACCTCAATTCAGCGGTCAGGCTCTACAAAAGAGCCAGGGACCTCGATCCTGACTATGCGGACTTGAGGTTGAGACACTTCTATGATATCGGAGCAAGGCTGATCGAAGCGGGGAAAGATATCAAAGTCATCACTGCGCTCAGTGTGGCCGCAGCCCTTTATCCCAAAAATGCCAAGCTGCGTTCGGATCTGGGTGACCTCTACGTCCAGGTCGGCGATCGGGAAAAAGCTATCGTTTGCTACAGAAAAGCACTCAAGATCGCTCCGAAGTTTAAGGCCGCTCGAGACAAACTCAACCAGCTCATGAAATAATAACTTGAATAAGTAACGATAATCCAGACGAAAGATGGATCAATCACGATCGAGGCCAATCCTCCTTTCCTGGACAAAGCTGGAGGCAATGCCCCGTAGTCAGACTTAAGGAATGATCCATATCAGGAGGAAAAATGGATAAACAAGGCATCGGAGACCTTTTCCAAAAGGAGACAAAATACATAAGAGGAAAACTCTCCGGGGGGCCTCTGATCTGGAGTGCAAAGCCCAAAACATACAAGACCTACCCTGATTCGCCTAAGATCGAACTGGACGAGCCTGAGGTGACCGGAGGCATGTCTCTCTGGGAGGCGATCCAGACGCGCCAGAGCATCCGTAACTATCGAAATATCCCGATGGCAAAACGCCACCTCTCCCAGCTCCTCTGGGCCACACAGGGAATCTCACGGGAGGCCATGGGCTTTGAATTCCGCACAGCCCCTTCGGCCGGAGCGCTGTATCCTGTAGAAACATATCTTGTACTGAACAACGTAGAAGGGATCGAGCCGGGAATTTATCACTACGATGTGAAGAATCACCAGCTCGATCAAGTTCAAAAAGGAGATTTCCGGATGGATATCGCCCGGGCCGCACTGGACCAGGATATGGCCTATTCGGCCAACGCTGTATTTGTGTGGACAGCGCTGTTCGCAAGATCTAAATGGAAGTACAAACAGAGAGCCTACCGCTACGTTTACCTCGACGCGGGACACATCGCCGAGAACCTGGCGCTGGCGGCAGTAGCCTTAGGGCTGGGAACTTGCCAGATCGGCGCCCTCTATGACGAAGAAGTTAACAGGCTCATCAACATCGATGGGGACGATGAGAGCATCCTCTACATGAGCACTGTGGGCCATCCCCAATAAATCCTCAGAATAAGGAGAGTTCGATGAAAAAAATTGTGATCGTTACGGCTATGATTTTAATGCTGCTGGCCGGCACCGCTTTTGTTTTTAACCAAACACAAAAGCAAGAAGAAAAGCCCTGGGATTGGGATATCAAAAAAGTAAAAACCTACGTGGAGCAGGTCCGTGCGGGTAAAGACCTCACACCCCAGAGCTGGCCCGGCGGGGCAAAAGTCGCTGCCGCCCTTTCTTTCGATTTTGACGCGGAAACCAATGCGTTACGAGATAGGAATATCTCACCGGGTCTTTTTTCACAGGGAGAGTATGCGGCCCGCGTTTCCGTGCCCAGGATCCTCGCTCTCCTGGATAAATACAAGATCCCGGCCAGTTTTTTCGTCCCTGCGGTCACAGCGCTCCTCCATCCCGAAGAGATCCAGGCGATCATGGCAAAAGAGATCCACGAGGTGGGCATGCATGGTTGGATCCATGAACGCAATTCTCTGCTCTCCGAGGAGGAAGAGCGGAGGCTCATGAGGAAATCTTACGAAACACTTAAGGCGGCTACAGGAAAGGCCCCCGTAGGAATACGAACTCCTTCCTGGGATTTCAGCCGATCTACGCTCAAGCTGATCAGGGAATTGGAACTCGTGTACGACAGCAGCCTCATGGCTGACGATCGGCCCTACGAACTCATCGAGGACGGGAAACCCACGGGGGTTGTGGAACTTCCCGTAGAATGGTTGCTCGACGACTACCCGTACTTTGGTTTTTCACGATATTCCAGTGTACGCCCCCATATCAAACCCATGGATGTTTTCGAGATCTGGGCGGCTGAGTTCGAAAAAGCCTATGAGGAAGGAACCCTCTTTGTGTTGACCATGCATCCCAAGTATATCGGCCATAGAAGCCGGATGGCCATGCTGGAAGAGCTTATCAAACACATGCAAAAATGTAAGGGCGTATGGTTTGCCACCCATGAAGACATCGCTCTCTATGCGAGACAAGGGATCGAAGATTAAGCTGTTATTTTTTCACCTGTTTCGATAAAATATTCAGTTTTTCAGATTTTTAAATAATTCAGGAGAAGATGGATCCTTCACGAGTTGAGACGAACAGTTTTAAGGGAGGCAATTGATGAAAAAATTTCGACTACTCACCAGACCGATGATCGCGTTTTTTTCTCTTTTTCTCGTGGGGCAGATAGCCGTGACTCCTTGCACGGTGGCCGTTGTATCGGGGAAGGCAACTCCGGATGGCCGCCCCTTACTCTGGAAGAACAGAGACACATCGGCCCGGCCGAATAAGGTGGCTTTTCTCCAGGGCGATAAATACAGCTTCATCGGTATCATTCATCCCCTGGATAAGGGGCCAACGAACGTCTGGGCCGGCATAAACTCGGAAGGCTTTGCCATCATGAATTCGGCATCCTCGGACCTTACTGAAAGGGCAGGCATGGTCGGTATGGGGGAGAACGGAATTTTCATGAAGCGGGCCCTCGGCGTGTGTGCCGACGTGGCGGATTTCGAAAGACTCCTCAAGGAGACGAACGGCAAGAGAAATGTGGGCGCCAACTTCGGTGTTATCGATGCCAAAGGAAATGCCTGTTTTTTCGAGACCAGGAATTCTTCCTATGTCAAATTCGATGCCAACGACCCGCGAGTGGCCCCGCAAGGTTACATCGTCCGGACGAATTATGCTTTTACATCACCCGTAAAATACGGGGGCGGCGGATACATCCGGTTCGAACGCATCTCGCAGCTCTTCCAAACAGCTTCCGCAGAAAACCGGTTGGATGTCCCCTTTATCCTTCAAGAGGCCGCAAGAGACCTGGTCAACGAAAAGCTTCACTCCTATCCCCTGTCCGATCCGAAGGCCTTCGACCCAGCAACCCCTCTCTACATCAACACCACAGACACCATCAACCGCAATTCTACCGTTTCGGTCACTCTGTTCCAGGGAGCACCAAGCCCCGATAAAGCTTATCTCTCAACCATGTGGGTGCTGCTGGGACAGTCTATCTGCACAGCCGCTTTCCCCCTGTGGGCTCATGCCGAGAGTGTGCCCGCTGTGGCTGGAGGGGAAGGGACAGCACCCCTCAATGACCTGGCCATCGCCTTGGCTGATTACCTTTATCCGGATGAACGCGGTCACATGAGGCAATACCTCAACGTCACACGACTGCTTACCTACGGAGAAAACGGGGTGTTCGCTCGCATCCTACCCATCGAAAACGCAGCCCTTGAAAAAACGGGAAAAAAGCTCTCGGAGTGGGATCATCAAAAGCCCCAAAAGGAAGAGATGGCGGCATTCCAGACAAAGATCGCGGATTGGTTGTACGAATCGCTGCGAGAATCCTTCCCCGATATTAGGCCCAAAGAATAAAGATATCCCTCTCAAAGGGACGAACGGTTGAGATGCCAAAGGAAGAAGTTCAGTATCGCGGCAAAACTCACCCACAACAAATAGGGCACGAGTAAAATCCCCGCGAGTTTCGAGATCCTTTTGAATTTGAAAAGTGTTACGAGTACCAATACCCAAAGAATGACAATCTCTACGAACGCAAGCAGAGGCCTTTGAAGTCCGAAAAAAAGGACAGACCACAACGTATTCAACACCAGCTGCGCACCAAACACTAAAATGGCTGCTTTAACGCCTTCCGTTCGAAACCCCTGTCTCCACACTAGAAAGAGAGCCACACCCATAAGAAAGTAAAGAGTGATCCAGACAGGCGAAAAAAGCCAATTCGGCGGATTAAAAGAGGGCTTATTCAAGGTGGCATACCACGTATTCACGGATGAGGCTGTGAAGAGCCCACCGATCACTCCTGCCACCTGACACACGAGAATCGAAACAACCAGCTTTAAAGTATCGCCTTTATCCATGTTTACACCTTAAAGATTACTGTTTTTCGAAGAAAATGTTTCGCACCCGGCCAGCATTCAGTTTGAATCCGACAATGTCCTTTTTCTCATCCCGGATAAAACTCAACTTGAATCCAGCAACCCGAAATCCATCTCTCGATGTTGGCTTCAGCGCAATCCTGGAGTAGTTTTTGTGAGGATTTTCGTGCTGCATAAAAAGCTTTCCCTTTTTAAGCCTTAGGATGTAGGCCGCATCGAGCTCTTCACTGGAATACTTGCCCACATAAACTTTGAGCTCATCGGGTGTTGGCTTGAAGTCGCTCTCTGAGAGCTCTTTGGATCTGGGTTTTTTATCTGCGGGTTTCTTCGCCGCACTTTTCTTCGTGTAGAGATCTTCCAGATAGATGTCCGCCACCCGTCTTGCCATCACACAGGGATTGAAACGACTCAAGTTCGCCAGGCAGATGACAGAAAACTTCTGTTCGGGAAAACGGATCATATCTGCGCGGAATCCCACAAAAGAGCCTCCATGACTTACTATCGGCAATCCCCTGTATGTCCCGATATTGAGCCCGAAGGCATAATTCAACTTTTTCCCGCTATTTAAAACGCCGGGTGTTTGAATTTTTTCGATGAGTTCCTGCCCGCTATTCCCCAACTTGTTATCATAAAAATTTTGATCCCAGAGAAAAAGATCCTCCACGGATGTGAACACCCCTCCATCGCCCGTCATGGGCAGAGTGGTCATCGAAATCACAAAGCCGCCACCCTTTTTAGGTGCATATCCCGAAGCTCTGTTTTTGACGATCTCTGTATGATCATCGTGAAAATGCGTGTGCGTCATCCCCAATGGCTGGAATATCTTTTCATCGGCATACTCCCGGAGAGACTTTCCTGTCACCTTTTTTACGATCTGCGACAAAAGAAAATACCCGGAATTGCTGTAAAGGTGCTGTTCTCCGGGAGGAAAGTTGAGTTCATTCTGACGCGCCAGAAGATCGACAACCTCCGCATCCGTGAAATAGTCATCCTCCCGTATCCCCGCGATCTCAGCAAGCGTCAGATAATCCCGGATGCCGCTGGTGTGGAGGATGAGTTGGCGTATGGTGATCTCTGCCGCATATTCCGGCATCTGTGGAAGAAATTTTCTGAGGCTGTCATCCAGGGATAGTTTTCCTTCTTCTTTGAGCAGTACCATACACATGGCGACAAATTGCTTGGACGTCGAACCGATCCGGAAGATGGATTTAGGAGTGATAGGGATGTTGTACTCCAGATTAGCCATCCCATACCCGCGTGCATAAATCAACTTTCCATCCCGGATGATCCCCAATGCACATCCCGGAGAGTCCGGTTTATTCCATGAAACGAACAATTTATCGACTTTCTCTATAAGGGAATCCGTGTTTGCATAACCTGAGGTTATCCCTAGAAGCACAAAAACCAAAGCACAACCAAGAGTAAAAATCCGGTTTTGACTAAATGTTCTCATCACCAGCGATTCTCCATAAAATTTGGCCCGATCTCATGAATGATCCAGCCTGTTTGAATGGGAACTCTTAAAAGGAAACAACACTCCTGCGCGAGTGGCTACTCTTTCCGCGGCGCCGTCTCCGCAGCCAGGAGACCGACCTTCTTCCGGATCTCGCGGTCCAGTTCTTCAGCGAGCTTGACTTTCTCCTTGAGGAGCTTTTTGACGTTCTCCTTTCCCTGGCCCAACCTTTCCCCCTTGTAGGAGTACCATGTTCCTGTT
>JASFPP010000021.1:0-29108 GCA_050115915.1 Candidatus Aminicenantota bacterium
GTAGAGCCTTTCGGAGGAAAATTTGAGCCTTTTGGGCTCCTGCTCTTGTGGAGTAAGAGTCAGCGCACAAAACGCCAGTGTTAGCCCGAAATAAAAACCGCTCTTCCTCCAAACGGCCTTGCGGCGGGGGCAGGAATGATCGTATCGATGTCGTCTCATAGCTGCTTGCCCAGTTTTAGGATACGGATCATCTGTTCGTGGATCAGGCCGTTCGATGCGCAGAGATCCTTTCCATAAATGCTCGTGGATTCCCCCTTGAAATCTGTCACTCGCCCTCCCGACTCCACGACAATGAGGACGCCGGCGGCAACATCCCAAGGATTCAACTTCAGTTCCCAAAATCCGTCAAACCTTCCGCACGCCACATATGAGAGATCGAGTGCCGCTGAGCCGCAGCGGCGAATGGCCTGGACGCGTGTGGCAAAGTTCGCAAAATGGTCGATGTTGTTCACTTCGCTTTCCCTGACATCGTAGGGAAAGCCAGTGGCAAGAAGGCTTTTGTCCAGATCGCCATTTATGGATGTGTGGATTTTTCGGCCGTTCATCACAGCCCCTTTTCCAGAAATCGCTGCAAACATCTCATCTCTCATCGGGTCGTAAATCACACCGCACACCACTTTGCTCTTCCATTCCAGCGCAATGGACACACAGAATATCGGAAAATTGTGGGCATAATTTGTTGTTCCGTCGATCGGATCGATGATCCACCGGAACACGGAGCCTCTTTCTTCACAGAGGTCTTCTTCAGCAAGAACGTCATGATCCGGAAAGCAAGAGGAAAGATGGGAAAATATGATCTCTTGCGAACGCCTGTCGAAATCCGTGACTAAATTGACGGCTCCTTTGTAGGCGATCTCTCTTGAGGAGTCGATATTCCGACGGAGCATCTCTCCAGCCATCCTGGCAGCCTTTTCCGCTTCGTTGAGCGATTCTTCCCATTCCATCGTCCTCACATCTTACCAACTCTTGTGCTCTGTCGCAACCCATTCGCAAGAAAGAAGGGCATCTTCAAAACAACAACACGATTCCCGCTATTACAGTTTGGCTGGTTCTTATTGCGCATGAGAATCATTATGAATATTACAGCCAAAGAAAGCGTAGAATAAACGTATAACTTAAAAGATGAAGACGCCGGTAAAAGGAGACAACGATCGAGCAACGCGATCAAACTTTTTGCCTTTTATCACGTAGTATACTATGATATTTTCCTCTGAGAGGGACCCAAAATGAACGAGTTGAATTACGAGAATAAAAAGAAAAAAGCTTTAGTCATTCGGACTCCAAAAAAGAGCCCCGGTGGCAAGAAACGGCTCTTTATCATCATTGCCGTCGTCTCGATACTGGCAATTATAGTTTTTCTCAATCTTCAGTCTCAACGAGAAAAAGCTATAAAGGTCACCGTCGAAAAAACCCAGAAGCGCGATCTGACTTCCATCGTGTCGGCCTCAGGGGAAGTCAAACCCAAAAAAAACATAAATATCAGCGCCCACATCTCTGGAAGAATCGTTAGGATCGGTGTTGAAGAGGGACAGAGAGTCAAAAAGGATGACTTTTTACTGAAGCTCGAATCCACCCAGTATGAAGCCAACGCCGACCGGGATCGCGCCGTCATCCGAACCTTCCGGGCCGAGCTCATCAAAGCGGACGCGCAACTCAAAAAGGACGAAAGCTTCTACGAGAGGCAAAAAAAACTCTACGATGAAAAGCTCATATCCGGAGAGCAATTAGAGGCCGCAAAGACTTCGTTCGACATTTCCAAGGCCGCGCATGAAGCCATCCTCTACCAGATCCGCCAGGCCCAGGCCTCACTGAAGAGCACTCTGGATATGCTGAGCAAAACGGTCTACAATTCTCCCATAGACGGTATCATCACCAGCCTGAGGGTGGAAGAGGGGGAGATCGCCATGATCGGAACCATGAACAACCCGGGGACAGTTCTGATGACGATCGCGGACCTTTCAGTCATGGAGGTCGAGGTCGAGGTCGACGAAACAGACGTCATCAGCCTATCATTGGGACAGAAGGCGGATATCCGAATCGACGCTCTTCCGGACCGGACCATCCAGGGAATAGTAACCGAGATCGGAAGCTCTGCTCTCCAAAAGGCCGTGGCCACGGAAGAATCCAAGGATTTCAAGGTCGTCGTCACGCTGGAGGAACCCCCGGCCAGTTTAAAGCCGGGACTGTCGGCTTCAGCGGATATCATAACAGCCGAACGGAACGATGCCCTCGCCATTCCCATTTCCAGTCTTGTCCTCAAGGAAAAGGAGGACAGCGACGAAAAGAAAAAAGACGAACAGGAAGAGGGTGTCTACATAATCAGGGATAGCAGAGTTAAATTCCAGGCCGTCGAGAAGGGGATTATGGGTGAACTAATGGTGGAGATCATCTCAGGCCTCGAAGAGGGGCAAGAGATCGTCACCGGTCCTTACAACGCGCTCCGCCAGCTCAAGGACGACACCTTGATCAAAGCTGAGGAAAAAAGGCAATAGTTCCCATGGACCGAACGAACAACGCCGTTATTGATGTCCAGAATCTGACAAAAATCTATCAGCTAGGAAAACAGGAGGTTAGGGCACTTTCTGGGGTGACGTTCACAATCCTTCCCAATGAATTCGTGGCGATCATGGGTCCCTCAGGCTCGGGGAAATCAACACTGCTCAACCTGATCGGCTGCTTGGATACGCCCTCCGAGGGAGAGTATTACTTGAGCGGTCAGCTGGTCAGCGCTCTCAGTGAAAACGAACTGGCTCACATACGAAACAGCGAAATCGGATTCGTGTTTCAAGTCTTCAACCTCCTTCCCAGAGCGACAGCATTCCACAATGTCGAACTCCCCATCATTTATAAAGGAGAGGGCAAAAGAGAACGCGCTTTGAAAGCAGAGAGGGCCCTGGCCATGGTGGAGATGGACCACCGCATGCAGCACCGCCCGTCAGAGCTCTCCGGCGGCGAAAGACAGCGAGTGGCCATCGCCAGAGCACTCGTCAACAATCCGTCGCTGCTCCTGGCTGACGAGCCAACGGGGAACCTGGATTCGAAAACCGGTCAGGAGATCCTGAACCTGTTTCACAAGATTCACGCGCAAGGGAATACAATCTTAATGGTCACACATGACATGGATATCGCTCAACAGGCCCAGAGGATCCTGTTCGTCCGGGATGGTAAAATAGAAAGAGAAGAAAGGAAAGGAGCATAGGATGAACTTTTTCAGTCGTTTTATCGGAGTTATATTCAGCCCCCAAGAGACCTTCAAGGCACTCTCAGAAAAGCCGGTCTGGATCGATGCTCTTATCGTCATTCTCATCGCTTTTGTTCTATTTACTCATTTCACCATGCCCTACACACTCCAGGACACCGCCGATCTCATGGAGAACAACGTCAAGCTCAAGGAAAGACTGGGTGATGAGGGTTTCGCACAGGCATTGGAACGTGTAAAAAATCCATCAAAAGGTTCGTTGATCGCCAGAGTATTCGTGCTCACTCCTCTCACCATAGTAATCGGTTTTCTTATCGGCAGCCTGATCCTTTTCGTTTTCGGCCGCCTGTCAGCCACAGAGGGAAAATACATCCAGGTCTTCTCGGCCTATGTCTATGCCAACCTGATCGATAAGGTCCTGGGCAATGCATTGAGGCTGTTTCTCATTTTGACCCGTAAATCAGTCTTTCAAACTTCGACGAGCCTAGCCATTTTTTTCCCCCACATGGAAGTGACGTCTCTGTCTTACGCAATACTGAGCCAGGTCGACTTTTTTCAACTTTGGCTTTTCGGAGTTCTCGGATTTGGGCTCTCCTTCATCTTCAAGATCGAACTGAAAAAAGCGCTCGTCATTGCCTATGCTTTCTGGCTCTTGAAGAGTGCCTTCAACATCGCTCTTTTCCTGATCAGCATGAGCTTTATGGGTTGACCTAACCTTTAAATCCAATTTTCCGCGTGCGCGCTGTCGCTCTCCCAAATGAACCGCCGACGGATTTGGAAATATCCCCTTCGGGTGATTCAACGATTGACATGAATCCGATTCATTTATAAAGTAAAGAAAAAGAGTAAATTCAGATGGAACAGGTCTGGTTGCATGGCAAGCTCGAAGAGAGACATATCTCACAGATCCTCTTGCACATCTGGAAGACAGCGGGATCGGGGCGGCTAGAAATCACGAAGGAGTCCGCCAAAAAAAGGACCGCATTTGACAAGGGTCAGCTTGTCATCATCAAAGATTCTCTAGATGAGGAGGCCTTTTGTGATTCACTTCTTCACACAAATGTTCTCGACCCTCCCTCCATTAAGAGATGCACAAAATACGTTAAGGATCAAAGGACTTCTTATCTGAAAGCACTCGTCGAACTCAATATTCTTACTCCCCAAGAGCTATGGACATCGCTCGAATTTTATCAACAGGAAGATCTTTTACCCGTATTCGACTGGGAGCAGGGTGAATATTTTTTGGATACGGAAAAACCGATCCAGGAAGACAAGATCCTCCTCCAAATCTCCACACCCGGAATGCTGCATGAAGGCATAAGGCGTATGCAAAACGAAACACTCCTTAAGTCCTTGGCTCCAGGAGAATCTAAAACTGTGGAGAGACTTATCCCTGAATCCTCAGAACTCTTCACACTTCGAGGCCCGGAGAGATACGTGCTTTCACTCATAAATAAACCCAAAAGCTTAAAACACGTTTATACATCGAGTGAACTCGGATACAGGGAGACTCAGAGAATAGTCTTTATCTTGATAAGCTTGGGCCTTTTAGGATTCCCCCAGAAGAAAAGAGCAGGCCAAGCGCCCGTAGAGATCCCCAAATCCGAAATATTCAGGACCTTGGGGTTCTTCAACGACAAATGTTCCTTCATATTCAAATACATATCCAAGGAGATCGGACCGGTTGCACTGAATATCCTTGAGAAATGCCTGGAGGACACAAAACCGTCACTCTCTCCCCTGTTCGAAAAGGTCAGACTCGGCCCGGATGGAAAGGTTGAGACGAATTCTATCCTCAAGGGAGGCCTTGCTCTCTCGCGGGAAGAGTTTAAGCTCCAAATCCTCAACGGGCTTAATGATATCCTTGTTTCAGAAGTCCTTGCTGTCAAAAGAACGCTGGGGAATGAACACGAATCAACCCTTGTCAATCATCTCAAAAAAATCGGCGAATGGAACTAAAAAGAAAACAAATTTGGGCTCTTTTGGTGTTACTCTCTTTACTCTTTCTTTTCCTTCTTTTCAAAATTGGAATCTGAAGCCAAACAAAAAAAACAAAACCTGCTGATCCTACTCGGACCGACAGGGGTGGGAAAAAGCACAACGGCGGTCAAGGTCGCGAAGGTGTTCGGGGGTGAAGTCATAAGCTGTGATTCCATGCAAGTCTACCGGGGGTTTGATGTGGGGACGGATAAGATCCCTCCCGATAAACGGCAAGGGATCGGACATCATCTTCTCGACATTGTCGACCCTTCTCGACAGTTCACAGCCGCAGATTTTGTCGATTTCGCTCTTTCCGCCATCGAGATCATACAGAGGAAAAAGAGATTGCCGATCATCACAGGCGGGACAGGACTCTATTTGATGGCTCTTCTCGACGGTCTTTTTCCGGAAGGGAAAAAAGATCCTCGCGTGCGGGGGAAACTCGAAGAAGAGGTCAAAACCAAAGGATTGGGGAGCTTACAGAAAAGGCTCGAATGCATAGACCCGGTGTATGCCAAAAAAATAGGAAAAAACGATAAAATCAGGATCATCCGCGCTCTTGAGGTTTATCACTCGACAAAAAAACCCATCAGCCACCATTTTCACAACACACAATCTCCCATCAAAGATTTTTTTGTTCTTCGAATTGGGTTAAAATTGGAAAGGGAAGAGCTTTACAGAAGGATCGAACGAAGAGTGGATCGAATGTTTGAGCAGGGCATTGTTAAAGAAGTCGAAACGCTTCTCGAATCGGGAGTGGGAGAGACTTCTCCGCCCTTCCGCGCACTCGGCTACAAGCACGTGCTGAGCCATCTCAAAGGGGAGATGTCTCTGGAGGATGCCATCGACTTCACGAAAAGGGACACTCGTCACTATGCCAAGAGACAGATGACATGGTTCAGAAAAATGGAGGGGATCCACTGGGTATCTCCTCATGACTTTTCTTTGATTACCGATATCATAAAAGACTTCCTAGGATAAATATGGAACACGCCATCCTCGTCCACATCGCGACCAGCAAAAAAGAAAAGCTCGAGGCGAAAGAATCCATGGAGGAGCTGGAAGGGCTGGTGAAAGCTGCCGGTGCCGATGTTGTGGAGAGTCTTTTCCAATACCGCAACGAAAAGAATCCCAAATTCCTCGTGGGTGAAGGGAAAGTGGCCGAGATCATAAAGCGGAAAGAGGAGCTCCAGGCAGATCTCGTTGTGTTCGATTGCAATCTGTCTCCTATCCAGCAGAGAAGCCTGGAAGATGAAATCAATGGGAAAGTGATCGACCGGACGCAGTTGATCCTCGATATCTTTGCCCAGAGAGCCCGGAGTAAAGAGGGAAAACTTCAGGTGGAGCTTGCCCAACTCAACTATCTTTTGCCACGTTTGTTAGGAAAAGGTCGGGCTCTTTCCCGTCTAGGAGGGGGGATAGGCACTCGCGGTCCCGGCGAGAAAAAGCTTGAAGAAGACCGGCGACGGATACAGGAAAAAATAAGCAAGATCCGGAAGGATATCACAAAGATTCAGAAGAGGCGAGCGGAACAGCGTCGGAGCCGGAAAAAGGGGCAAACACCGCTCGTCTCATTGATAGGGTACACGAATGCAGGCAAATCAACACTCTTCAATGCTCTTTCAAGGGAAAAAATGCTGAGTTCTCCCCAACTTTTTGCTACGCTCGATCCAGTGATCCGCCGTGTCACGCTCCCTGACGGACTTTTTTTCTTTTTGAGCGACACAGTGGGTTTCATTAAAAAACTCCCTGTGGAGCTGATTACTGCTTTTAAAGCCACCCTGGAAGAGATTAAAGAGGCCGACTGCCTGTGCCATGTTATCGACACCACATCCGAGCACTGTGACAGCCAGATCAGGTCCGTCGATAGCGTTCTGTCAGAGTTGGGCATCACAGATATCCCGATAATCCTGGCCTATAACAAGATCGACCTATTACCTGACGCATCGCAGATCGTCGAGAGAAACACAGAGGCACAGAATCATCGCGTGTACATCTCGGCAAAAAAGGGTGCAGGCATCGAGAGCCTCAAGCAAACTCTTCGCCAAGTTCTATTCAAGCACATGCGACTCTATTCCCTGCGCATACCCAAATCAGAAAAGGACATAATTAAGTCTTTTCCAAAATGGTCAGTTGTGCTAAAAAGAATAGACAATAAGGATTTTTACGATCTCGAAATTATGGCAGATCCGAAAAATATGGTCGACTATGTGTCTTACATAAGAAGAGGAGAAGTCCATTGGTAAAAAGAATTCTGACCGCATCCCTAATCCTCATATCCCTGTTTTACTGCTCCTGTGCCACATATCAACCACCGCCGCCGAACATGTACACAGGGGAATTGCCCCAGTCCATCGTGACAGACCTCTCTCTGGATGAGAGGATCCTTGTTGAGGATGCCTGGAAGAGCATCAGAGTGGGGAACACCAAAAATGCACTGAAGATTTTAGAGAAGCTCGGAAGCAGCAACTCATTTTATTATACAGGGATGGGTTATGTGGCTTATCTCATGGGTGAATTTCAAACAGCCGAACAGTACTTCCAAGCGTCTCTCTCTTATTTCCCGGATGTGGAGCTGGCTCATTTCGGGCTCGCCCAGCTCTATAATGATTTCAAGAACACCGACAGCGCTTTTTCCGCATACAGAGAAATCCTGAACAAAGATCCAGACAATCCTTGGGCAAAACCTCGATACGATGAGATCAAGGAAAGGAAAACAGAAGAAGCTTTGACACAGGCCGGGGCATTTATGTCCGCGGGGGATACCACGAATAGCAAAGAATCCTTCCTCAGGGCCCTGTACTATAGCCCCGACTCCACAGAAGCCCATCTTGCTCTTGGCCAAATATATCGTGATGAGGGAAACTTTCAGAATGCCCTTCTTCATTTAAAAGCCGCGAGCGCTGAAGATTCAACAAACACGGACATACGAAAAGTCTATGCCGACACACTCTTCCAGGCTGGTGAACTCAAAAATAGTCTTGGGATCTATGAAGACCTCCTGCAGCAAAATCCTGGGGATCAAGAGATCAGAGACCGGTTGGAAACGATCAAGAACAGGCTCGGGATCTTTGAATTGCCCAGCCAATACAACGCCATTCCATCCACGGAATCCGTGACCAAAGAGGATGTGGCAGCGCTGTTGAGCGTCAAGTTTAAAGGGATCATCGAAGATCAACGGGGAAAACCTCCCATAATCATCGACATCTCCACATCCTGGGCCTCCAGATTCATCCTCCATACGGCCTCATTAGGGATTCTGGATGTTTACCCGAATCACACCTTTCAACCAAAAAAAGTTATCACTCGAGCGGAGATGGCCGAGGTCCTTTTTCGCCTTATCGAACATCTAAGAAAAAAGGGACACAGCTTTATCCAGCAGATCCCTCCCAACAGGATACAGATCTCGGATGTTTCACCCAGCAACTATTATTACCGCCCGATAATCCTCCTGGTCTCCTATGACATCATGACACTTTCCCGGGATAGAGCTTTTCATCCTGATCAAGCTGTCTCCGGCCGAGAGACCATCAGACTCCTTGACCTGATATTAGCGCTTATAAAATGACCGAGCGGATTCTCACGGTTCCAAACCTGTTTACAGTCCTGAGGATTGGCCTCATCCCTTTTTTCCTCAGTTCTATGATCCAGCACGATCAACGCAAAGCCTTGATCATTTTTTTTATCGCCGCATCCACCGATTTGCTGGATGGGGTTACGGCTCGGCTCCTGAAACAACGGTCCAAGATCGGAGAGCTCCTCGATCCTGCGGGTGATAAACTGCTCATGACGGCGGCGATAATCGCACTGAGCATTCCTGCGATCAGCTCTCCCAATACGATCCCCCTCTGGCTAACGATCATGGTCATAGGTAGAGATCTCTATATCGTGGCAGGCTCTGTGGTGATGTACACGCGAACGAGATATTCCACATTCGCCCCCACATTCGTGGGAAAGATGAGCACGGTCTGTCAAATGAGTGTCCTTTTTCTGGTTCTTTTTTTCAACGCCAACAATTCACCTCAATCCAACCTGATATGGCTCTATATTTTGACTCTCACACTCACGATCATCTCTGGGATCCAATACACAATCATCGGCCGCCGGATCTATCAAGAAAAAATGGCCTCCATGCAATAATTTTCCTGGGATTTTTGCGAATAATCCAGATTAGGCGGTTCTGTCGATAAAACCCCTAGCCAGCGTGCGCCAGAGAATTTTCAGGTCGAGGACCAAGGACCAATTCTGGATGTAGTAAAAATCATAGTCGAGTCTTTTATCGATGGGCGTGTCCTGTCTGAGCCCATGAACCTGGGCCCACCCCGTGATGCCAGACTTCACCTTGTGGCGCAGCATGTACTTGGGGATTTTCTCCTTGAAATCGTTGACAAATGCGGGCCTTTCCGGCCGGGGGCCGACCAGGCTCATCTCCCCTTTTAACACATTGATCAGCTGAGGCAGTTCATCGATGCTGTACTTCCTGAGAAACTTACCGACTCCCGTGATCCTCTCATCATCGGGCTTGCACATCACAGGTCCCGTTCCCTTCTCAGCTTCAGCGATCATGGTCCTGAATTTATGAATGGTGAATTTCCTCCCGTCCAAGCCGACTCTTTCTTGGTGGTAGAGAACAGGCCCCTTCGAACTCAGCTTGATCATTAAGGCCACAATGAGGAGGATCGGAGAGAGGACCAAGAGCAAAAGGGTGGAAGCGACGCGGTCCATCACCCGCTTGACAAAAAGTCCGATTCCACGCATGGGTGGCTCGTCTATAGAAATGACAGAGAACCCATCCAGGTCATCGATCGTTGCCTTCAGAGTGAGAAAATGGAAGAGATCCGGGATGATCCTCACGTTCACGGGATATTTATTCACAGTTTTGAGCGTCTCCAGAATCTCTTCGTAGTTCCTCAATTCCAGGGCGACATAGACTTCGCTGACATTGGTCTTTTCAAGGATGTCTTCGAGCGCGGATATGGGCCCGAGAACCTTGATCCCTCCGTCCACATGGATTTCCTCTCCCTCTTTCCTCTGGTCATCCAAAAAGCCCGTGACAATAAAACCCAGGTCTTTATACCGGACGAGTTTCTGCGCAACGGCCTTCCCCATCTCTCCGGCCCCGACAATGAGAACATTTTTCAGGTTGTACCCTTTGGCATAGCGCCTTTTCATCATATAGTAGATCTGATGCCTGAAGACAGAAATGACGACGACGATCGCAACAAAGTAAACCCCTAAAAAACCATGGGAGATCTTGAAGTCCATACGGAACAAGGGAGCAACTCCCTGACTGTAAGTGTACAGATAATTCAGTATAGCCAAAACGATCAGGATGGAAAAAAGAGCATTCAGCACGATCAGGAAAAAATCGTCGATCTGCGTCCTCTTGAGTCTCGTTTTGTAGAATCCTTGCACATAAAAGATCACGAGATGGGCGATCAAAAAGAGGGGGAAGACATACACGTATTGGCTTATTGGTGGAATCCCCTTTGCTGGATCAACCGGAATAATGTAGAGATAGAACCGGAAAAAATAGGAGTAGAAAAAAGCGAGCGTGATTCCGATAACATCGCTCAGCGCAAAAAGCCCTTTAAGACCGCTCCTTTGCCTTCTAATCATAGCTGGCTCTCATGTTCAGCCCATTTCTGCTGGAAGTAGGAAGATATCTTTGTCTTGAATGAGTCCCGAGAGAATTTCACCGCATTCTCCCGTATTGTTGTTTTATTAAAATTCATGTCCTTGAATTTGTCAAGCGCGGTGCTGAGCCCTTCCCTTCGCGGATCGTCATAAAGAAATCCCGTCTCACCATGAAGGACCGTCTCTTTGGCTCCGCCTCTCCGCAGTGCGATAACTGGCACTCCACAGGCCTGGGATTCAAGCGAATTGATCCCAAAATCCTCTTCGCCCGGCATGATGAGCGCCCGAGATCTCTGGTAAATCTGGAGAAGATCATCATCCGAAACACTCCCTAAAAACTCGACATTCGGTTTCGCACTTTTTTTTAGTTTACGGTATTCCGGCCCCTGGCCGACGATCTTCAGACGTTGATCCGTGCGATTGAAGGCTTCGACGGCCAAATCGATCTTTTTATAGGGAACGAGTGCAGAGACGATCAAAAAATAATCTTCTTCAACCTCCCCCGGTCTAAAAAAACCTGTATCGACCGGGGGATGAACGACATCGGCGATGCGTCTGTAATACCTGTGGATCCTATCAGCCACCGCATTCGCGTTAGCCACAAAGTGGTCGACTCTGTGTGACGAGGATTCATCCCATATGCGGAGGCGGTGTATGATGGGTGGAATAATCCGTCTTGAGAAAAATCCCAGCTTCTCCGCTGAAAAATAGGACGAATACTGATTCCACGCATACCTCATTGGAGAATGAACATACGAGATATGCAGGGCATCTGGCCTTGGGATGGCCCCCTTGGCCGCACAGTGAGAGCTGGAGATGAGAAAGTCGTACTCTTGGAGGTCGAACAGTTCGATGGCCATGGGAAACAGGGGAAGATAGAATCTGTACCTCTTCTTCAGAAAGGGGAGTTTTTGGACAAAACTGGGAACGATACGTTTGTTTTCGATATCCGGGATCTGGCTGCCCGGAAAATGAAAGAGCGTATAGATGGGGGCGTCCGGATATATCTCGGCAAAGACCTCCAGGACCTTCTCGCCTCCTCTTCGACCTGTCAGCCAATCATGAATAAGAGCAACATTGGGACTCTTCATTGAGGTTGATTATAAAAAGAGCCCTGCTTTTTGTCAATCGAGTGCGAGCTTGAGGTAGAGGTCCTGGGTTTTCTGGAGCATCTCCGAGAGGCTAAAATCCCTCTGTGTGGAATTCTTCAAGTTCTGCCCGAGTCTTGCGGCGAACTCTCTCTCCTGAAGCAGCCGGAGAACCGCTTCAGCCAGCCGTTCGGAATTCTGAGCCGGAACAAGAAGGCCGCTCTCATCGTGTTTAACGACCTCTCTCACACCGTCGATATCTGTGGCGACGACAGGCTTGCCCAGAGCCGCAGCCTCCAGCAGAGAGTAAGGCAATCCCTCCCAAAGAGAAGGGAGCACGAACACATCGAAGCGAGAGAGAAGCCGGGCCACGTCTTTTCTTTCACCTAAGAGATGGACCGTGTCTTCGAGACCGAGCGTCTGCCCAAGCTTTTTGAACTCTGGCATTAAAGATCCCCCCCCCGCGATCCACACCGAAACCTCGGGAATGACCTCCCGAATGATCTTGGCTGCGCGGAAGAGATACGGGAGTCCTTTCTGTCGGTGGAGGCGTGCAATGGTCCCGACAACAGGGCCGGATGATCCGAAGGGAAACTCATCCTCCTCCCTGTCTAAAGAGGCCTCTGCTTCGAAGGCCTCAAAATTAATGCCGTTCTTTATCACGACCATTTTGTTTTCAGGAACCAGTTTGAAGCGCCTGCCCCTATCTTGATCCGCATCCGAGACAAAAATAACCGCGTCCGATAAACCAGAAAAAAAACGTTCGACATAGACATACAGATATTTAAGAAAAAAATTTCGGTAGTGGAGATAATGAATCCCATGAAGAGTGTGAATGACACGGGGAGGTCGATCACACTGCCGGGCAGACCAGCGTCCAAACAGGCCGGCGACACCTCCATGCGTGTGGCAAATATCAAAATGATGCGCATTGAGGAGCGAGACGATGTCTCTGACTGTTCGCTTCTGCACACGTTTACTGAAACCGACCGGAAAGTGAGGGATCCCTTCCTCTCTCAGCGTTTCGACCAACGGCCCATCACCCCGAGAACATACAGAGACATCAAACAGGGTGCGGTCCAACAATCTCGACAGAGTGAGAAGGTTGACCTGGCCGCCCCCCAGAAACGGCCGGTCGATCATCTCGAGAATCTTTATCTTTTTCACTTTTCCCTCAACAGCCCTTTGAGCACACGCCGTTCATCCCTATTGCGCGATCCCTTGAGATGCTTCCATTCGAGCAAGAGGTTGAATTTGATCCACAGATAGATGCGAAGCAGGTGAAGTGCGATTCTCGAATTGTGTTTTTTATAATAATAGAGCTGGCTTTTTCTGTAGTGATAACGGCTAAAAAGTCCAATCCCCTCCATGCTTGCTCCCCCCCAATGAAACACTCTGGCCTGGGGAAAGTATTCCAAAACATAGCCCTTTTTGTGAATCCTCCGGCAGAGGTCGATATCCTCAAAATAGAGAAAAAAATTCTCATCGAACAATCCCACTTCCTCAAGGATATCCCTCCGGGTGAGGAGACATGCTGCACTCAGCCATCCCACCTGACGCTTCTTGGCACGTCCTCTCAAACGGAACCTGTAGTAGGAATTCAACACCGTTTTTTGGACAATTTCCCGCCAAAAGTTTACCTTTTTCCCGAAAGACACCTGGAACGTATTCTCCCCGTAAAGAAGCGCTGGCCCCACTGCGCCCACCGACGGGTGCGACCTCAACTCCTTGAGGAGAAGTGCGATGGCTTGCCGCTCGAGGACGGTATCCGTGTTCAAGAAAAGGATATACTCTCCCCGGCTTTTGCGTATCCCCTGATTATTGGCTTTGGCAAAACCCAAATTTTCCGTGTTTGCGACCAGCCGTACCCGAGAGGCGTGTTCACGAATCCACCGAGGAGTCCCATCGGTCGACTGGTTGTCTACGACGATGATCTCGAACGGAATACCCCCCACACTTTCGTCAAGAGAGGATAGACAATCCTGGAGATGGTGCAGATCGTTGTAATTCACGAGTATGACAGAAAGCTCGGGGCCACTCTCTGCACCCATCAATTTTCCCCTCCATGTTCTCCGAGACACTCCTCTAAAATATGTTCTATCTTTTTCACTTGAGAGGAAAGTAAAAACTTATCTTGAACTGTACGATAGCCCTCTTCGGCCGCTCTTTTGTGAGCCTCCCTGTTTTCGAGAAAAGAAACCATCCCCTCTTTGATTGTCTCGGGATCTCTCGAATCCAAAAGCAAACCATTTCTTCCATTGACTATGATCTCGGGAATCCCTCCGGATCTCACGGCGATAACTGGGGTTTTCACAGACAGGGCTTCGGTAATCGTGCGGCCAAAACTTTCTGTGCGCGAAGCCACTATCAAACAATCCATTAAAGCTAATACCTGTTGCACATCCCTCCGATAACCGGCAAAGATCACCCTGTCGCTGATTTCCAGGGCGTCACATACATTCTGGAGCTTTGAGAAATACGTCTTGGATTTCACTTCGCCGACGAGCAAAAGCTTTAGCGGATAGTCCTTTCCGATTTTTCCCAGGGCCTCGATCACTTCTCTTTGTCCTTTTGCCTCACAGATCTTCCCAATGATCCCGAACACAAGGTCTCCATCGCGGAAACCCCACTGACGGCCCAGTTCCTGAGTTTCAACCTTCTCAATTTCTTGGATTCGGATTCCATTGTAGACCAACCGCACATTCGCCTTGTCTTCAAAAAAAGCTTCTGTGGCCAGAGAGTTCACGAGCACTCGGCAAGACAGCCGCACGATTTTCCGGGCCAAAGCCCTCTGTCCGCACAAGTAGGTGAGTTGTGGCGCCTTCCCTCCTAAGATCTCATGGATGTACCAGACATGAGGTCTGTGTGTTTTTTTTGCTGCCAGAGCTCCGCTCCATGACGCACTGGAATTGGAGAACACCAGATCCACCTGTCTTTGCTCGATCCATCCCGAGAGGGCGGAGACGGCGCGTTTGTTCCAGATCCAGGCGAGGGGCTGTTTCCACATTTTTTCCTTTTCTGTAAGCCCCCATTTAAAGGGGATCACACCGGTCTCGATGCCGAGTTTGGCCGTTTCTTCAGAAAGGAGACCTTCCCGGGGCACAAGGAGGCAGGGATCATATTTTTGTCTGTCTATCCCCTCCAATATCTGAAGAAGATTCAATTCCGCTCCGTTGAGTTCCGATGTATGTGAAAGGAAACAGATTTTTTTCATGACGCTCCCACGAGAGATCGATAAATAGACAAGGTCTCCTTGGCTGTTGCTTCCCAGCTGAAATCCAAAACTCTCTGCTCCCCTTTCTTGACAAGGTCCTCTCTTAGGTCAGCATTTTTCAAAACACGTATGATGACATCGGCTATATTTTCGGGGTGTTCCGGATCAAAAAAGAGCGCTGCATCCCGACATATTTCCGGGAGTGCCGGGGCCTCTGAGGCAACGATCGGGATTCCAGAGGCCATGGCTTCCAGCAAGGGCAACCCAAATCCTTCACAGATCGAGGGAAAAACAAACGCGGTGGCCGACCGGTAGAGGCCCCTCAACTCAAAATCGTTCGTATATCCAGTCATATAGATCCATTTCTCGAGATCATACGTTTTTATCCTGTCCATGACTAACGCAGAGTCCTTCCCCGCTCTTCCTGCGAGGACGAGGGGGATCTTTCTGTATTGATTGTGGACGATCTTCAGGGCTTCGATCAGTCTCAAGATGTTCTTTCGCGGTTCTTGAGCCCCTACAAAAAGCAGATAGGACGAAGGCAGATGGAAGTTCAATCTTATCCGCTCCATTTCTTCTCGGGTGATGTCTCGCCAAAAACTTCGGTCGATCCCCAAGTGAGTCACATGGATCTTGTCCTTCTTAACAGAGAATCTTTTTAAAATCTGTTCCCGGCTGAAATGCGATATGGTGATAATCTTATCCGCGCGATGAAGAGAGTGCTCGATCCTGGAAGAGAAAACATGTCTCGATTCATCATCACTGAGGTGTGGATATTCCAAAAAGCAAAGGTCGTAAACAGTCACGATTTTTTTGCCCCCGGAGGGAAGAACGAGGGGAGTGGGGGAATGAGCCAGATCCAGGCGCGTCTTGTAAAACAGGTCTATTGACGGCCAGCCAAGTTTGTACCATAAAAAATTAATCATCCGGACCGGATAACGCAAGTCCCTGAAGTGTTTATGGGCAAAGGGTGGGATCTTTCTGGGATCAAATCGATCCTTCCATGAGGACGAAAAGAGAAAATATTCATTCTCCCGATCGATGGCAGCAAGGGCGAACAAAAGGTTCTTGAAATAGATCCCGACACCCGTTTCTTCCTTCAAGAAAGGGCGCACATCGAAGCCTACCCGCATTTGGGGGTAATGTATTCTCTGCACGGCGAAAAGTCAAGACAACGTCGCGTATCCGAATCCGTGATGATGTCTTTTCAAGTGATCACACAATAAGGCCCAAGAGTTTATCCCACATCACAGATTTCGAGGAGATGATCTCAGTTAAGAATATCTTGCCTTGTGCCGTGTGCAGTGGTATGATTTCCTTCACTCAGAGAAAGAGCATGCAGGACTTCGAAAGAATCTCCCGCCGGATCGATACCTTTCGTGACGAAATGGTCGACATGCAGATCCAGCTCTGCGCTATCCCCGCCATTTCTCCCTCTAGCGGAGGAGAGGGAGAAGCGGCCAAAGCTGATGCCCTCCTTAAATTCCTCAATACATCAGGATTCGAAGACATCACTGTCGCAAAGGCACCGGACCTGGATGCAGATGCAGGATACCGGCCCAACATTTTAGCCTACTACAGGGGTAGACGGTCAACAAAGACCATCTGGATCCTCTGCCACATGGACGTTGTCCCTCCTGGCGAACTATCCCGGTGGAGGGGAAATCCTTTCAATGCCTGGATCGAAGAGGGAAAGATTTTCGGGCGCGGAGTGGAAGATAACCAGCAGGATATGGTGGCTTCACTTTTCGCCATAAAGGCGTTCCAGGAAGAAGGAATAAAGCCCAATTTTGATGTGGGCATCGCTCTTGTTGCCGATGAGGAAACGGGAAACGAAAAAGGGTTGGGGTATGTTCTCAAACACACCAATCCTTTTCGCAAGCAAGACCTTATCATCGTCCCCGACGCAGGAAATGCAGAAGGAACGATGATCGAGATCGCAGAGAAGAGCATCCTGTGGCTGAAGTTCAAAACGTTTGGCGAACAGGCACACGGCTCTACCCCCGAGAAAGGGATCAATACGTTTCGTGCAGCGTCCTTTTTAGTGACTGAACTCAGCAAACTGTACGACACATTTAACCACAAAGATCGTATCTTCGATCCTCCCATCTCTACGTTTGAGCCAACAAAAAAAGAACCGAACGTCCCCAACATCAACACTATTCCCGGTGAGGATGTCTTCTACATGGACAACCGGATCCTTCCCTGTTACAGCTTGGATGAAGTGGAAAAGAGTATCAGGAGCACCATGGATTCTGTCGAAAAAAAATTCAATGTGAAGATTGTCATGGGCCGTGAGCAGAAATCACCCGCTGCCCCTCCGACATCGCCTGAAGCGCCTGTCGTTCTCGCCCTTAAAAAAGCGATCAAGGACGTTTACGCGAAAGAGGCGAAACCCATCGGGATAGGGGGGGGGACACTAGCGGGCCCCCTCCGGTGGTCCAAGTTCGATGCCGCCTGCTGGTCTAGGACCGAAGAGACAGCGCATCAACCCAATGAGTACTGTGTCATTGATAACATGATGGGAGATGCCAAAGTTTTTGCCCACATTTTTTTACAGCCCTGAACACGAAACTCTTGTTTTGGAGCCACACAAATGAGCGAATATCTTTTGGTGATTGCGACCACTCCCACTAAAGAAGAGGCGAGCCGAATCGCGCAGAAGATTGTTGAAGAGCGGCTGGCCGCCTGTGGCACTGTATCCTCCTCAGTCCGGTCATTCTATTGGTGGGAGGAACGTGTTTCCGATGACCGGGAATTCATGCTGTTCATCAAAACCAAAGCCAGCCTGTTCCCCAAACTGGAAGAAAGGATAAAATCTCTCCATTCTTACAGGGTTCCTGAGATCATTGCTCTTCCTATCTGCGCAGGGTCTGAAGAATATCTAAACTGGATCACCGCAAACACTAAGCCTTGAAACTCAGCCTGTGTCTATTAAGACGTGCCACGTTTTGTTTTAAGCCCAGGTTGTTTCCGCTGAAAATATTGTGCGACTTTGATTGTGTTGAGATGGATGGCCACTGTGTCTGCCACATCGATGGCATACCCCCCTGCAAGAAGGATGACCACTGGAATCTTGAGCTTGCGAGCTGATCCGATCAGGATCTCATCTCTCTCTTTGAGTCCCTCCAGAGTCAATTGAAGCCCCCCCAGCTGGTCCTTTGTGTAGGGATCGGCACCGGCCAGATAAAATACGACATCGGGCTTGAATTCTTCAAAAATTCGGGGGAAATGGGACTTTAGGGCATCGAGATATTCCCCATCGCCCTCACCTGACCACAGGCCAATATCCAGCGTGCTCTCGCTCTTGTGAGCCGGATAAATATCCATCTGATGGATCGAAAAGGTGAACACGGATTCGTGCTTTGCAAAAATGGCCGCTGTTCCATTTCCCTGGTGCACATCACAATCAACGACCAGGACTTTCTGGATGACACCCGCGTGTCTCAGTTTTTCGATGGCCACAGCCACATCATTTAAAACGCAAAATCCTTCCCCATGATCCGAAAACGCGTGGTGGAATCCCCCGCCGAGGTGTGTGGCCATCCCCTCTTCCATGGCCCTCTCCGCAGCGATAATAGTCCCTCCCACATGAAGTCTTGCGAAATGTAACAGGTCTGGAGAGTAGGGAAGCTCCAGGGCCATCATTTCGGCCTGCGACAATTTTCCCGATTTCAATTTTTTCAAATATCTCTCGGAGTGAACCCTCAAGATATCCTCATCCTGTGCGGGCTTTGACTCAAGAACGCTTTCTTTTTTGATTCCCCAAGATATAAGCTTCTCGTAGATAAGCCGGTACTTCAAGAGGGGAAACACATGGTTTCCGATGTCGACCATCCAATAGGATTCGTTGTACACAAACTTAAGGGGAGAACTTCGTCTGAGAACGGATCGAAACAATCTCTTTATGTTGACCATGTGTGTATTACATATCAAAAAAAAGGAAAACGGTAAACTCCTTGCTCATCCTCATGGCCTTTGAATCTCTTGTGCACACCAAAAAATTTCATGAAAAAAGACACAGAACTCTTGAAGTTTGTTCCGAAATGAATTAGTTTTTGTCCTTAATACTCCGCGAACAGTCTGATTCTTAATAAAGTTTATAGCCTGGGTTATTCACGAGGTAGAATCGCCGCAAAGGCGAGGCCAGGGCAAAGGAGAAAGAGATGGGCTTGAAAAAATTCGTCATAAACCTTGCTCCAACACCTCTCGTTAAAATATTTGCCAGTCCCTATGTTGCCGGAGACAGTATAGAAGCCGCCATTCAAACAGCACGCTCCTTCTGGGAGGAACGGCAGGTTTGCTCAACCATCGACCTCCTTGGGGAAGAGATCGAGGAGGATGAGGAAGTCCAGTACACAGTCGGTGTTTACGAACGGCTCATCGATAGCTTGGGCGAACAGGAATTCGCGACGCTTTCCTTAAAACCTACCCAACTGGGGAGCCATAGGGGTACGGAGCACTGTCAAAAGGTCATCGAAGGAATTGTCAAAAAAGCAGAGCGACACAACATAAAGGTCACTCTGGACATGGAAGATCATACACTTACGGATCTGACACTGGATATCTTCCGGGATCTCGTCACCGAGTATCCGACATTCGGAACAGTCCTCCAATCCCGCCTCTTCCGGACGGATGAAGACATCAAGTCCATAGCCGGATTGAACGCCCGCATCCGGATCTGTATCGGTATTTACAACGAGCCAAAGGAGATTGCTCTGACGAGTAAACCGGACATGAAGGCCAAACTCCTCGAACAGCTGGAAATCTTATTCAAGGAGGGGCACTACCCGGAAATTGCCACCCATGATTCTGCTGTTATCGAAGAATCCATCAATATCGCGGAACGCCTGAATAGGAGAAAAGACCAGTATGAGGTGCAGATGCTCATGGGCGTTCCCATGCAGGCCTTCCAGGATGAACTTATCCGGGAGGGCATTCGCGTGCGTCTCTACGTTCCGTTTGCCGAACAATGGAAATATGCGTCCGCCTACTGCAAGAGACGGCTGGATGCCAATCCCGCTATGGCGGCCTACATACTGAAAAACATCCTGCGGAAAACAGCCGGAAAGCGTTGAAATCCCGCTGAATCAGGCACTCACTCTCTTGTACAGAACGATCCGGTTAGCTTTTCTTAGCCTCGGAGAGTGTCGCTTGAGCAGCAGCAAGCCGAGCGATGGGGATCTGATAAGCTGAGCAACTCACATAATCCAACCCGATCGTGTGACAGAAATAGATCGATCGCGGGTCTCCTCCATGAACGCCGCAAATGCCCACCTTGAGATCCGGTTTGGTCTGGCGGCCCTTTGCGACAGCCCATCTCATCAATTCGCCGACTCCGGCCACATCCACACTGGCGAAGGGATCATCTTTCCAGAAACCGTGTGTGAGATAATGGTTGATAAAACCGGCCCCGTCATCCCGGGATATGCCGAAGGCCGTTTGGGTCAGGTCATTGGTTCCGAAGGAAAAGAAATCCGCCTCCCGGGCCACTTCATCGGCCGTGATGGCGGCCCTGGGGATCTCGATCATCGTTCCGACTGTATATTTGAGATCGACGCCGTATCTCTCGATCGTTGCCTCAGCAATCCTGACGATGATCGCCTTCTGGTGAGCCAATTCTTCCACAGATCCGATGAGGGGAACCATGATCTCAGGAAAGACCTTCCCTCCTTCACTGGCCAGTTCGCAGGCCGCCTCGAAGATGGCCTGCGCCTGCATCTCGACGATCTCAGGGAAAGTGATTCCCAGTCGACATCCCCTGTGCCCGAGCATGGGATTGAACTCGGCAAGCGCTTTGACCCTTTCCAGTACTCTTTCGAGCTCCTGGATGCGCTCAGCATCTTGAGATCCGGAAGCTTTGAGCTCTGTAAGCTCGACCATCAATTCTTCTTTCTTGGGCAGGAATTCATGAAGAGGCGGATCCAAGGTGCGGATAGTCACAGGATATCCCTTCAACTCTTTGAACAATTCATAAAAATCCTTTTTTTGGAAGGGAAGAATATGTTTGAGGTTTTTTCGCCTTTCGTCCTCAGTCTCGGCCATGATCATCTGTTTGATGTAGGGAAGTCGATCCCTCTCGAAGAACATGTGTTCGGTGCGGGCAAGGCCGATCCCTTCCGCACCAAAGGCAAACGCTGTTTTGGCGTCGTTTGGCGTGTCGGCATTTGCCCGAACCCGCAGTCTCCGCACCTCATCGGCCCATGAAAGAAGCTTATCAAAGTATCCGAACGCCACTGAATCCTCGGACGCCAATTCTCCGCGGATCACCTGGAGGACTTCGGAGGGCTTCGTGTGGATCTCTCCATGGAGAACTTCACCTGTGCTCCCGTCGATCGAGATCCAGTCCCCCTCATTGACTCTCCGGTCACCGACCTGGAAATACCGGTCCTCTTCGTTGGGCACGATGGCCCCGCATCCGACAACAGAGGGTTTGCCCATCTGTCTGCCCACAATGGCGGCATGGGACGTCATGCCTCCGGTCGCTGTCAATATCCCTTGAGACACGCTCATGCCGTGGATATCATCGGGTGAAGTCTCGTCCCTGACTAACACAACTTTTTTACCGGACTCTTTCCACGCAACCGCATCATCCGCATTAAAAACAACCTGGCCTGTGGCTGCTCCTGGGGAGGCAGCGAGCCCTTTAGCGAGGATATCGTGTTTGGCTTTTTCGGCACTGTCGAACACAGGATGGAGGAGCTGATCCAGAGCCGCGGGTTCGACCAAAAAGAGGGCGTCTTCCTTACTGATCAGGCCTTCATCGACCATATCTACCGCGATCCTGACAGCCGCCCAACCCGTTCTTTTCCCGCTTCGTGTTTGCAGCATGTAGAGCTTTTTTTCCTGGATGGTGAATTCAAAATCCTGGACATCTTGGTAGTGTTTTTCCAGCCGCGTCGTGATCTCCTCCAGCTCATTGTAGGCCTCGGGCATCTTTTCTTCGAGATTGTTTATGGGGGATGGCGTTCGTATTCCGGCTACGACATCCTCACCCTGAGCATTGTAAAGGAATTCTCCATAGAGTTCCTTTTCCCCAGTGGCCGGATTCCGGGTAAATCCGACACCTGTAGCAGAGCTCTCACCAAAATTTCCGAACACCATCATCTGGACATTGACCGCCGTCCCCAGGTCATGGGGGATATGATTCAGCCGTCTGTATGTGATCGCCCGCGGATTGTTCCACGATTTGAAGACCGCGGTGACCGCCATAAAAAGCTGTTCCTCAACATCCTGAGGAAAATCCATATCCGTTTTATCTCTAACCAGATCTTTATAGCCCGCAATGACATCTTTCAAGTTCTCTTCAGAAAGCTCGAAATCGTTTTCGATGTCGTTCTGACTTTTTATGGCCTTGAGGATATCCTCAAAATCCTTCTTGGGAATTTCAAGGACCACATCACCGAACATCTGGATGAGACGGCGATAACAATCCAGGGCGAAACGCCTGTCCCCGCTCTTTGCGGCCAGTCCTTCGACAGTCCGATCATTGAGTCCCAGGTTCAAGATTGTATCCATCATCCCTGGCATCGAGAACTTCGCACCGGAACGGACAGAAACGAGGAGGGGATTGGCCTCATCACCCAGTCTTTGCCCTGCCGTAGTCCCCAGCCTTTCCAGATGATCCAGGATCTCCTCTTTGACCTCTGCGGGGATTTTGTTGCCCGCTTGGAGGAAGAGATTGCAGACATCGGTCGCAACCGTGAATCCGGGGGGAACCGGAATTCCGATCCCTGCCATCTCCGCAAGATTTGCCCCTTTGCCACCGAGCGTATCCCTCATGTCCCTGTTTCCCTCGACACTCCCGGTCGCGAATGAATAGACGTATTTTTTATCGTTCATCATGACTCCTTAAGATTATGTTGAACTCAGTAAATTCTCAGAGTGATAAAACAAGAAATATACATCTAAGCCCACCAAAATTCAAGGTTCTTCTGGCATTTGGCTTCACTTATTCCCCAAAAAGCTTCGATTCTGACACAATGGAAACACAAATGGCCGGCTATGCCAAAATGCCATCCTAAGCCGCCGTCGGGTGAGGCTTCAGGGAAGAAACTAAAATATTCAAGGTCATGTACAGGAGCACGATATCCGTGAGAAGCAGTTGAAAATCCACATGCCGGGCAAGGGAACCAAAACATCCGCAATTGACATTGAGACCTCTAAATAGAGTGACCGTTATCAACACCAAAAATACGCTCAGCATTCCCGTAAGCAGGAGCGAGCTGGCAGAGCGGAATATCCCAAGAATTAGGAGAATCCCGCAGAGGACCTCAAGCCACGGCAGCACAAGCGCGACAAAGAATGAGAGGTTGCGGGAGATCATGCGGTAATTGGCGATATCCTGGGCAAATTCAAGCGGGTCGAGGATCTTTAAAACTCCCGCCCAAATGAAGACGCCTCCGACGAGGAGCCGAAACGTCCACAGAATATATTTATTACGGATCATTTCTCTCAGATTGGGGAAGCCCGGTAGCAACCCATTCGTCCCAGCCTCCAAAAAAAACGCGGATATCCTCGAATCCGTATTCCGTGAGTGCCTTTGCAAGAAGAACACTGGATTGACATTCATTCCCATCGCAGTACACGACCAAGGTTCTCTCCCGGGGGAAGGAGACCTGTTCTTCGACGAGGCGCTCGCCGCTTTCGTAAGGAATATTGATCGCTCCCAGTATATGTCCCTCGAGATACTTCCTCTCGGTCCTACTGTCTAGAAAAACGGCATTCCCGCTGACAAAGAGGTCTTCCGCTTCAAAAATACCTATAAACTGTATTGAGGGAAAGTCTTCACTGGAGAGAAAGCTCAAACGAAATTCCCCCTGGCGGTATTGCTTGATCAGAGATAAATTCGCACTTATTCCGACGATTAAGCTCAGGCCCAGAATCACAACAACCTGTAAAATCAATTTTTTGAGTCGCATTCTCATATTTCAGGGCTTAATTTAACCGTACCCCTTGAGTCGGCTTTGAACCGGCGCAGTGGATTCAAGAAAAAAGCGAGAGATATTTATCCAATCCTGTCTTAAACACTGTGATGGCCCGCTTGAGGTCGGATTCCTTGAGCACATAGGCAATGCGCACTTCGTCCTTTCCCTGACCCGGAGTGGAATAAAATCCTTGGGCAGGTGCCACCATGACCGTCTCCCCGTCGAGGTCGAAATCCGTCAACATCCAGCGCACAAAATGCTCGCTGTCTTCAATGGGAAGCCTGACGATATAATAAAAAGCTCCCTGAGGTTTGTGGATTACGATCCCCGGGATATCCCTCAATCCCTCATAAAGAACATCGCGCCTCTTCTGGTACTCTTCCCGGGTCGCATCAAAATAGCTGCGCTCCATCCGGTAGGCAGACAGCGCACCTTTTTGCTCGATCGAAGGTGGACATAACCGGGCTTGAGCAAACTTGAGCACCGCCTGGTATACATCCGGATTACGCGTGATGACCGCCCCCACCCGTGCCCCACAACAGCTGAACCGTTTGGAGATGCTGTCCACGACGACCACTCTGTCCTTGATATTTTCGTACTCGAGCAAACTTTTATGTTTCGCCCCATCGTAGACGAATTCTTTGTAAACCTCATCGCCGATCAAGAAAAGGTCATGTTTTATGGCGAGATCGACAACGCGATCGAGCTCCTCCTCGGTGTAGACCGTTCCAGTGGGATTATTCGGAGAACACAAAAGGATCGCCCGTGTTTTCGGGGATATTTTCGCCTCGATCTCTTCGGATGCAGGCAGGGGGAACCCATCCTCAACATGAAGGGTCAACGGCACGATCCTCACATTCGCACAGGCGGCGTAACCATTGTAGTTTGTGTAGAAGGGCTCGGGAACGATGACTTCCTCACCGGGGTCTGCGACCACACTGAAAGAAAAGTGGATGGCTTCAGACCCTCCGACGGTGATGATCACATTCTCTGCCGTTAAGGGAATGTTGTAATCCACAAAGTAGTCGGCGATGGCCTGTCTGAGCTCGAGAAAACCCTGCGCGGGCCCGTAGCTGAGGACCTCATCCCCGTAGTTCTTGATGGCGTTCCAAACGGGCTCTGGAGTGGGGATATCGGGTTGTCCGATGTTGATGAAATACACGTGGATGCCGCGCTTGATCGCGTCGTCTGCATAAGGCTTGAGTTTCCGTATCGGGGATTCTTGGATGTCAATGCCTCTCTGGGATATTTTCATATTTCTAGGCTCCTCAATTCAATACGCGTACTTTTATGCTGAAGAAAAATTATTCCAAAATGGCCGGCCGTTGTCAAAGTTTTTGTTGCCATGGAAAATCAAATCTGCTATTTTCTTTAACGACATTCTAACTCCGCATATGAAAAAGGATTCCCGCGCACGGATCACACACACTGAGAGCTGGGGCAATTATTTCCTCCTTTCTTTGGAATCCCCTCCAATCGCCCAAGACGCACATCCTGGACAATTCCTCATGGTGCGCACCAGCCTCGATACACATCCCCTTCTTCGCCGGCCCTTCAGCATTTTCAATGTGGACGGGACACGTGTAGAGATTTTTTTCCAGAAAGTGGGCCTCGGCACTCGGCTCCTCAGTGAAAAAATGGAAGGAGACGCCGTCGATATCATCGGTCCTCTAGGGACTGGATTCACGATTCAAGAGGTCAACGAAGATGAACATCTTGCCCTCGTAGGGGGCGGGCGGGGTATTGCACCGCTCTATTTTCTTGCCCGGAAACTCAGAGCAAACAGCGGATCGGTCAAAGTATTTTATGGAGGAAAATCCGTTTTAGACCTTCCTGTTAGAGAACGATTCGAAAAACACAGCATCGTTTTATCCTGCAGCACAGAGGATGGCTCCTTCGGCACAAAAGGTTTGGTCACCGAAATTTTCGATGCTGCGCTCAAGAGCGGACTTCCTGTGAGCCGTGTCTATGCTTGCGGTCCTGATGCTATGCTCAAAAAGATCACGGCGATCGCCGCCAAAAAAAACCTCCCGGCAGAGCTCTCTCTCGAATCTGTGATGGGGTGCGGATTTGGGGCATGTTGGGGATGTGTTAAAAAGATCAAAAAAGACAATGACGTCGGCTGGCACAAGATCTGTGAAGAAGGTCCGGTCTTCAAGGCCGAAGACATCGTATGGGAGATGGGGGAGCAATGAGTGACCTTTCCGTCCACATCGGTAGTCTCAGGCTCAAAAATCCGATCTTAGCTGCCAGCGGTACCTTTGGATATGGCGTTGAGTTCACTCCGTTTATGGACATCAACAAGCTGGGCGGATTTGTGGTCAAAGGCCTTTACTACTCCCCCCGCGAGGGAAATCCCCCACCCCGGCTGGTGGAGACTCCGAGCGGACTCATCAACGCCATCGGTCTACAGGGCATCGGCGTCGAACGCTTTGCGAGAGAGGTCCTCCCTCAACTCCTCGATTATCAGACTGCACTTATCGTCAACGTCTGCGGGGAAAATGAAGAGGAGTATGCCCGAGTTGTCGAATACCTGGATGCGCATGAAGGGATCGCTGCTTATGAGCTCAACATCTCCTGCCCCAACGTGGAAAAGGGAGGTTTGTGCCCTGCACTGAAGCCCGATTCAACACACTCTGTCGTCAAGCTCGTTAAATCAGTAAGCACCCGTCCTCTCATCACAAAGCTCTCCCCCAATGTCACGGATATCGTTGAGATCGCATTGAGCGCACAGGAAGCGGGTTCTGATGCTGTCTCCCTCGTCAACACATTCCTGGCCCTGGCCGTCGATGTCGACACACGGAAACCCAAACTGGCCAACATCTTTGGAGGCCTCAGCGGTCCTGCTATCAAACCCATCGCCCTGAGAATGGTTTTCCAGGTCGCAAGCCGCCTAAACATCCCTGTCATAGGGATCGGTGGTATCATGACGGCGGATGACGCTCTCGAGTACTTGATCTGTGGAGCGACAGCTGTTGAAGTGGGCACGGCGAACTTCATCGACCCGGAGTGCTGTCTCCGGATCATCGATGAATTAGAGAGATGCTGTCAGGAGCATGACATATCAAGTATCGAAGACATCATCGGAACTCTGGAAGTCAAACGATAAGGAAAGACAATGGAACACCTAAAAAACTTGGCAGAAAAAATCATCGTGGCTATAGACGTTCCCACAGAAGAGGAGGCCTTGCGGCTAACAGGACAACTTCCTGAATCCCGAGTGTTCAAGGTCGGTTTAGAATTGTTTACGGCCAGAGGTCCCTCCTTGTTTGAAAAGCTGCGGAACGAGAACAAAAAGGTTTTTCTCGACCTCAAGCTTCATGACATTCCGAATACAGTCGCCGGCGCTGTAAAAGCGGGGACACGTCACGGTGTCTACATGATGACCCTGCACACATCCGGGGGGAGAGAGATGATGGAAAGGGCAGCGGCAGCGGCAGCAGAGGAAGCCCTGAAACGCGGCAAAGAGAAACCCCTACTTGTTGGTGTCACGGTGTTAACCAGTCTCAAATCAGAACACCTGCGGACTGTCGGGGTAGAAGCGAATACTGAGGAACAGGTCCTCAGACTCGCCGGGCTGGCCAAGGCAGCCGGCCTCAATGGAGTCGTCTGCTCGCCGCAGGAGATCGACCTCGTCAAAAGCGAGTACGGGGAGGATTTTCTAGTTGTCGCTCCCGGAATCCGGCCTGTATGGGCAGCGGCTCAGGATCAGAAAAGGATTTTGACACCGGCTGAAGCCGTACGCAAAGGTGCAGACTATATCGTTATCGGGAGACCCATTACCAAAGCCCCCAATCCGCAGAAGGCGTTCCAGAAAATACTCGCAGAACTCAATTAGGACTAGACGCTGCTCACAGCCCCCACAAGGAATATGGCCCCCAGAATCAAGTTGAGAAGGATCGTCACAGCAAAGGCGACCACCAGACTCACGACAAAGTAACCGAGCACTTTATCCTTGGGGGTTTCCATGAGTTCGGCCTGAAATCCGCAATAAAGAATATACAACGTGTAAACGAAGCCCACCCAAATCAGCATCCTCAACACTGGAATGAGATTAAGAATTCCCGCCACCCATGCCGCCGTCATGCTGTAAACAGACAGTTTCATGGCACTCACCTGGTCTTGTTTAGAAGAGAATGACGAGGCCAGAGCGTTGATGACTATCCCGAGAACATAGACGGCTACGAGAGTGGCGATATAAGAAAAGAGGGCATAGAAGAATGCCGTTCCGAATCCATACCGGACCGCTCCTCTGAAAGGAATCTGCCTCCCTAATATCGCCAATCCAATAAACTGGGAGAGTGCCGGGATAGCAGCGACAACGACGGCATAAGAAGTGAAAAGCTGGGAGATAGTGGTGGGTTCCCCTTTTATATTGCCCCACTCCTCTTTAGGCTTCAATAGAATAGATTGAACACGGGATACAATATCCATCTGACCTCTCCTTCAATCAAAGTGAGTGGAGGCGCGGGTCGGATTCGAACCGACGAATCGAGGTTTTGCAGACCTCTCCCTTAGCCACTTGGGTACCGCGCCGTTTTTCTATTCATGAGCTTACGGAAAAAAATTGTAAATTAAAATTCGATTTTTGTCCAGTCAATCAATTTTCATATGACCATTTCTTTTGAATGTCGGCGGAGGTTTTTATATAATGGGGTGTTTATCGAGGCCGTGTATTCTTTCGATCTTTATTTCTGCTGATCGACAACACTTTTATACCGGGCCGATGAGATTATAATATGGGACTTATCATGGATGATCTAAAACTGAGCTCTCTAAAAAACACCGGCTTTAAACGTACGGTCGTTTCTGTCGGAAGGCAGAAGATCGGCTCTGGATTCACTCTCATCGCCGGTCCCTGCACTGTGGAGAGCAAAGACCAAACACTCAAGATCGCACACACCGTTAAAAAAGTGGGGGGCAATATCCTGCTTCCTTGAATTTGATCTTGTAGGTAGCAATTTTAAAGGGCCCGAGCCTGTCCATGAGACAGCCCTCGCTGATGCTAACCGGTTCCAAGGGGTCTTCGATGAAATCGACGCATTCGGCTTGACTTATCGGTT
>JASFPP010000022.1:0-28922 GCA_050115915.1 Candidatus Aminicenantota bacterium
CAGGGATAAGGAGTATCTTCAATATTATCCAGGAGAGTTGGAGTCCCATGCGCACCCTGGAAAAAAGGGTCGTGGATACGAATATTCCAAGCACAGCCCGGGGCTTCCCGTGTTGCTCGCTCCGTCTTTTTTTATCGGAGAAAAACTGGGTGGGATTGTTTCCGATCTGACTCGTAAGCCCAACCACCGGCAACACACGCTTGTTTTTTTACTGCGTGTTACCATGGGCGTCGTCGCCGCACTTTTATGCTGGGTCTTTTTTCTTTTCGCCCGAGATTTTACGGGGAGCCAGAAAGTTGCCCTCCTCTCCTGGGTTATCTTTACTCTAACAGCTCCTCTGGTCTTCTATTCCCATCTGATCTATCCTGAAATACCCGCTTCTCTCTTAACGATCGCGATTCTCTACCGTGTCCTTTCTTCAAAACGCCTTCATTCGTTCGCATTCCTCTGGATCGGCTTCGGCATCGCCCTTTTCCCCTGGTTGGGCGCAAAATATATTCTCCTTTGTTTGGGTCTCTTCGGGATCGTTGTGTTCCGCATATGGAAATCCCGCCGGAAAAGAGGAAATGACATTGCCCTGCTTATGATGCCTCTAATCCTGTCTGCAGGATTTTATTTATTCTATCTCTGGTCGCTCTACGGGACTTTTTGGCCAACTGCGATCTACACAGGTTACCTTCCTCAAGGTCCCAGGCTATCGTTGAAGATTTTCCATTTCAAAATCAGCGAGTTCTTTAGATGCGGTTTGAGTTATCTTTTCGATCAGACTGTAGGAATTTTCCCCTATTCTCCAATCTACATGATCTTTTTTCCCGGTATTATTCTCTCAATCAAGCGGAGAAAACGCCAGGCTCTTTATCTCTTAGGGGTGTTCCTTCTCCATTGGGGATCATGCGCATGGGCCTATTATTGGTGGGGGTACATTCCTCCAGGAAGAGCTCTTTTACCTGTCGTGTTTATTATGGCGCTCTTTATGGCAGGCTCTCTCGCCTGGGGAAAAAACAGATGCTCTGTTTCTCTCTCTAGGACTCTCTTGTTCATGAGCTTCGGTATCGCATTCCTCTGCACCAAGTATCCAGAACTCCTCTACCATGAATTTCTCTCCCATTACACCAACCTGTCGCCGGCCTTCAGCAAGCTGATGACTTCTCTCAGCAACTCTCTCATCAACTTCCGGCTCTTTGTGCCCTCCTTGATCAAAAAAACTCAGATCCTATGGGCACCATTGATACTCTGGCTAATGGGTTTTTTTTGTGTTTGTCTACTCTATCTGAAGAAAGAAAAAACGGCTTTGTACACAAACGAGCGTCTCCGAAAACCTATTATAGCTGTTTTTACGATGTCCACGCTGTTCATCGTTTACACATTCTTCGATATCCATTTAGGTCAGGCAAATTTCTACACAAACAGACCTTACGAACTTTATTTCCAGGACAACAATAATTTCGGACAGGAACTCCAGGGATTTTGGACCAAAGGAAGAAAATCCTCCGAGGTCTTGGTGAAAACCCCCATTCGGGCGTCTGAAATCCGCGTGAGGCTTTTAAGCCCCGCCGAGGGCGAGGCCACTGTTCGCGTTGGGAGGGAAAAGCGATCCATCCCCCGGGGCCGCATTGAGGGCCAAGAAAAAGCACTCCATTTCACTTCACCAGTGGGCTTCCCCTGGAAAGGAGGTCACATCTACAACATTCGCGTTAAAGAAAAGCGTGGTTTTGTCCCTTACCAGCGCGACCCCGAGGTCCAGGATAATCGGTTCCTGGGTGTTTTTGTCGACATTGCTGTCACCCTCGAAAAAAAGCCCCGCCTAAAGAGAACCCAGGAATAAAAACACCAAGGGCTTTTTCACCCAGGTGCTCAGACGGGTTTCTGTACGACGCTTGCAATCAGGTAGCCATGCCTCCTCAGATAAGGGAATTTCCTGTAGAGGAAGGCAAACGGATAAATGAGGGGAGATAGAAGAGGTGAGGCCTTTGGCCACTTCACGTGAACGAAGAGGTCCAGCATCCTGAGGGAGCCGGGCATGAACAGAATTCCGCTCCTTTCAAGAGTCTCGAACCCGACATCCCGTAACATCCGCTCCAGAGCCCCCCAGCTGAACGATTTTTCGTAGCCATAACTATACAGGTTCAGCCAGTAGAGGAAGGTCACCATCACAGGCCTGAGGAAAGGATCCCACTTGTTCGGCACTCCGATGATCGCTCTGCCTCCTTTTTTCAACACACGATAGATCTCCTCCAAAGCCTGCCGGTATTCCTTGAAGTGCTCGATAGTCCCCATGCTGTAGATATAGTCAAAGGACTCATCGCCGTAGGCAATCTGACGCAGATCCGAGACAATGAACCGATGCTTTTTCGATGCCCCCCGAAAAAGCTCCTGAGCGCTTTTCACAACGGGGGAAGAAATGTCCAGAGCGAAGGCTTCGGCACCCTGGTCAGCCGCCCATTTCAGGATACGCGTGTTTTTCGCTTCATCCCAAAGGTCTGTCTTGAAAACCTTTTTCCCTTCAAGATCCGCAAAGAAGGACTCGAACAGAGTCCGCTCACACGCAAAATAGTACCTTGTGGACGGCGCGTCGTAGAAATCAGGCATAAATTCTCCCGTACTATCCCAAAAGGACCGATAGCTCAAATTTTGAGGTTTTTTCTTCTGTCGCAATGGTTTAATTCTGTTTCATTCGTGCCTAAGAGCTAGAACCGGGCTCACATGGCCCACCCGGATAGCAGGATAGATTCCGGAAACGAGGCTTCTTCCAACGGTACTGACTTCGATCCATCTGGAAGAGTAGACTCTTGCAAGGGGCCGCGTTTGAACGATCGGAACTTTTTCCTTCCCTTATAGCCTATAGACCGAGACATGAAATTTCAAGAGACTCCAACAATAAGTCCTTATTTGCAGGGCTGGAACTTAAACATAAAAATTTCCCCAACCGGAAGTATACGTGTGGCCTTGGCGGGAAGGCCACGTTGGATTGACAATAGATCTTGGCTCTGTTATAAGCTTTTCCTAAGACCCTCTGAAAAATCCCCCCGTGGAAAATAGAGAGGGCAAGGTTGTATTCTGGCTGAAGGAAAAACATGGCAGTGGATGACTCGGTTCAAACCATAAGAGACCTCGAGGATCTTTTCGATGCCCAGAAGATCCTCCGTTCCATACGTTTGCAACGGTACGAGCAGGGCACAGAGCTGTGTTACGACATTAAAGGCGTTGTTCCCGGAACATGCGGAAGGGTGAAGCTAAGGATCGAGGAATTTATCGGTGGAGGGTTTGCGGGGCAAGTTTACCGCGTGAAGGTTCTCGATACCGAGCATTCGGAAGGCGGAGTCGGGGGAATCCATCCGGGGGGGACCTATGCGATGAAGATTCTCGTTCCTCCCTCGGGATTTGCGAAACTGTTCCGGCATACCATCTTTGCACTAGCTTTTCAGGGCCCCTTCTCCCCTCAGGTCAATCCCTCTGCAGCAAGGGCGGGAGCGATATGGCAGAAGTTTATCCGGAGAGGGACAAAGATCTGGTTCGGGTCTGAGCGGGCGGTCGTGGATATCCATGCGACTTTTATCGATCAGGCCCTGGGGAGCTGTGGAGAGATCAGCGAATGGATCGATGGCCGGCTGTGGCGATTCGAGGTGGATGACGACCTGGATGCCCGGTTCCGCTGGAAGGTTGGAGACACTGAAGACACTGTCGGGTCACCCGAATACCGCGCCAAAAAAGCGTTCATGGCACGCCTCGTTGAACTCCTGCATGAGATGGGGGCTGTGGAACTCGCCCGCCAGTACGAATGGGCCACATGCAAAAGCCAGCCCAACGCCCTCAAACGCCGGGAGAGCGATCCTATTCCCGACGAAGGACATGTGGCGGTGGATTTCCGGGCAGGACTGGCACTTCTTCCTTTCCTTCCCATGTGTCCGGCAGACTTCAAGCTGATCCTCAAGGGGATAGCCCGCGGCTCCTGGGTTCAGTTCGACAGGGGAAGCCTCGACAAACTCGAGAGTTTTATCCATCGTCATCCCGAAGCTTTCGAAGATATGGGCCCTGCACTCGAAGAGCTCAAAGAAAACGAGAGGGATTATCGCGACTCTCTCCCGGATATTACTCATCATCACGTCCGTCTGCTTGTCCGTCCAAAACTCTGGTCCTCCATACTGAAAGCAAGTGTAACGAGCTGGAGAGTCCGTAATCACATCGATCGTGAACATGCAGAGCATCTGAGAGAAAACAGGTTTCTGCTTTTCATTTTTTATTTACTGGGTTTTATTCCCTTTCTAGGCAAATTTATACGAAAACTCTGGGGAAAAGAAAATTATAAAAAACACTATGGCAAAATGTTCACTAGCTTTGCCTATTTCCTCCGGGCTGGGCGTGCCCGGATCGCGGAATCGCTCATCCGGTGGCACAGGGCAGGGCGAACCGACGCCGAACGGACTCGAAGATTGAGTCGATCGCCTTTGAGATTCTATGCCCATCTGCCGCTCAGCATTTTGCCGGCAAAGATCCATCGGTTTTTTTCGGATAGACAATTCTTTCTCCTGTCACTGGACAACATTTTTGCCAGGCCGCTTCGTCTTTACTTCAAAGCAGCGGTCAGGGAAAAATGGCTTCGAGAGACCATCGCCCAAGGAAAAGAAACGGGGATGCTGACCGCAGAGGAGGCCACACATATCACCTCTCAGCTCAAAGAGCCCTTCATCCAGAAGTACCTGAAAAGCTTGGCGGTCCATGTGTGCACAGCCCCGGTGACTCAGATCGTATCCGTCATCGTAGCCATCATTTACGTCAGGATGCATCCGGAGCTCTCCTGGCAGGAAGCCACAGTGGTCGCAGGCCTCATATTGGGACTATTCCAAGTTATTCCCATCTCCCCGGGATCTCTGGCAAGAGGATTATATGTGACGTTCCTCGTGCTCCGCGAGCGGAATTTCAAAGACTACAACATCGCCTTCTACCTGAGTTTTTTCAAATACATCGGCTATTTGGCTTTTCCCATCCAAATGGCCTACCGATACCCGGAGCTTGCCCGGTTCATGGCCGCCCATTGGGCGACAAGCGCAGTCCACATCGTTCCTGTATTCGGCGAGAGAGGGGCATTGCTGGAGCATGCGGTTTTTGATCTCTTCTACAATTATCCCCTCACCATCCAGAACCGCATCCGCAAACGGAAGGAGATGCGCGCAAGGATTGAACCAAGATACTGGCATCTGTCTGTATGCGCCCTGGCCGCCACCGCACTCCTTGGCCTTACAAATTGGTGTTATCTCCAATGGAAAGGGCACATCCCGGTATTCGGGGAAATCTGGGGATTGGTGATCTGGGTGCCCGTCACCTTCGCTATTTTTGTCTCATTTTGGGCTGGCGGAGCATCACTCCCCCGGCGAATCCAAATAGGGGGCCTCTGTGGGGCCCTCATCGGTCTCTTTTATGCCATCCTCAATGCAGCCTTTTCTTTTGTTTTTAATACACATGCCGAACAGCCCGCATTCCGGCAAATACTGGGACAGACCGCCACCTCTGCCCTTTGGAAGATGTTTGTGTTTACCCTGCTAGCGATTATGGCTGTCCTGATCTTCGAAGCGAGACCCCTGAGAAAAACCTCCTAATGACATCGATTGTTAATCATCCGAGAAGCGCGAGAGCCGCATCAAGGACCTTAGCTGTGCTCGGCAATGTTTCGTCCTCTAGACGTCTTGCGTAGGGAATAGTCGTTTCAGTGCAGACGCGTTTGAACTTGGCAGGGATCCCCGCCTCCATCACGGTCGCGGCCAGTTCTCCCGACAGGCCGAAATTTTTGTAATCCTCATCGACAACAAGGATCCGTTTGCTTTCAGAGACATGGGTTATGATAGTTTCTCGATCTAAAGGAACGACGGTCCTCAAATCGATAACACACACGGCGGCCCCTTTATTTTCAAGAGCAAGTGCAGCTTCAAGGCATCTGTGCACTCCCACTCCTAAGCTCACCAGAGTAAGGTCCTTCCCCTCTCTTAAAATCGCCGCCTTCCCTAGTGGGATGGATTCCCATGTTGCGGGGACAGAACCGAAAGTTCCATCGGCAGGAATATCGTACATCACGGATTTTCGTCCCCCTCTTCCCATGTATTCGAGCCATTGGTCTGCCAGAAGTCCATGTTCACAATAAATAACGGGATCATCGTGTTCGAGGGCGGTAAGCATCAAACACCCTGCATCCTTCGGGTTTGATGGGACGACGACCGATAAACCCGGGATGTGTGCCAGCCATCCCCATAAACTCTGTTCATGCTGCCCTCCATCACCATAACCTCCGCCGCAGGGGGCACGAACGACTAACGGAACATTCCACCGGCCACCGGAAAATTCCCTGATCTTTGCCGCATGATTGAGAAGGGCATCCATCGCGACACCGATGAAATCCACGAGCACAAACTCGACAACAGGTCTGAGCCCGGTCATGGCCGCAGCGACAGCAGCCCCCAGGAATGCAGCCTCGCTGATAGGGGTCGGCATCACTCGCCTCTCACCAAAACGAACAAAAAGGTTCAACCGATAGGTATGTACATCTTCTCCCATGTAGATGATGCGAGGATCTTCAGTCATTGCGAAGAGAAGAGCATCCTCGACCGCCTCGGAAAAGCTCATTTTCCTCATATCAATATCCTCCTTCTCCGCCATTCTCCCGAAGAGCCGTTTTCACAGCCTCTTCGATCTCTTCGGTCACATTTTTTTCGATCTGATCGAGATGTGTTCTATTTGCAAGCAATTTTTGTCGTGTGAGAGAGAGGGGATCATTGCCCTTTTTCTTCTGACCAGCAGCGGCTTTCCTTAAAAGAGCCGTTATGTCACCAAGGCGCTTTAAGCGCTCCTCTTTGGAGGCTCCTCTCTTCGCAAGCACGGCGCGGACGAGCCCGCCGGAGATCTCCCTTCCTCTTCGAAAAGGATGGCGTACGACCCTCAATAAGGGTTCACCCAGCATGTGGCCTTCAAAGTGGACACACTTCGCCAGTATAAACACCGGGCCATTTTGGTCCCTTATATTCTGAATGGCCTTACCGGCAACCTCCCAGACTTTGCCCACATCCAAACCATCCACCTCATGAGCGTCTATGGAAAAACTTTGCGCTCGCTCTATCAAATTCCCTCCGGTCACAATGGGAGAATATGTGGTAATGGACATCCCATTGTCTTTACAGACAAAAAGCACAGGAAGATTCCATGCCACAGCAAGGTTCATCGATTCCATAAGCATCCCCTGGTTTACAGCGCCCTCGCCGAAAAAAGAAATCGCGATCTTATGGGGCCGAAGATGCTTGGCAGAGAGAGCGAAGCCAACAGCCATGGGCCCAGTAGCTCCAACAATCCCTGTGGATGCCGCAAGGAGTTCCCGTGAGAAAAGATGCATATGTCCTCCCCGTCCATTGCAGAGGCCGTCCTCCTCGCCGAGGAGCTCTTTCAAAAGAGAAACAAGATTTATTCCCCTCATAACAAGAGGTGGGGTTCCTCGATGGTCCAAAGCTATGGCATCCCCGTCCTGGAGATGAGCGAGAACTCCAGCGACAATGGCTTCTTCCCCCAAGCCTAAATGCATCTCTCCGGAAATCTTCCCCGCCTCCCAAAGCTCCATGAGCTTTTCCTCAAAAAGTCTCGCTCGGAGCATCTGTCGGTACAGAGACCAAAAATCAGGGGCCATCGTCACCTCCTTAAAAGGGATCGCTTCTTCTCCCTTTCAAATTATTTTTGCTCGCCGAATGACACGGTTGAAGTCTATTTATCATATCACAGAAGAAAGGGGTAATGTCATAAAGACTGCTAAATACTCACTCGAGAGGATTTGATTGATAAGAGTGTGAAAAAATCGTACTCTGTATTCGTCATGTCATCCCAGGAAAAATCCGGATCTCTTGGCCTTACGCCCATCCTTTCTGTAGACAATGTGAAGGAATGCTTGATTGTTGAGAGACTCAACCGGTTTGTTGTTCGTGTGGAGATCGGCAGCAGAAAACACTCCATGCATATCAACAATACCGGGCGTTTGGAGGAGTTTATTATCCGAGGACGAAAGGCGTTCTGCACAGAGACCAAACATCCTGGAAAAACAGACGGCAAGCTGTTTGCTATCGAAGAGAGGGGATTGGGCGCTTTGATCGACACTCAGCTTCAGATGAAAGCGTTCGAACGGATGGTGGAAAGAAGGCAAATTCCCTGGTTAGTCGACTGTTTCATTAAGAAAAAAAATCCCCGATTGGGTGCCTCTGTTCTGGATTATCTTTTAATGTGTAAAAACACAACCCTCTTTTTAGAAGTGAAAAGTGCGGTGCTTAGACAGGGTCCTTTCGCGACCTACCCTGATTGTCCCACAACCAGGGGCCAGCGGCATGTCAGAGAGCTCACGGAATATTCCAAACACGGCGGGGCTTCGACCATCGTTTTTATGGCTGCGCTGCCAGAGGCCTCTGCGTTCAAGCCTTACAAGAAGGGCGATCCTCAACTCGCAAAATATCTGCTGGACGCCCATAAACAGGGTGTCCAGATTAAGGTTATCGGCCTCTATTTTAACCCCAGCGACAACCAGGTGTATCTTTTTAACCCGGACCTCCCTGTTGTTTGGGATGACACACACTTAAAAACCAGTTAAAATGAGGGGCATCGAGGAGTGATCATCACGAATGCGAATATGGGATCTTCCTCCCCAAGTGCTGTGCAGAAATCACCTCTTGGGGGAGCACAGAGAGCTTCATGCCATATGGGCTATCCTTAATGGAGGCAAAAAAGGATATGCCAACCACCCGGAGACCAAAAGGTGGGAAGGTAAACTCAGGGCACTTTACAAGCGACATGAGGCACAGGTCGAGGAAATGGCTCGCCGCGGTTATCGGCACGAGAGCCCGCTGGATGCGGCACTGGCTACCGGTAAAGCAGAACAGAAGGAATACACAGACCCTCCCCAAAAACAAAGGGCCCTTTTAAAAAAGCGAGGATGTGGCTGCTTGAGCCGCTAAAGCCGCGCTTTACGGTGACAGAGGTCTGCCGCGCGGCTGATTTTGACTGACGACTCTTCGCTGGGGGGATCGTGATGTCTATCACATTCACCTTCCCTAAACTTGAGAGCGGCTTATCAAAATCCTCCTGTTTCCCGATAACCAGGATCTGTACTTTGTCCGGCCGGAGATATTTTTTTGCGACCCGCAGGACATCCGCCTTGGTCACCTTCTCGACACCTGTTTTTATGGTTTCCATAAAATCCATGGGATAGTCATTGTACGTGTAGGTCATCAGCCGGTTGACGATCTTGGCCTTGCTGTCAAAATTGAAAACATACGTGTTCAGGTATCGGTCCTTGGCCCTGGCTAATTCTTCATCCTTCACTTCTTCACGGGTTATCCGGCGAACTTCCTCGAGCATGAGCTCGATGGCATAGACCGTCGATTCAGATTTAGTCTGGGCCGCGCAGCTGAAAACTCCCGGACGCCGATAGCTCGCGCCGTAGGTCCCCCAAACGCTATAGGCCAGCCCCTCATCCGTCCGGATCTTTTTGAACATGCGCTCCCAGCTCAAGATGGTGTTCATGACGCTCAAGGCCGGGTAGTCGGGATTTTTCATCAAACCTCCGATATGCCCAAGGCTGATGTTAGACTGATTGACATCCGGTTTGTCGACCAAGTTCACTGTGTATTTATAGTCATACATAACCTTGAGTTGAGGGGGGATATCTGGAGTCCCCTTGGGCCAGGTTTCCAGCATGTTCCGCAGTTTCTCCACCATCTCTTCCGTCACAAAATCGCCCCACACTGTCATAATGGTGTTATTCGGGTAGAATCCTCTTTGATAAAAACGAACGATATCATCTCTTGATATGGCATCGATAGTGGCGTATTCCGGATGCCGCGCATAGGGGCTTTCCGGCCCATAGATCAGTTTCCAGAACTCCCGGCGGGCGATCCCTCCAACTTCATCGTTCCGACGGGAGATTCCGGATCTCTGCTGGATCTTGGCCAGCTCGATCTTGTCCTCACGGAAGGCCGGGTTCTTGAGGATGTCTACGAGAATGGCCAAAACGCGGTCCACATCCTCCTTGAGCATGGATGAGACAAACCCGCCCGAGCTCTGACCGATGTAAGTCTCGATCGTAGCGGCCATAGACTCAAGCTCCCTGTCGATATCATCTCCGGTTTTTGAGTCCGTTCCCCCCGACCGCAGGACGGTCCCTGTTATCCCTGCAAGACCGACTTTCCCCACCGGCTCATAAATAGAGCCGATACGAACAACCGCACGGATATCGATCGTGGGAAAGTCATGGTCCTCGACGAGGAACACTTTAAGCCCGTTCCCGAGCTCCAGCGTTTCTATACGAGGCATCTTAATCGGATTAAGGGGTGGGAATTCAAATTTATCCTTGGGGACCTTCTGGGCAAGTGCCCATGGAGCACACAGGGCTAAGACAAGGATAATGGCCCCAAAAATCTGTAATGATCTTCGGCCTTCCCTTAGATTTCGCTCATTCGAGTGGGATCTTCTCTGTATCATTTTTTTCCCTCACTTTCCCTCATGGACGATCTTGCCGATCGTCCGTTTATCTCTGTGGAGATAGGTGTTGGCCACACGTTCGACATCTGCGACGCTCACCGCCTGAATCTCGTCCACCCGGTCGAACAGGCGTTGCCAGTCGCCCAAGACAACATCCGCGTAGGTCAACAGCCTTGCCATGTTCCCGTTGGATTTCATTTGAGAGAGCATGGATTTTACGCTGCTACGTTTATATTTGGTCAACTCTTCGGCTGTAACAGATCCCTCTTTGACCTTTGCGATCTCTCGATCGATGAGATCGAGGCACTCCTCGGAGGAGTGTCCCCGGGAGGGAACAGCGATAAACGCCATAAGATGCGGATATTTATCTCCCGGGAATCCGTTGAACACGCCGCTTTGGATACAAACCTTTTTGTCCTTGACAAGAGTTTGGTGAAGCCTGGACGAGCGTCCCTCTCCCAGAATATTGGCGAGCGCATCCAGGGCAAAGCTATCGGGGTGTCGCACATCGGGCCTGTGATAGCCCATTAGAAGAATGGGCTGCGATTTGGCGACGACCTCGACCCGCCGCTCTCCCCACTGCTCGGGTTCTACGGTCCGCAAAGCTTCTGGCTTTGGCTCACTGGGGATGGCCCCGAAATACAATTCCGCCATTCGAAAGACCTCGGCCGGACGCACGTCCCCCACGATCCCCACGGTCAAATTGCTGGGGCCATAGTACTTGCGGAAATAGTCCTTCACATCTTGTCGGGTAATGGACTCGAGATCGGACATGTGCCCCACGACCGAATGTGTATAGGGATGCGCCTTGAATGCGGTTGAAAGAAAATCCTCCACCAGCCGGCCGATGGGCCTGGTCTCCAAGGAGAGCCGCCTCTCTTCAATAACCACGTCTCTCTCTTTATAGAACTCCCGGAAGACAGGATTTTGAAACCTGTCCGCAGTCATGGCCATCCAGAACTCCAGCTTGTTCGAAGGAAGGCTGTTCACGTACTGAGTAGCATCGCTGCTGGTGAAAGCATTGAGACTGCGGTCTCCTTCCCGCATGAGCATATCGTCAAACTCTCCATTAACCACAAACTCCTTGGCCTTCAACCTTAGAGCTTCGAACCTTGTCTTCATCTCCTCGATATTTGTTTCATCCGGATTCACTTTTGCCTGTTCGGCCTTGATTTCGTCGTAAAGTGCATCCAATTCTTGCAAGACCTTGGCCTCTTTTTCATAATCGGTCGTACCCACAAGCTTAGTTCCCTTGAAAGCCATGTGCTCCAACAAATGAGAGATCCCTGTAATCCCGTAGGATTCATTGGCACTCCCTACATTGGCATAGACATGGAAGGAGACGACAGGAGCCTCATGGCGTTCCAGGACGATAAATTTCATGCCGTTTCGAAGGACGTGAACTTTCACTTGGCCCTTTAGTGTGGCGAACTTTTGAGCCATCCCGCTCCCGCAGAGAGCCACGGTGAGGACACATGCAACACACGCCTTTTTTATCCGGAAGGTCCTTTGTTTCATCTCTTCACCTCCTCAGCATTCTTTCATCGTATTCAATAACGCAAAAAACAAAAAATTATCCAGGATGAGAAACGTTCAATCATTTCCTCGTGAGGAAAACCAAATAAGATCAGGATTTTATTTTTTTGAGGCCCAGGGTTTCAAGTTGTCTGTCATCAACTCTAGACGGAGAATCCGTCAGCAGGCACAGGGAGCTGGTGGTCTTGGGGAACGGGATGACATCACGGATGGTATCTTCTCCTGCCAGGAGCATAACGATACGGTCGAAGCCAAGGGCGATTCCCCCGTGGGGTGGAGCGCCGAAACGGAGGGCTTCCAAGAAAAACCCGAACTTTTCCTTGGCCTCCTCCGGGCCAAGTCCCAGAGTTTTAAAAATTACGCTCTGCAGATCCAGATCGTTGATACGGATCGATCCCCCTCCAATCTCAACACCGTTTAAGACGAGGTCATAGGCTTTGGCCCTCACACGATGAGGCTCTTTCTCGAGAAGAGGGATATCCTCTTCGACAGGAGATGTAAAAGGATGATGCATGGACACAAGCCGCCCCTCTTCTTCTGACCACTCAAAAAGCGGAAAATCCGTGACCCAGGCAAACGTGTACAAATCTTTTCCGTGAACCTCCTCGGAGACAAAATCCTGCCGGAGGGCACCGCAAACACGGAGTGCCACATCCTTTTGATCGGCCACTAAAAGCACAAGGTCGGCCTCAGCCGCGCCGCAACGCTCCCAGATCCGTCCCAAGTCTTCCTCAGCGATCTTTAATGACGACTTGAATCCTTCGGGCTTTTTTATCCACAAGACTCCCTTCGCCCCCAGATCTCTGGCTTTTTCGTTGAGCTTGTCCAACTGGCTCCGGGACAGATCTCCTCTTCCCTCCAGGACCAATCCCACGAGCTGCCCTCCCCTCGAGAGAACACCCTTCAATATTTCTGAATCGATCAGAGCACCCACGTCCGTGAGGTTCACAAGCTCCAGGTCCAGCCGGAGGTCAGGCTTGTCCGATCCGTACTTGTTCATACTTTCCTCGTAGGATAAATGCGGAAAAGGATGCTGGACACGAACGCCGATAAGGTCAAAAATCCGAGACATCAAGCCTTCGATTACGCGGAAAACGTCCTCGCTCCCCACAAAACTCATTTCCAGATCTATCTGCGTGAACTCGGGTTGTCGGTCGGCCCTGAGGTCTTCATCCCGAAAGCAGCGTACGATCTGGAAATAGCGGTCAAATCCCGCGATCATTAAGAGCTGCTTGAAGATCTGGGGAGACTGCGGCAGGGCAAAAAACCGCCCCTTGTAGATCCGGCTGGGCACCAGGTAATCCCTCGCTCCTTCAGGAGTAGATTTGGTGAGGAAGGGTGTTTCGATCTCATAAAATCCCTGGTCATTCATATAGTTCCGGGTTCTGAGCGCCGCCTGGTGCCTGAGCTTGAGGTTGCGCTGCATGGAGGGCCTGCGGAGGTCGATGTACCTGTATTTGAAGCGAAGCTCCTCTTGAGCTTGGGGAGGATCTGCGACAATAAAAGGAGGGACTTCCGATGCACTCAAAACCTCGAAATCCATGGCCTCAACCTCGATCTCTCCCGTGGGGAGCTGGGGATTTTTCACTTTTCGAGATCTTTCTTTGACTACCCCTCTGATCGTGGCGACATCCTCCATCCTCACCTTCTTGGCTGCGTCTAAAAGATCGTCGGTCTCTGAAGAAACTACGACCTGAACGACTCCCTCTCTATCCCTGAGGTCGATAAAAACCAAGTTTCCAATGTCTCTCTGTCTGTTGACCCAACCGAGCAGAAACACTTCTTGACCGACGTGCTCAGCGCGGAGCTCTCCACAATAATGGGTTCTTCGCCACTGTTTGTGTCTTGAGGATTTCATGTTGACCCCTTTTCGGTTTTGCCTATTCACTCAGGCTTTTGAACAAGGTTGAGGATCTCCTCCGCGCGAACTTCCTGCTGATGGCCTGTCTTCATGTCTTTCAGCTGGTACCTGTTCGCTTCGACTTCCTCCTCACCAATAATGAGCACCCAGGCTGCACCAAGTTTATTGGCACGGCTCATTTGATTTTTCAAGCTCCGATCCCTGTATTCAATCAGGCATTCCATCCCGTCTTTTCTCAGTTTTCTTGCCAGCCCCATTCCCGCTTTTTTCGCTGCATCCCCCAAAAATGCGATGTAGAGAAAGGATGGCTTCTCCTCCTTGAAAGGAACGACCGAAAGAAAGCGTTCTAAACCCATGGCGAATCCGGTCCCACAGACGTCCGGTCCCCCGAATTCCTTCATCATATCATCATAGCGTCCGCCGCCGAGGATGGCATCTTGGGCGCCCAGTTTGGATGAGATAATCTCGAACGTGGTTTTGGTGTAGTAGTCGAGGCCGCGGACCATACGGGGCTCTATCCGGTAGGCGATCCCGTACGATTCCAAATCATTGCAGAATATCCGGAAATGTTCATCACACTCCGGGCAGAGAAAATCCGTGATCTTCGGAAATCCTTCCGACAGCTTCCTGCAAGTTTCCTCTTTGCAATCGAAGATCCGCAGAGGGTTGAGGTCGACCTTCCTCTGGCAGTCAGCGCAGAGATCCCCTCTAACCACTTCCGCGGCCTGTTTGAGTTCATGGTGATAGGGGGGGCGGCAGGTCTTGCACCCCACTGAATTGACCAGAATCTCCGTGTCTGTGACATTCAGTCTCTTCAGGAGAAAATCCGCCATCTCCACGATCTCCGCATCGATGGCCGCATCTTTTTCGCCGAAGACCTCTATGTCGATCTGATGGAACTGGCGATAGCGGCCTTTCTGCGGCTTGTCATAGCGGAACATGGGCCCGAAAAAATAATACCTCATGGGCTGAGGCTTGAGATGGAGGCTGTGGTCCATAATCGCGCGCACGACAGAGGGTGTGTACTCAGGCCTAAGCGTAAGGGACCGGCCCCCTTTATCCAGAAATGTATACATTTCTTTGGTGACAACATCGGATGTCTCCCCCGTCCCCTTCTCAAAAAGCTCGGTGGGTTCGAACACAGGAGTGCGGATCTCTCTGTACCCATAAAGCTCGAAAATCTCTCTAGCGACAGACTCAACCTTCTGCCACTTTCTTGCTTCGGAGGGGAGGATATCCTTAGTGCCCTTTATGGCTGTGATCTTTTTTTTGTCGAACGCACTCATTTTTCCGTAAAAATCCCTATCTTCCTGAATTTTTGATATCTTAGGTGTCGCCTCTCCTTGGCGTCCATTTTCTCGAGTCTTCTCAGCGTTGCATTCAATTGTTTATCCACGTTTTTAAACGTTGTCTCCCAATCGATGTGGGCCCCTCCTGGGGGCTCCGGAATGATCTTGTCGATAATACCGAGCTCAAGAAGGTCTTTTGCCAAAAACTTGAGGTTTTCTGCAGCCTGAGGGACAGCGTTCTGATCCTTCCAGAGGATCGCCGCACACCCCTCTGGGGAGATGACCGAGTAGAAGGAGTTTTCCAGCATGAGGATGACATCGCCTACGCCGACAGCCAGGGCTCCACCGCTGCCACCCTCGCCGATCACGATGTTGACGACAGGAACCTTTAGCTTGGAGATCTCTCTCAAATTGTAAGCAATCGCTTCTGCCTGCCCGTGTTCCTCAGCTTGGATCCCGGGATAAGCGCCGGGGGTATCGATAAGAGTAACGATGGGAAGGCCGAACTTTTCGGCCATTTTCATAACCCGGAGTGCCTTCCGGTACCCCTCTGGATTTGGCTGGCCGAAGTTGCGGGCAATCCGTTGCCGGGTCGTACGCCCCTTCTGGTGTCCGATGAATGCAACAGAACGGCTTCTGTAGAAAGCCAACCCTGCAACGATGGCCGGGTCATCGCCCGAACGGCGGTCGCCGTGAATCTCCATGAAGTCCTCTGTGAGTGCCCCCAGATAATCCAGGGTATAGGGCCTTTGGGGATGGCGGGCGATCTGAACGACTTGGAGGGCAGTTAAGTTGGGGACAAGCCTCTCCCACTCTAATGCGATTTTTTTTCTGATCTCCTGGATCTTTTCCTCAGCAACATCTCCCTCGTTGGACACAAGGGCATCTATTTTTTCCTTGAGTCGGATGATGTTTTTCTCGAGTTGATAAAAATCTGTGCGTTTAGCCATTTGACTGCTCAAGAAACTCCCTCAGATTCACCCGTCTATTCTATCGGAGTACCCCATGTAATGCAAGATGGATACAAAATCGAGAGAAAATCAGTCTGAGGCTCGTACGACCCTAAGATTCTTCAGTGGGATCTCGAGGGAATTCAAATTTCCGTTCTCATCCGTTCCCACATGGATCTCTGAACCTCCGATCACCAGGATGAAATGGCAGGGATTGAATTCAGAGGGCTCTACCGTCACAGACGTCTCCACCTGCGGGATCAAATAGACGGACAGTTCCGTTATTTCTTGAAGATTGCATGGAAACCGCTTTGTCAAAACGACATAGGGGGAGTAAACAGCGTTAGGCAGAAGAAGGGAATCTCTTCTGATCTTGGCCTCACTTTTCTGTTCCTGGCCGCGAACCAGGATAACATTCTCCACGTTCCCCTCGTTGATGACACTCAAAACTTCCTGCTCAACCCCGCTCACGGCCCCCTTGAAATAATACTGGCCGGCAATAAAACTCTTATCCAGGCGAATGGTGAGTTTTTCGATTTCCATGGGGATCGGCTTGGTCATCCGTCCTCTGACAGTGAGAAGATACCCCCCCCCCTCGGATTCCCAGATATATTCCTCATAGCCGACCTTTTCCCCCATGAAAAAAATGTCAAAAACCCCTTCTTGGGACTCTTCTTGCTCCCCAAAAGTAGGAAAAAAGACAGAAAAGCCGAGCAACATAATAAGGATAAAGACAAAGGTCCTGCACAAAAATGAAAACATGCTCTTTTAAAAGGGACTACTCGACGATAACTGCCGTCCCATACACCAAAATCTCGGAGGCACTCTGCATGATCATCGAAGTCGTGATGCGGATGCCGACGATGGCGTTCGCTCCCAATCTTTCAGCCTCTTCGGCCATACGGTCTAAGGCCTGCTCCCGGGACTCCGCCATCATTTTTGTGTAATCCGTGATCTCTCCTCCCACGATATTCCTCAACGCGGCAGCGATGTCTCGGCCGACATGACGGGCGCGGATCGTATTCCCCCGCACAAGACCAAGGGTTTTTTTTATGGTTTTCCCCGGGATTTCCTCTGTGGTCACGAACATCATTTGACAACCTCCTTGTACCGTTCCCTCTTTCTCACAAAAATCCTCTCCCTTCCGACGGATACGAGCAAAATCGCCAGCCCACCCAAGGCCGCCAGGATCCCGACCTTCACGATGAACGGGATGGTCGGATCCTCGATGATCCCTTCGACGGCTTTGTATCCACCAAAAAAGAGCATTATGATAGCACCGATCGACAACAATATCCACCCAATTCTTCTCTCCAATCGGTTATAGACAGAGGTCCAGTAGACCTGCCACATTTCTTTCGGGGGTTGTTTCAGTTCCATTTTTTGCATGACCTCCTCGAATCTCCCCATTTCTTCCAACTCCCTGCGGCATTCTTCGCACTCTTCAACATGGTTTTCGATCATTTTTTTCTGATCCTTGCTCAAATGACTGTCATGGTAGGAAGAAATGAGTTCTTTTATCTTTTGATGGTCCATATCAAACTCCAATGCACACCTCTTTATTCAAACCCCAAGTATTTTCCGACTATTCCTTTCAGCCTCTTTTTTGCATAATACAGGGACGACATCACTGTCCCGATGGGCTTGTTCAGGACTTCCGCAATCTCCTGGTAGGAGAGCTGTTGGAAATAACGAAGCACGATAATCTCCTTCTGCTCGTGGGGAAGCTCATCGATCCCTTTCCACAGAGCTTTTTTCATTTCTCTGTCTTCGTGTTCGACCTCCAAAATCCGCACATTCTCCAGGGGGACTTCGTTAAGACGACGCCGGTGTTTGTAGTGATCGATACAGAGGTTCTTCAATATCCGGTAAAACCACGGGAAGAAAGGCCTCTTTGTATCGAATTTCTTGATCTTTCTGAAGGCCCTGATGAATGCCTCCTGAGAGATGTCAAGAGCGTCCTGGTGGTTATGCACAAAAGCCAGTGCCACATAGTAAGCTGTGTGCATGTGCCGGACCACGATCTCCTGATAGGCCTCCTTATCCCCTTGTTGAACCAGCTCAAGAATTTCCGCCTCTGTATGGGCCTTTTTACGATCCATCCTCTCCTTCGTTCCTATAAAAGCTGTTTCTCTCTGGAGCACAGTTTCCTCTTGCATGGTATTGACCTTCAATACCTACTACTGTCCATCCAGCAAAATTATTCATGCCTTTAAAACTTTTTTCTCTGACGGACAACCTCGTACAGAAATATGGCCGCTGCCGAAGCCACATTGAGAGAATTGACTTCTCCCAAAAGCGGGATGGATAGGATCCTATCGCATTTTTCCCGGACAAGCGGCCGGAGGCCCTTTCCCTCCGATCCCAACACCAATCCCAATGGCACCGTGTAATCGAAGTCACACCAAGAGTGCGGGCTTCCCCCTTCGGCGCCAACAAGCCAGAGGCCTTTGGCCTTGAGGCTGTCCATCGATCGCACGATGTTCTTTACTCGGGCGACCTTCATGTGCTCGAGCGCACCCGCAGAAATCGAGGACACAACATCCGATAAGCCGGCGGACCGTCTTTCGGGCAAGATGAGGCCATCCACACCCGCTCCCTCAGCTGTACGGATGATCGCACCCAAGTTCTGCGGGTCCTCGACCCCATCGAGCAAGACAAGGAAGGGAGTTTTTGAGCCGGATAGGATTGATTCCACAGAGGAGAAGGCTTTGGGTGCCATGAGGCCAACCACTCCCTGATGGTGTTTATCCATTTGATCTAATCGCCTTTTGGGAACCCATACGACCGGTACGCCCCTGGACCTGGACAACCTAATGACCTCTACTATCCTTTTCCTTTCCGTGTCCTTCTGGATAAACACCTTTGTCACACGATGGGGGGAGGACTTTAACGCCTCGAGTAGCGGGTTGATCCGACCGATTTTTTCCACTTCCCCTTACGGCTTCTGCATCTTCTTTTTTAAAAATAGTCTCCAGATCGCAAACCAGGCCACGATCGCCACAATAGCTATCCCCAAAACGAGCCATCCTCCTTTCTGAGCGATTAAAATTACAGCTGTGGAAGTCCAGATACCGCCACCCATGAAAGGTTCGTGAAGGAGCTGCTTGTATCCAAAGGCTGACGCCGCCTCTGTTTCCTGCTCAGGATCCACGATTCGCAAGAGGAGAAGTCCAGTGGCAGTTACACCCATGGATTTGCCCATCTCAGCAATGGCTCTTTCAAACCAGAAGTTGGGGAGCATTCGTCTAGCCAAAACTCTGACGCAGAAAATGTTCCAGATAATTCCTCCGATGATAATAACAGTGAAGGGGACGATGCCTTTAGCAATCACTTCTATTTGGATTGTACTGATGGCGGCAACGACAAGAAAGTCGAGGGCTGTTCCTCCCAGTCGCTGCATGAGCTTGTGATCCACAGGGGAAATTCCGGGGCTACGCGATATGACTAACTGCACAATCAATCCCCCGATCATACAGAGAGGAAAGAGAGGAAACCCCGCGAAAAGTTTAACTTCCGCATCGCCAAAAAATTGGTTTTCTATGGCCATCAATATGACCTTGATGCTGTATCCGATGAATATGGCGATACCGATGATGGCCAGATGGAGGGCCACACTATCGATAGAGTCCGCCGAGACCGTCTGCTGCCCAGCGCTCGGTCTCTTCTCGATGGGATACAATCCTGCAAGCTCTTCACGGGTCATGTCATCTAACGGCTTCAAGATGGTCACATATCCTTTTTTAGCCGCCCAGTTTATGAGTGCAACTCCCACAATTATGGCTGATATAATCCCAGCCGTTGCAGAGGCAAGAGAGAAATCCGACCCTTCGTTCCAGCCGAGCTGAATGAATGTTTCTCGCAGGCCACCTGCCGTACCATGCCCCCCCTCGAATCCTATGGGGAGTGCGGCACCGAATAAATCGGGGACATTGAAGAGAGATCCGAGTAAAATCATGACAAAACCGAGTCCGACGACCCATTGTCCCCAAGCAACGATCTGGCCATAGGCAAGCTGAGGGGCTGCCCGATCCCATATAACCGACAGAGATGGGATGGCGGCTCCCAGGAACAAAGATGCAAACACGACGTTTATGAGAAACCCGGGGAGGCTTGTCCATCCGACTATCCAGTTGTCTACCCTGTTTCCTAAGATTTGCACGAGGATCAATCCAATAATTCCACCGATCACGGCCGAGGGGAGATAGAGTCTCTGAATGAATTTAAATTTAACCCGAAGGAACTTTCCTATGGCTAAAAGTAGACATAGGCCGCAGAATGAAGTAACGATAGTCATCCTGTTTTCCTTAACTTGATATTCTGGAACATTCTATTCTCCTTCCTCATCTCCCTCTTGCATGAATGAATCTCTATCAAACTGGAATTCAAGGATTAATACTCGTCCAGGTGGTGGAATTCCGCATCCTCCAGCCAGGTCTCGGGTCTTCGCACCATTTCGATGATGTTATCGAGCACAACGGCCTGTTTTTTCTCTTCCTCAGCCATTTTCGCAACAAGCGCCCGCGATTCTTCTGTCTCCAGCTTTGCGGCGATATCCTCATAGAATTGGCGCTTTTTCAAGACGAGTTCGCGGGCATCTTCGTACAGCCTGACCTGATCGATATCGCAACTGAAAGGACTTTTGTTGTTCTGCATGTCCGAAAACACCCTGCGGGCTTCGCGAAAAACTTCGGTCTCCTCCATCTCCACTAATGCGCTTGTCTGCATCTCTCTAAGGGTGTCTGTGTGTTTTTCATGATCCTCGGCCAGCATTAAAAGGATTTTTTTTACTCCCTCATTACTCTGGCACTTCTCTGCCAGTGTCCTGTAACTCTCTATAGTCTTTGTCTCCATCTCAAGGGCAAACTCAAAAAACTCCATATTTTCCTCCGTTTATTGGTCGATAGAGGTGAGGGTTTCAAGGGCCCGCTGTTCACAACTCTTTATTGGGTTGGGGAATTCGAGTCGCGTTCCCTCCTCCACGATCGGGATGAATTTATCGAGCTCAAGGCCCGAGGATTGTGCGGTGAGCGCCACCCTTAGAGGATGGTAGAGGTCTTTCCCCTTGCACCCCGTATCCGCTTTGATCTCCTTCGCCATCTGGCCGAAAACCTCATAATCGAAACTTTCGACGCTCGCTATTTTTTCTGAAAAACTCCGGATCACTTCCTCTGAACAACGCTCCTTCAAGATCTCCTTAGCACCGTCATCCGCATGGGAGAGGGAGAATTCGAACACAGGAGAAAGCAATAGCGGAAGCCGTGAGAAACGATCGATCTTTTCTGCGAAGGCCTCAACAGCATGTTCCAACCAGGTCCAGTGGTCAGGGGACATCTTTTCAGGCAGCCATCCCGTGGCTTTGAGGTGGGAAAACGCGAGCTCCGCTTTTCGACGGGAAGGCAGAGTTTTAATGTGCTGACGGCTGATCCAGGCCAGTTTATCGTAATCGAATATCGCCGAAGACCGGCTGACCCTCTCAAGACGAAAGAGCTGGATCAATTCTTTCCGCGACAAAACCTCCTGACCATCCGGAGGGGCCCACCCCAGCAACGCCAGATAGTTGAACAGCGCCGAAGGGAGGATTCCCTCTTTATCGAATTGTTCGACAGCGGTTGCCCCATGCCGTTTGCTCAGGCGCGTGTTGTCTTTTCCCATGACCATTGATAGATGGGCGAATGCAGGAGGGTCAAAACCCAAAGCCCGACATATCAGGATCTGGCGGGGCGTGTTCTGGATATGATCCTCTCCACGGATGACATGTGTTATGGCCATCAAAAAATCGTCCACCACTGCAGCGTAATTGTAGGCTGGGAGACCGTTCGAGCGAACGAGTATGGGATCACCGATAAGGCTCAGATCGAACTGGAGATCCCCTCTCACAAGATCGCGAAAGCTCACGACTCCCTCATCGGGAGTCAGAAGCCTGATCGCGGCCTTCTCACCGGAAGCGATCCTCTCCGCAGATTCTTCTTTGGGGATTGTGCGGCATTTTCCGCTGTAAACAGGGGTCAAACCCGCATCTATGGCTTTTTTTCTCTCTTTCTCGAGCACGTCACGGGAACAGAAACATGGGTAGGCCTTATCCTCATCCAACAACTCCTCGGCATGTGTTCTGTAGAAGTCCAAACGCTGGGATTGACGGTAGGGACCGTATTCCCCGCCAACATCGGGGCCCTCATCCCAATCGAGCCCCAGCCAGCGCAGATCGTCCATCAATTTCCGGTCGTATTCCGCCGTCGATCTCTCAACATCCGTATCCTCCACCCTGAGGATAAACACACCATCCTGTTGACGGGCAAAAAGCCAGTTGAAAAGCGCTGTCCGGGCATTCCCCACGTGGAGAAAACCGGTCGGGCTTGGAGCAAAGCGCACTCTCACTCTTTTCATCATGACTCATAGTAATATCCAAGTCCCCTTGAGTCAAGCAGCATTAGGCACTTCCTCTTCCCGGAAAACGACCGGCGGGCGCCTTGCCGCTGTGAACATGATTATGGCCCTTCCGGGACGAAAAAACCTGCTCCTTATTAAAGGAAAAAACTCGGAACCTTTTCCGAGTTTCCTGCGTATATACTATGTCAATGACAAGTCAAATGATAAGGAGGTTAAAATGAGACTTAGAGAAAAAATCGGAATCCTGGCGCTGGCTTTGTTTTTGAGCTTTGCGGCATTCAGCATGATCGCAGCTCCCGCCATCGACCTCGTTAAAGTCGGAAAATATGCCGGGTACGAGATCATTTCGAACGTGCTGGCAAAAGCCGACACACCGCTCGTCTATTCCCTCATCAGCAGAGGATAAAAACCTGAGAAGAGAGAAATGATGAGTCCGATCATCAAATTCAGGGATTGGCTGGCCGATAGTATCGCGAGAGTCCTCCTCTCCATCTCATTGGGCAGATATAGCCTCGCGGCCCAGCCAATCCCCCCCTTTACCTCGCTTTACCCCCGCCGCCGCTTTAAATCCCGCATCTAGTTTTTCGCTTTATTCCCGCATTTCTTCCTTTTATTATCCTTGAAGGTCCGAATTTTCATAAATCTGTGCCCCTATATGTTCAAGTTTCCGATTATTTTGGTTTATTTTCAAACGAATCGGAGGAGATGTTTGGAATAACATCAAGAAGATTCAGTCTTCCCTTAAAAGATGGAGAAGCTCGGCCAGAATCATGGCTGTCGCCCCCCATATCTTATTCCCTTTAAAAAGATAAAAAGGGACTCTCACAGGGATTCCCCTGATCGTCCAGACCTCTTCGTGGAGATTGACCGGATTCCGAAGATGCTCGAGGGGGATCTCGATCACCTCTTCGACTTCTTCGGGAGCGCGGATGAACTCGGGCCGTTCTGGAAGCGAGGCGACGACCGGATGGATGCAGGTGTTGCTCGGCGGGACGTACAGGGGGGTCAGCATCCCCAATATCCGAGGAGAGTCAGGCTGGACGCCCAACTCCTCTTCGGTCTCTCTCAAGGCGGTTCGGACGAGATCTTCCCCCGGCTCTTGCCTCCCCCCAGGTAAAGAGATCTGAGCCCTGTGTTGCCGCACCTGTTCCGTCCGTCTTGTAAGGACAAGACACAACCTGTTCTTCCTCGGATAGAGAAGGACAAGAACTCCGGCTCTGGCACACGAAGCCCCCACCTCTTCATATCTTCGATGTCCGGGCCTGGGACGGGGGGTCATCTTCAGCTGGGCATCCATGCCCGGCTTATCAGCTGAGAGTTTTTTCTCAAGTAATTGGAGAAGAGTATCGTTTCCAAGTGCGATCACTCAATGTCTCCTCTGCTTCCATCCCTACCGGCTTGAGATCTATGCAGGCTAGGGGATTTCAAGAAGGGTCGTTGCCCAAGCGGCAATCGCTTCGCCGCGACCGACCGCCCCAAGGCCTTCATTGGTCTTGGCTTTAATCCCCAGGTTCTCTCGTCCTATCCCCAGGATAGAACAGAGCACCTCCTTCATCTGGGGGATAAATGCGGCCAGGGGCGGATCCTCTGCGAGGATCACACTATCGATGTGAGCGATTCTGACATTGTCTCTTTCCAGCATCTGGACAACCTCTTCGAGTAACCGGGTGCTTCGGATATCCTTGTATTTGCTTTCTGTATCGGGAAAAAGTTGCCCAATATCTTTTTCTCCCAGAGCACCCAAAAGTGCATCGATGATGGCGTGGACGAGACAATCTCCATCCGAGTGTCCCAGCATGCCTCTGGCATAGGGAATCTCTATCCCGCCGATAAAAAGCGCCCTCCCCTCCACCAAACGATGGACATCATAGCCGAGTCCGGATTTAATCTTCAAGGGACACCTCCGCAATCTGGATATCTACGGGCGCGGTGATCTTGATATTTCTCGGATCCCCCTCTACGACCACAACTTCCTTCCCGATCCGCTCGACAAGAGCGGCTTCATCCGTACCAAGAAAGTTGTCCTCTCTGGCTTGATCCAACGCCGCTTTGAGAAGGGGATAGGCAAATCCTTGAGGCGTTTGCACACGACGGAGCTCCGCTCTATCCACCGTCCGAAGAACCTTCCCATCTCGGACAGCCTTCACCGTATCCTCGATCGGTATCGCAGGCACAGCAGCTCCATTCTGCTTCGTTGCTGCTATGACCCGGCTGATAAGAGCGTGATCGACCACCGGGCGAACGCCATCGTGAATGAGAACAAGGCTTGTTTTTTGAGGATCGATCTGATGGAATCCAGCCATCACAGAATCCTGTCTGTGTTTCCCTCCGGCAACCACGGCCGAAATTTTAGGGAACCGTCTGATGTATTCCTCTTTCTCGATATCGCTCATCAAAACAAGAACGATATTCGCCACCTGAACGTGCGTTTGAAAACATCCCAGCGACCACTCCAACACAGGCTTTTCCTTGAGTGGAGCAAACTGTTTGGGCGCACCAAACCGCTGCCCCTCACCAGCAGCGACGATGATCGCGGTGACATTATTCATCGGGCTCTTCGTTATAACGGCCGAATATCATCTTGCCCACAGTTGTCTGGAGCACAGAGGTGACCGTAATGCTCACTGTTTGTCCGATCATCTTCCGGGAATTATCCACTACAACCATTGTCCCGTCATCCAGATAGGCAACACCCTGGTCCTTCTCCTTTCCTTCCTTCAGAATAAAGACACGTATCGATTCTCCGGGCAGGACGACGGGTTTCATCGCGTTGGCCAGTTCATTGATGTTCAAGATCTGCACGCCCTGGAGTTTGGCGATCTTGCTCAAGTTGAAGTCATTGGTGACGACCTTGGCGTCCTGATGTTTGGCCAGCTCGATCAGCTTAGAATCCACGTCCTGGATCTCCGGAAAATCCACCTCCGAGATCACGACAGAAACCTGGGAAGATTTTTGAAGATGATCCAAGATCTCCAGCCCCCTCCGGCCGCGTTGCCGTTTGATCCCGTCAGAGGAATCGGCGATCAGTTGGAGCTCCTTAAGGATAAACTGGGGGAGGATCAGAGTGCCTTCTATAAAGGCTGTGTCGCAGATGTCGGCAATCCTGCCGTCTATGATCACGCTCGTGTCCAAGATCTTTGCGGTCCGGCCTACACTCTTCTCTTTGAAAAAACGGAGAAAATGTGCGGGATCGAGCCACTCGAACCTCTGTGTTCCGACCAGGAATCCGATGTAGGGAAGGATCAGCAGAAAAAAGATCCGGATAAAGTTCGTGGTCGAGCTGTCAGGCGCGATGGTCTGGTAGATGGAACCCAAGAGCCACCCGAACAAGACACCCGCAAAGGTTCCCAGGGTCGACCCCCAGATGATCTTGAACTGGCTCTTTCTGATCCTCGTTTCAAGATAAATAATGAGAACACCCAGCACAAATCCTGCGAGCGCTCCATAATAGGGGATCAGTTGAAAGGGAGGGAAAAAATATCCGGCGGCCGCGATGGAGGCGACTACCAAAATGCGAAGTATAAAAATGCCCATTACGATAACCTCTATAAGAGTATTAAAAAAATATATTAAAATTAAAAAATATAATCGACAACATCTTTAACGTTCGAAACGCCAACCAAGTTTATACCGGTTATGCCTTCTTTTTCAAGGTGAGATATATTTCCCTTGGGAAGGATGACGGTCCGGAAACCCAAGGAAGATGCTTCCTTCACCCGCACGACGGGATGGCCGACGGAGCGGATCTCGCCACTGAGTCCCACCTCTCCGAACACGGCAAAGCCAGAGGGGACAGCATTATTTTTTAAACTCGAGACAATCGCCACAAGAATCCCGAGGTCTGCGGCTGGCTCATCGATGGTGAGCCCTCCAGCCACATTCAGATACACGTCCTCTCCCGCAAAACTAAACCCAAGCTTTTTCTCGACAATCGCCATAAGCATAGACGCCCGAAAATGATCACAACCAATCGTCATCCTCCGCGGATTCCCGACGAAGAGAGTGGACGAGACAAGAGCCTGCACTTCTGCGAGAAGCGGCCGCGTGCCTTTGATCGTGCAGACAACGGCACTGCCTGCTTCGTTCTCTGGCCTCTCTTTCAAGAAAAACGCAGAGGGATTGGCCACGGCTTCGAGCCCCTGCCCGGTCATCTCAAAAATTGCCAGCTCCGAGACCGGCCCGAAACGGTTCTTGAGTGCGCGCACCACTCGATGGCTGTGATCGCGCTCGCCCTCAAAATAGAGCACACAATCGACCATGTGCTCCAATGATTTCGGCCCGGCCAGCGAGCCCTCCTTAGTGATGTGGCCGATGAGGAATGCGGATATCATGTTCGCTTTAGCGAATCGAAAGACCTGGTTGGTGACCTCTCTCACCTGGCTGATCGTTCCTGGACTCGAAGTCAGCTTGGATGAAAAGACGGTCTGGACAGAGTCCAGGATAAAGACCTGAGGAGAGAGGTTCTCGGCGTGAGCGATGATCCTCTCTAAGTTGGTTTCTGCCAGGATGTACAGACTCCCCTTGGGGATACCCAGGCGTTCCCCCCTAAGTTTTATCTGCTCTAAGGATTCTTCGCCGGAAACATAGAGAACCCTCTCGCCGTTTGTCGAAAAATCCCGGCTGACCTGGAGGAGCAATGTGGATTTGCCTATCCCGGGTTCTCCGCCGATCAAAACGATGGAACCCAGAACCAATCCACCTCCGAGAACTCTGTCGAGTTCCACAATCCCCGTATGAATCCTCTTTTTTTCAACCTGTTGGATGTCATCGTAGAGGACAGGCTCTGAAGGAGGAAAAGCAAACTCCGTTCGAGCGGTTTCTTCGACCTCTTCGACGAGAGTTTCCCACTCGCCGCAACTGGGACACCGTCCCATCCATTTGGGAGACTGCGCGCCACAGTTCTGGCAGACAAATGTTGTCTTCTCTTTCATCAGATGCCAACGCCCAATCCAAAAAACAGCTCCCTATTTCGAGAGACGGAAAAATCGTCCAGCCCGAAAAGGATGTAAAAGAACTTGGTGGCATAAAAGCTGGTCGAAAATCGAAAACGAGGGCGTTTATCCCGGTTAAAATCATAAGACTCGAGGCTAAATCTCAGCCGGTCCTCCCAGGCAAACAGATCAAGGCCGACACCGAGTTCGGATTCCAGAATCCCCGCCCGAGGAGAAAATGCGCCCAGCCTGATCCCTCCCAGAAGGGAGTACGTGAACCTCTCTTCCCAGGGATCCCGAACGATCTGTCCCAAAAGATAGGCGTTGGATGTCGGCCAGAGGGCAAAGGAAAGGGTTCCTTTGACGAGCTCGCTTTTTTCATAATAGTCAAGGTGTAATCCCCCCTGCGCACGCACAGAAGAAACTCGGTGTGTGGTTTTTTCAACCGCGCGCAGAGTTTTTTCTGCCCTGTCATAGAGTTCTGGATCCTGGATCAGCTTACCGAGAGTTCCTTCCCCTCGATTCACTTTTCCCAGCGCTTCATTCAACTCTTGGAGTGCGGCCTCGGCTTCTTCGATGAGTAATCTGAGTCTTTCTGTGCTATCCGAGATATTCCCTCTGTTCTCTTCCAGCATGTCCCTCATCGCAACGATCAACTCATCCAGACTATTGGCGATATCTCCCACACGCTTGTCGAATTTATTTATTGTTTGTGTGGAGGACTGGATCCCGGCACTCAAGGTTCCTTTATTCTCCTGTGTCAACTCCTTGAGATCCTCAGTCAAAACAGAAAGATTGTGAAGGATCTCACGAAAATTCATCTTGGGTTCATCCCCACTGAGCATTTCCTTCAGGGCTTTCCCCACCTCGGAAAGATCCTCGCCAACAGTCATCAAAAGATTTCCCATCTGGTCGAAACTCACTGGCGAGATGCTCTGGATGATCTCGCCCGGCTGGCAGATCTCCGGTCCTTCCCCGGGAATGATCTCGATGTACTTTTCCCCGAGTAGCCCTAAAGATGCCAGCATGGCTGTGGACCCTTTATAGACCGGGATTCCCTGATCGATGTCGAGCATGACCTCTGCACGGACTCCCTTTAAGCGAATCTCTTTGACAATACCGATCTTGACTCCGGCCATCTTGACCACTGTCTTTTTTTCCAGGCCCGCCGCTGTTTCAAAATCGGCAAACAAAGGATATCCCTCTCCCCTGAACAAAACGGTGAAATCCCCGACAATAAAGATAACCGTTGCGAGAATAAACAACGCTATCGCCAAGAACAATCCGACTTTTATCTCACGCTTCATGGTCATTTCCTCAATTTATCAGATTGGTTTTCGCACAGGATATTCTGTGGACAACATCTATGTCTATTCATCCTTCACCATTCCTTTATGGGCCCCTTGGCCCGGCCATGGATGAACTGCTGTACGACTTCATTCTCCGTTTTTTCGATCTCTTCCGGGGTTCC